>CAYYYI010000001.1:0-25642 GCA_964475735.1 uncultured Anaerolineaceae bacterium
AGCGCCGCCAACTTCCTCACCAACAACGCCTACGACCCACAGTCGCGCATTCCCGAGTACAAGGTCTGCGCTGTGCGCGTCGAAAAGGGCCATGTCCGCAAGCAGCGTGGAGACACTGCCCCGGAACACTAAGAGCGCAGCGTCAATCCTCCGTCGATGACCAAACCGTGACCGGTCACGAACGAGGACTCGTCCGAGGCGAGGAAGAGCGCGCCCCGGGCGATGTCGATCGGCTGCCCCAGGCGTCGCAGAGGCGACTTCTTTTCCCACACCTCGCGGATGTGCGCCTGGTCGAAGTTCGCCTTCGTCATGCCTGTGTAGATTGCCCCGGGCTCGATGTAGTTAGCGGTGATGCCATCGCGGCCCAGCTCAAGTGCGAGCGTCTTCGTCAGACCGGCCACGGCGTGCTTTGCGGCAACGTAGGCCGAGAGCCCGTAGTCGGTCCTGCGCGCCATCACCGACGCCACATTGATTATCCTGCCGCCCTTGCGGCGCTTCATCACCGGGATGGCCGCCTGGCAGAGGAGGAACATCGCGCGCACATTCACCGAGAACACGCGGTCCCATTCCTCCACGGGCAGCACCTCGGCCGGGGCGTTCGAACCTACGCCCGCGTTGTTCATGAGGATATCCAACCCGCCAAAGCGGCTGACCGCCTCGCCGGCGATCCGCGCCCCGGCCCCCTCGATGGCGACGTCGGCTTCGAGCGTCTCGATGTTCCCGCGAGAACGGTGTGTCCGGGCCAGGCGCGTTCCCGGAAGGTCGACGGCGAGCACGTGGGCACCTTCTTCGGCGAAGAGCGCGGCGGTCGCTGCCCCGATCCCGGACGCGGCGCCCGTGACGATGGCCACCTTGTTCTCCAGCCGCATGCCGGCCTCCTTCATCCGCCCGCGATCAGTTTGGCGTCATAAGTGTCCGTGATGTGGCCGCCAGCGCGCAGACCCTCGATCTCTTCGTCGCTCAGTCCCAGCACTTCGCGATAGACGTAGTCGTTGTGTTGGCCAAAGAGGGCCGGTTCAGTGCGGATGGTGACGTTCGAGCGGGAGAAGTGGTAGGGCGGCACGGCGAACTTCGTGGCCGGGTAGTCGGCCGTCGCGGGTAGTTCCGTCCACGTCCCGCTCGCTTCGAGGTGCGGGTCTTCGGCAACGTCCTTTGCGTTGAGGACCGGCCCGGCGGTGACTCCTGCCTCTTGCAGCGCATGGAACAGCTCGTCGCGGTCGCGGCTGCTGGTGAATTCCGCCACGCGCTCCTCGATCATCTCCTCCTGCGCAGCCCGCCCGGCAGCCGTTTCGAAGCTCGCTGACGTCGCCCAGGATGGCGATCCCATGAAGCGGACCAGCGCCGTCCACTCCCCGTCGGAGCGGCAACTGATGGCTATCCAGCAGTCATCGCCGCGGGCGGGAAAGACGCCGTTGGGGACGAACCCCTCGATGCTCCTGTTCCCGATGGACCCGGCCACGCGCCCGTTCCACGCGTAGTCGAGCGCCGCCTGCGGGAACATCTGCGCCGAGCACTCCACCTGGGCGGCCTCGATGACCTGTCCTTCGCCCGTTCGCCGCCGGTGGCGAAGGGCTGCCAGCGTGACGACGGCGCCGTGCATGCCCGCGAAGAAGTCGCCCGCAAAGACCTGGACGTTCGAGTAGGGGGAGTCCTCCCGGTAGCCGCGCACGATGGTCGAGCCTGCGACGGAGTCGATGTGCGCACCGTAGCCGCGGCCCAGGGTGTATTCGCCCTCCTTACCGAAGGCCGGCATGTGCAGGATGATGATGTCCGGGCGCTCCGCGCGGATGGCGTCGTCGTCCAGCCCGAGCTTCTCCAGCGTCCCGATCGCCAGGTTCTCGGCGAGGATGTCGCTCGTGCGGATGAGCGCTCTCACCACGGCCAGCCCCTCGGGGCGGCGGCTGTCCACCGTGAACGACTTCTTGTTGCGCATCACATGGATGAAGGCGGGGCAGTTGTTCCAGGGCCGCGGCCCGGGGTTGCTGTTGGGGTGGCCCCCGATCCAGGGCGGAAGCATGGCTGAAGTCATTCGGTCCACCCGTGGCGACGCCGCCCTCGTCATCGGGTTCCAGACGAACGGGTTTTCGACCTTGATGCACTCCGCGCCCATGTCGGCCAGGTACATAGTGGCCGTCTGCCCGGCCCACACTGCCGAGAAGTCGCAGATGCGGATGCCCTGGAGCGGCAGGAGGTCACTCATTCAACGGCTCCTTCGGCGCGGAGTGCGGCGATCTCGGCGGAGCCGTAGCCCAGCTCGCTGAGGACGGCGGCAGTGTGCTCGCCGAGCATTGGCGCCGGGCGGCGGATGCGCCACGGGGTTTTCTCAAGCATGTAAGGGCGTCCCAGCATCGGGACGCGGCCAAGCGTGGCGTGCTCTATCTCGGTCCACAGCCCCCGCTCGCGGAAGACGGGGTCTTCGAACAGGTCCTCCGCGGTGAAGAGCGGGGCCACCATCGCCCGGGCGCGCCGCGCCTCCGCCCACACCTCCCGCCTGGTCCGGCTCAACATCCATGGGTAGATGATGCCGTCGGCTTCTTCCTTCGCTGCCGGGTCCACCTGTGTCGCAGGCTGAGTCCACTTTGGCGCGCGCAGGCGGTCGTCATCGATCATCTCCACGAAGCGCTGCCAGTAGTCGCCGAAAGAAGCCGTGGCCTCCACGAATCCGTCGGCAACGGGGTAGATCCCGCCCGCGACGCCGATCGTCGCTGCCGCCGCGCGCGCCTGCACCCTCCCCGAAAACCGGTATGCCAGGATGGCCGAGCTCCGGCGGTCGACGCTGTTCACCTGAACGTCGAAGAGCGGCACGTCCACCACCTGCCCGATGCCGTGCAGCTCGTGCGCATGGATCGCCCCGAGCGCCGCGATGGCCGCCATCGCCCCACACTGGAGCAGCGCCGCTGTGCCGCCGTACTTCAGCGGCTCGCGGCTGGCGATGCCGTGGCTCCACATCTCTCCGCCCATGGCAAAGAGGGCAGTCTCCGAAAGGCGGTAGTCGCGGTAGGGCCCAACGCGCCCGAAATTCGTCAGCCACACCAGGGACGGCCCGCTCTCCGACCCCAGGTTTTCGGGCGTGACGCCCAGGCGTTCGGCCACCGCTGGCGGGAAGGCCGAAACTACGAGATCTGCCCGTCTGACAAGTGCTCTGAGCGCTTCGCGCCCGGACCCCTGCTTCAGGTCAATGACCACCGATTCCTTGTTCGTGTTCAGGAACTGGAAGGTCGCGCTTCGCTCCGGGCCCGGCTTGTCTCCCAGGAAGGGCCCGAGCCCGCGCGCAGGGTCTCCGCCGGGCCGCTCGACCTTGACGACGCGCGCGCCAAGGTCGGCGAGCAGCTTCGTGGCGTACGGCCCCGCGATGTGTGCCGAGAGGTCGATGATGGTCAGCCCTGCGAGGGCGTCGGGCTGGGCGTTCGGTCCGGACATTTCCGGAATTTACCGCACGCGCCAGTTTCGCGTCAGGCGCGTACTACGGCCCGCCTTCCCGAAGTCAGGGCCAGGCCTGCCACGGGCAACGCGCTGGCCATGATTATCAACCCGGCGACCCCGAATGCCGCCGGCACGCCAGCGAAGTCAACCGCGGGGCCCGCCATCGCCAACCCGGCAAGGCGGCCGAGCGCCGCCACCATGGCGATCAGGCTCATCACGCGGCCCCGGAAGGCATCGTCGGCCTGCTGCTGGAGGTAGCTCGAAAATGCGACCTGCAGCCCCACTTCGCCCATGCCCATCACCACCATGATCGCCATCGCCCACGCCAGGGACGGGGCGAACCCGAGCGAAGCGCAGGCCGCACCGGTCGCCAGGAGCGCGGCCGTCCCCGCGGGCAGGAGGTTGAGTCGAGGCCCCAGGAGAATGAACGCAACAGCGAGGGCCACGGCCCCCGCCCCTTCCACCGCGAGCAGGGCGCCGTAGCGGCTTTCCGGTAGTTCCAGCTCCTGCGAGACGAAGGCCAGCGTACCCGCGCTGATTATCGCCCCCATGACCATCGTCACTCCCACAGCCCCGATGACGATCGCTATGTCCCGGCGCCCCCGCGCGTACTCCCAGCCGGAGAGGGCGGCACGCAGCGTGGACTCCTTTCGCTCCGCCGCAGCCGGCGCCGAGCGGCGCATGAGCGTAACCATCAGCCCCGCGGAGATGAGGAACGTCCCTGCATCGAAGGCGAGCACCACGGCAAAGCCGTTGCCGCTCATCAGGAATCCTGCCAGCGCGGGCCCACCGATCATGGCGATGCGCGTCGCCAGCCGCAGGACGCTGTTTGTCCTGCCCAACTGGCCGGAAGAGGTAAGCGTGGGCAGGAGCGCCTCGCTTGCCGGCCGGTGGAAGGCGGCGCTGGCCGAAGCCGCCAGCACGGCTATGTACGCCGTCGCCAGCGACAGCGCGCCGCCCGCCATGGCCGTTCCCGCAATCAGCACTGCGGCGATGGTGGCGTCGGAGAGCACCATCAGCCTCGCGCGGTCGTGCCGGTCGGCCATCGCCCCGCCAATCGGTGCGAGGAGGATTGTCGGCGCCGCGGCCAGCGCGAGTAGCGCGCTAACCGCGAACGTCGATGATGTCTCCCGGTACACGTGGATCGAGGCGGCGGTGATGAGCACCCAGTCGCCCGCCACGGAAACGCCTTCGGCGGCGATTACGCGCCAAAGTGCGCCGTTCCGCGTGAACTCCCTGGCGCTCAACGCAGCGCCGCCGCCGGCCGGCCCGCGTGCCGCCCTCGCCTGGCGCCTATCGAGTAAGATTCGCTCAGCAGTTTTCGGCCCAATGCGGCCGGGAGTGTACACCCGCGAGAGCTTTCCGCCATCCCCACATTCCCGGGCGGGCGCTCGCTACCGAAGGGAAACGCGCCTCCATGTCCGACCGCGTGATCGGCCCCCTGCGCGACGCCCGCCAGCCGCTTTTCGATGGGCTTCGGCGGTTGCAGCACGCCGCCGTGGCCATCCAGGCCGGCCTGCCGGAGTGCCAGGGGGCCCTCGCCGAAGCGCTCGCCTACCTGCGCGACGAGTTCATCGTCCAATCTCGTGCCGAAGAGTTCACCCTTTACCCCGCCGTCGATGGCGTTATCGGAAGCGCTGGGGCTTCCGACGTGATGGCCATCCAGCACGGCAGCATCGGGCAGATGATCGACGATCTGGAAAAGGTAGCAGAAGCCGTGCGTGCCGAAGGTGATGTGGCCGCGTACGCGCACTATCTCTTGCCGTTGCTTTTCGGGCTCTACGCCGCCATTCGAACGCACCTGGAGGCCGAAGATGCCGTCTACCTCGCGCTACTCGATGAGCACCTCAGCGAGTCCCAGGTCGGGGTGATCGTCGACAACCTGGCGCGGGTCTCATCTGGCAGCGCGGCGCCGGACTGATGGCTTGCCTGTGGCCATCCCATCGTGCGAACCGCTACGCTCGATCTGCCACAGGGTGTCCCTGACCAGAAAAACCGGGAGAACACGCACGCATGGACGAGCAGGCGAAGAAGACCGCCCTGAGAATGATCCCCTACGGGCTTTATGTGCTGGGCGCGGGCGAAGGCCAACGTGCCACGGTTTCCACCGTCAACTGGGTCACGCAGGCTTCGTTTGCGCCGCCGCTGATAGCCGTTGGCGTCAAGGCGGACAGCCATACCTTCCGTCTCATCCAGGAGACGCAGAAGTTCGCCATGAGCGTCCTGGGAACCGGGCAGAAGGACGTGGCTTTCTCGTTCTTCAAGCACGTTGACCCCGTCGACGGGGCGTTTTCTGGGCACGCCTACGAAACCCACATCACCGGTGCGCCCGTCCTGCGCGGCGCCCCCGCCTGGTTTGAGTGCGAAGTCTCGTCCGTGGTTGAAGGCGGGGACCACGCGCTCGTGGTCGGCCGCGTGATCGAGGCTGGCGTCCGGGAGCAGACGAAGCCGCTTACGCTTGACGAGTGCGGAGTGCAGTACGGGGGCTAATCGAGCGGATCGTCGCCGGCGCCGCGCCATGCCCGTTTCCGGCCGCTGAGAGGCCGGGCGGCGCCATGGGCACCGGGTCGCCCCAGCGGTCCCAGTCGCGCTCCTGAACGCCGCAGCTTAGCTGGCAATCCGCGCATTCGCTCGGGTTCTCAAGCCCGGCCACATCGACGATTTCAATCACCTGCGACTCCGTGCGCACGATGCCGTGGCGCTGCAACTCCGAAAGAACGCGAATTGCAGTCTCCAGAGTCACCCCGGAGATGTCTGCGATGTCGCGGCGCGTGAGCCGGTAGTCGATCCGGATCGCCCCGTCACCGGTCTGCGTGCCGAACTGCCGTGCGAGACGCAGGAGGGCGCAGTAGACCCGCCGCCGGGCGTCCTTGAGAGTGGCTACGGCCGTCGCGATGTCGAGCTGGCGCAGCTCCAGGCAGAGCTGGTCGATGATTCCGCGGACGACGGTAGGGGCGCGCGAAACCTCGTGTAACGCTGGCCGTGGGAGAAACGCGAGGATGGCCCCGTCGGGCGATGTGCCGCTGACTGTGTATGGCCGCCCGTCAAGCGCCGGCCCAAGTTCGAGGGCAGCTCCCGCGGAGCGGAAGCCCACGACCTGCTGCCTTCCCTCAATGGAGGTGTGGTAGAGCCGCACGCGTCCCGAATGCAGCACCCAGAGACCATCACAGTCCTGGCCCTCGGTGAAAATGTCCTTCTGAGGCGGAAAGCCTTGCATCCGCGCGTAGCTGGCCAGCTCGACCAGCTCTTCAGGAGAAAGACCGCTGAAGAGCGCAGTCTTTCCCAGGACCATGGTGGGGTCTGGTACCGGTCCCATCAGGCCGTCCTTGAAGTCCCTGTGCCGTCCGAAGGCGGCATGTGACCTGCATCATACCCGACGTTACGGAAACTTGTCCGGTCCCCGCCCCGCAGGTAAAGGCTCACTCGGGGGGTCACCCGCTCCCCGAATCGGGTTCCAACCGCGTATTATCCCGCTGCCATCTCGTTATCTTGTGAGGTGGACGGGCCAGGGAGGGTTTCGTCAATGCCGGGAGCGCTCGAGGGAATCAAGGTTCTCGACTGCACGCAGATCATCGCCGGGCCGCTCGCCGGCGCGCTGCTTTCAGAGATGGGCGCCGACGTCGTAAAGGTCGAGCCCCTGGAGGGCGAGCCGTGGCGTCTGCAGGCCGAACTGATCCCCAAAGAGAGCCGGGGCTTCCTTTCGCAGAACAGGGGCAAGCGCAGCCTCGCGCTCAACTTCAAGAACGAACATTCGGAATACATTCGCAATGCGCTCTTCCGCTGGGCCGATGTGCTCGTGACCAACTACCGCCCCGGCGTGGCCGCGGCGCTGGGCGTGGATTACGAGTCCGCCCGGCGCGCTCGGCCCGACATAATTTACTGCGAGAACACCGCCTTCGGCCGCGAAGGCCCCGATGCCAACCGCCGCGGCTACGACATAATCGCCCAGGCCATGAGCGGGGTCGCCACCTCCAACCCCAACATCCAGAACGGCCTCCCGATCTGGGTTCAGTTCGCTCCGGCCGACGTAGTCACGGGCGTCGCCATGGCCTGGGCGATCAGTGCCGCGCTCTACCATCGTGAACGCACCGGCGAAGGCCAGGCCATCGATACCAGCCTGCTCCTCTCGTCGCTCTTCCTGCAGGCCGGCGCCCGCGAAATCGTCGCGCTCGATACCGAGTCTCGCGAGCGAAGGCTCGCCGCGCTGCGTGCTGCGCGCGAGCGTGGCGCCGGGATCGAGGAGATCTACGCCGAACGCCGCGCCCTTTCGCCGGAGCTTTCCGGAAACATCTACTACCGCTGCTACCAGACGAAAGACGGCTACATCGCCGTCGGTTGCCTGGGCCCGGGGCCGCGCGAGCGGTTCCGCATTGCCCTTGGCATCCACGACCCGCGCTACGACGAAGGCTTCGACCGCTCTCCGGCGACCCTGAAGCGCGTAGGCGAGGAGCTTGTCGCCCTCTGCCAGTCGCGCTTCCTTTCGCGTACCAACCAGGAATGGCTCGACCACCTCGATGCTCACGACATCGCCTGCGGCCCGGTACGCTTCGTCGACGAACTCTGGGAAGACCCCCAGGCCGTGGCCAATCGCTACTTCGAGGAGTACGAGCACTCCCTCTTCGGCACTCTCCGTGGTCCTGCGCCCATTGTCCGAATGAGCGGGACGCCAACCTCCATCCGGCGTGCCTCGCCCGCACTCGGCGAACACACGGACGAGATCCTGGGGGAAATTGGCTTCGACGAGACGGCGATTGAGCGTTTCCGGCGCACCGGTGTCGTCGCTTAGCCCCCACGCGCCGGCCGGCCGATAGCACAGCAACAAGGTACGGGAAACGACCGGGATCATTTCGCTCGCCCGCAATTGCGGGCTAAACTGACTACATAAACGCTCCCAGCGTCCGCCGGAGTCCTTCTTTTGCGCGTTATCGGCCTCACCGGTGGCATTGCCAGCGGCAAGTCCACCGTCGCACGCTTCTTCCGCGACCGTGAAGTCCCGGTCGTCGATGCGGATCTGCTCGGCCACCGTACCTACGAGCCCGGGACGGATACGTTTCGCGCTGTGGTTGCGGCCTTCGGCGACGACCTCGTCGCTTCGGATGGGACGATCGATCGCAAGGTCCTTGGCGGCAAGGTGTTCGGCCGCCCCGATGAACTGAAGCGGCTCACCGACATCGTCTGGCCCGGCATCCGCCGGCTTGCGGTCGAGGAATTCGCCCGCCTGAACGGCGATGGCCACGCGCTTTGCGTTCTCGAAGCGGCCGTGCTCTTCGAAGCCGGGTGGGAAGACCTGGTCGACGAAATCTGGGTCGTCGTTGTCGAGCCTGACCTCGCGGTCCGCCGTCTTGCGGAACGGAACGGGCTCGATGAAGCGGCCGCCCGCGCGCGACTCGCTTCGCAGCTCTCCAACGCGGAGCGCACCGCTCGCGCGGATACAGTCATCGAGAACAACGGCACTATTGATGACCTCGAACGCCGGGTGCAACGGGCGTGGGACGAACTTCAGAAGCGGCTGCAGGAAGCAGCCCGGAGGTAACGGCATTGACTGAGACAGCATTGAAGGGCTCGACCGTCTGGGACGTGGAAGACTACGCAGTCCACGAAGAGCCCTACTACCTGCCCATTGGTGACGAGGTCGAACTCTTCCAGACCGCCTACGAACAGCGCATCCCCGTTCTCTTCAAGGGGCCGACCGGGTGCGGCAAGACGCGCTTTGTCGAGTACATGGCGTTCAAGCTTGGCCGCCCCGTGACGAGGGTCTCCAGGGGCGACGGCGATACGGTCGACCACCGTATGCCGCTTATCACCGTGGCGTGTCACGAGGACCTGACCGCCAGCGACCTCGTGGGCCGCTACCTGCTCGATACCGACGGGACCCGCTGGGTCGATGGCCCCCTCACGCGCGCCGTAAAGCTCGGCGCCATCTGCTACCTCGACGAAGTCGTCGAAGCCCGCAAGGACACCACCGTCCTCATCCACCCCCTCACCGACTACCGGCGCCTTCTCCCGATCGAGAAGCTCGGGCAGGTCGTCGAAGCGGCCGACGGCTTCCTCCTCGTCATCTCCTACAACCCGGGCTACCAGAGCGCCCTCAAGGATCTGAAGCACTCCACCCGGCAGCGCTTCATCGCCATCGAGTTCAACTATCCTCCCCGCGACCAGGAAGCGGCCATCATCGCCCACGAGGCCGGGTGCTCGCCCCAGGCCGCGAATGACCTGTCCAAGCTCGGCGAGAAGGTCCGCAATCTGAAGGAGCACGGACTTGGCGAGGGCGTGAGCACGCGGCTGCTCATTTACGCTGGCCGCCTCATGGCGAAGGGTATCCCTGCCCGGCGCGCCTGCCAGGTGGCTGTGACCTGGGCACTGACCGACGATCTCGAGGTCCAGCGGAGCATTGAAGAGGTCGTCACTTCCATCTTCGAATGAGGGTCGCCCGGCGTTGAGAGTCACGCACCGCCAAACTGGCGCCGGCCGGGCCGTGTCCGGAGTTCCGGGCGGGCGCGGATGAGAATCGCGATTGTTTCGGATGTTCACTGCAATGTTGAAGGTCTGCGCCACGCCCTCGAAGTCATGGCGCCGTTCGATGAGCTCATTTGCGCGGGCGATTCCATCTTCCAGTTCCGCTGGTCGAACGAAGTTGTCGCCCTGCTTCGCGACTCGGGAGCGCGCGTCGTCCTTGGCAATCACGAGGAGACCGTGCTCAGCCGCGACGGCGACCGCGTGCGGTCGTCGCCGAAGGTCAACGAGGACCTCCTGGCGTGGCTGGCGGAGCGCCCGTACCGGATCGAAACCCGGGTCGCCGGCCGCAAACTGCTGGTTGTTCATAGCGCGCCCTGGGAGCCGCACTGGGACTACCACTACCCGCACGAGACGATCTGGTCCCGGGCGGCCCACCTGGACTGCGACACGCTCATCGTGGGGCACACTCACTTCCAGATGGCTCAGCGCCACGGTTCGACGCTTGTCATCAATCCCGGTTCAGCCGGCGATCCGCGCGACCATCGCAATGGCTTTCGCCTCTCGTGCGCGACGTGGGACACGACAACCGATGAGGTGACCTTCTACGATTATGATGACCCCACGCGCAACTTCGCGGCGCGTTCGAGCCAGCTCTACCCATCCCAGGGACGCCCATGACGGTCACCCCGGGGCCCGGCGCATCTGAGCAAGCGCATACTCTGCACCGCACAAGGGAGCACACACTCATCTCATGACCATCGTCGGAGAACTCCTTGCCCGCCACCACGAGCGCCTTTCCGGCTTCCCGGCGCCGCTCGAGCAGCACTACGAGGCCGGCCTTCGCGCGCTTGCGCCCGCGCTCACGCCATCGCAGCTGCAAACCTGGGCCGAAACGGGCGTCGAGCTGACGGGCTTGAGCCTGCGCTCGTGGGAGGCGGCCCTGGAGTACTTCCGCGCCGCGCCGCTGATCCCGCGTGGCGCCTCGTGGGAGGCGATCGAGACTCTCGGCCACGAGGCTATGGCCATGGCCGCCGAGTCCGCGCCGCTGGCCGTTTCGTTCCTGCGCTCCGCCCCGCAGACCATGGAGACCATCGGGTCCAGCCACGTGCGTCAGTGGGCCGATATGGGCCGCCGGCTTTACAAGGGCAACTGGAAGAGCTCGGCTCTGGCCGGCCAGTTCTTCGAGATCAGCCCCGGCCTTTACGCCGTTCTCCGCCCCGGGCAGGCGTCCCGGCTAATCCTGTTCGTGGACGAGCTTTCGCGGCACAGCTACGAGCTCGCCGCGGCCTGCCTTGCGTCGGCTCCCGAGGTGCTCGCCAGGCTGGACGAGGACGACCGCTCCCCGTTCCTCGGTTTCGCTGTGGAACTCGCCCAGTCGAGCTGGGCCGACACGCGGCTCTACTTCGAGCGCGGGGCGCAGCTAATGCACAAGGTGCATGCCCCCCTCCGCGAGCGCTTCCTGCTCCTGACCGCCCAGGCCGCGCGCGGCCAGACCCGGTCCGCGTTCCAGTACTTCGAGGAGAGTGCTGCGGCCCTCGGCGAGCTTGAGCCGGATGAGCACTACACCGTGCTTGAGCTGGCCGAACAGCTGGCCCCGTATTCGCCCTTCGCCGCAATGGACTTCGTCACGAACGTGCCACAGGTGTTGCAGCGCATCCGCATTGACGAGCTCCGCGGCTGGCAGGAAGCCGGGCTCCGCATCCTTCAGGTCAGCCACGACGGCGGCGAAGCCTACTTCCGCCTCCAGTCATCCCGCAGCGAAGACATCATCGAGACGCTTTCTGCGCGCATCGAACTCTCTCGCGTCGGCGAAATCCTTCGCCTCTACTGCAAGGCCCTGACCGGCCGCAACGTGGCCGTGCAGTCCTCTTCGGCGCTTGCCGAGAAGGGCATCGGCTGGGTCAACGAGAATCATGCCAGCACCGAAGGCACCACCATCTTCCTGCCCGAGGTGATGGAGACCTTCCACGAGAAGGCCGACAACTTCGCCGCCTACAAGGTCTTTTCAACGCACCAGTCCGCCCACATCGAATTCGGCAGCTTCGAATTCGACTTCGAGCGCCCCGGCGCACATCTCGGGAATCTGCGCGCCTCCGTGCCTGCTGCCAGCGAAGCCACGACCCACATGGAGCGCTTCTTCGACCTCTTCCCCGACCGGAAACTGGCCAGCGATCTCTTCACCATCGCCGAGGACTGCAGGATAGACGGCGCCATCAAGCGCGAATACGGCGGCATCCGCAAGCCGCTCATCCGCATGCAGCGGCGCGAGCTCGGCAACCGGCCCCAGGTGCAGGCTCTCCCGCTTCGGCAGGCTTTTGTGGAAAACCTGGTGCGCGCTAGCCTCGAAGGTCTCGATACCGTGCTCTGGCCCCGCACGCGTGAAGAGGAGATGGCGACCGCGCTGGGCATTCTCAACCTCCTGGCTCAGGAGGTGACGCTTGTTGAGGATGCGGCCGAGGCCACGCTCCGGCTCTATCAGATCGCCATCAAGATTCCCAACATCATGGAAGACATGCCCAGTTCGAGCTGGGGGCCTGTCGAGCCCGGCCAGCCCGGCGAGATGATGCCCGGCGAAGGCGGCGAGTCCGGCGGCCAGGGCATGCAGATGGAGATGGGCGACGTCTCCGCCGGCGACGACGAAATGGACTACCAGAGCCCGGACGAGGTCGGCTTCCGGGGCGACTTCAAGCCCGAGCTTGTCCAGCTGCTGATGAAGATGCGCGAAGACGCCCAGGGTGGCGAAGCGGGCGAGCAATCGCCTACGCCGCTCACGCCCGAACAGCTCCAGGAGTTGCTCGAAAAGAGCGCCGAGATCGACCTCGACCAGCTGATGGAAGGGGATCTCGACGCCACCACCGGCATGTTCATGGAAAACCTGATGCGCGAGGCAGGCACGCCCAGTTCCGATCAGGACGGCAACGACGGCGACCCCACGGCCGACAGCAGCACCGGCACCGAAGAAGGTGAGCAGCCTCTCATCCCCATCGTCACCGTTTACTACTACGACGAGTGGGACTTCCGCGCCCAGGACTACAAGCCGCGGTGGTGCGCCGTGAAGGAGTCCAAGCTCGAAAGCGGCGAAGAGGACTTCTACGACAACACCATTCGCGAACACGCCGGCCTCGTCGCCCAGACCCGAAAGCAGTTCGAGCTAATGAAGCCCGAGCTCTTCCGCAAGATTAAGCGGCTCCCCGAGGGCGAGGATTTCGACCTCGACGCCGCCATCGAATGGATGGTCGAACGTCGCGCCGGCGCCAGCCCCCAGGAGAAGATCTACTGGCGCCGCAACAAAATCGATCGCGACGTCGCTGTCGCCTTCCTCATCGACATGTCCGCCTCCACTGACGAGGAGATCAACAAGCGCGACAAGAAGATGGATGATGACGACTACAACGACGACCCCCGCAAGTACCTCAGCTGGTGGGTGTCGAGGCGCAAGCAGGAGCTCAGTGCGCCTCCCAAGCGAATCATCGACCTCGAGAAGGAGTCGGCCGTTCTGCTGATGACGGCCCTCGAAGCCATCGGCGACCAGTACGGCATCTACGGCTTCAGCGGCTACGGGCGCGACAACGTCGAGTTCTTCGTCATCAAGGACTTCGACGAGCACCTCGACGACAAAGTGAAGAAGCGGCTCGACAAGATCACGCCCATCCGCTCGACGCGCATGGGGCCTGCCATCCGGCACGCCACCTACAAGCTCATGAAGACCGATGCCAAGGTCCGGATACTCTTCCTCCTAAGCGATGGCCGTCCCCAGGACCATGGCTACGGCCGCGACCGCACCGAGAAGGAATACGCCATCCACGACACCAAGCAGGCGCTCAACGAGGCCAAGCGCGAAGGTATCACTCCCTTCGCCCTCACCGTCGACCGGGCTGGCCACGACTACCTGAAGACCATGTGCGCCGACATGGGCTACGAGGTCGTGGCCGACATCGAGGCCCTGCCCAGCCGGCTTCCCACGCTCTATCGCCGCCTCACGGAGTAAGATGCCGCGGCGTGACCTGGTTTCCGTGTCCTTACCTGGGCGCCGACGTGGAGTTGACCGAAGAGCGCGAGCGCCACATTCGCCGCCGTCACTCGAACGTGCGGATGGCGAACGTGTCTGGCGTTCTGGGCGATCCGGACATGGTCATTCGCCGCCCATGGAGGCCGGAAGAAGCGCTGTATGCCCGGGAAGTTGACGATCCGTCAGGTGGCAGGCACATTGTGGTGGTGGTCTTGAGGGATGAACCTTCGTCCGACCGGGATCCTCCAAGACACTGGGTTGCGACCGCTTACCTTGCAGCGAATCTGCCCGCAGGCGTGGTGATTTGGGAACGAAGCTGACGGTCGAATACGACGAAATCGGCGACATCCTCTACCTTGACGTGGCTCCGCCAACCGATGATCAGGTGATGATCGAGGTGAGTCCCGGAACTCTCCTGCGGCAAAACACCCTGACCGGCCGCGTCGAAGGTATCGAAGTCACCGGGTTCCGAATTCGGGCAGCGCGAGAAGACGGGATTCAAGTGCCTGTCGAGATCGACCTTCGACTACCCGGTCCAGTTGCTGGTTAAACCCACGATGCCGCTCGCGGTCAAAGTCGCCTGTGTGCCCACATCCCACGCCCCCTGGCCGCGCACACTGATGCGGGACCGAGGCGCCTGAGCCCCTTGCGACTTCTCATCGTCCGCCACGGCCAGTCGGAAGGGAACGCCAGCGGTGTCATCCAGGGGCACCTGGATTTCGGGCTCAGCGAGCTTGGCTGGCGGCAGGCCGAAGCCACGGCCGCCCGGCTCGCCGGCGAGAAGGTCGACCGCGTCATCGCCAGCCCCCTGAAACGCGCGTGGGACACCGCCGGAGTCATTGCCGGGGCGCTTGGGCTCGAGGCCGAGGCACGCCCCGCGCTCACCGAGTACAACATCGGCGCCATCAGCGGCCTGACCGGGCCACAGGTCCGCGAGCGTTTCCCCGAGATGATGGCTGCCTACCAGCGGGGCGAGCGTCCCCGCTTCCCCGGCGAGGAAGGGCGCGAGGAGTTCCTCCAGCGCGTCTCCACCGTGCTCCATGGCCTTCGCGACACGGGCGAGACCGTCGTCGCGGTGGCGCATGGTGGCGTAGTTGGCGCCCTGTGCTATGCGGCGCTTGGCCTCGACTACGGCCGACCCGGGATGTTTCGCGTCGCCAACTGCTCAATCACCGAGTTCGCGCGCGACCGCACCGGACGCGTCGTGGTCCAGCGTGTCAACGACGTCTGCCACCTGGGCGACCTGCTCAGCGACGGTGACCGGGGCTAACTCGCCCGTAGCGCCTCAGCTCTTCGCAGCCTTCTCCTGGCGGTGCATCACTTCCACGATTGTGTTCGCGATGAGGCGCGCGTGCGGGTAGGGCTTCCAGCCCTCGGGCGTGTTGTAGTAGCGCGTCCCGCTCGTGAACTCCTCGGGCTCGCGCTCTCCGTATTCCACGTCGATCCCTTCGACCCGGATTGTGGGAGACCCCAGGCAGCGCTTGAGCTTTGCATCTTCCGAATCCTGCACCTCGGTGTAAACGATCTCTGCCGTCGCCCCTGAAGCCTCGATGGCGAGCTTCAGGGCTTCCTCGACCTGTGGCTGGCGGCCTGTCGAGCGCGAATACTGGTACTCAATCTTCATCCGGTTCTCGCTGTTCAATGGTCTTGCGTGGTTGGGCAGCGCCTCCGCTCCGAAGCCGCGCGAGCCGTTCCGCGGCCTGCGCTTCGAAGCCGAGGCGCCCCGGTACGTAATACTGTTGCCCGGCCACCGGATCGGGCAAGTATGTGAGTCCGGCTGCGTAGTGCTCTTGCTCGTCGTGTGCGTAGCGGTAGCCCTGCCCGTAGCCGAACTTGCGCATCAGCCCGGTCACAGCATTGCGAAGGTGCATGGGCACGGGCAGGTGCGAAGTTCGCACCGCATCCTCACGAGCCCGCAGAAATCCCGTGTAGGCGCTGTTGCTCTTCGGCGCGAGGGCCAGGTAGAGGGCGCACTCCGCCATTGGAAGGTACCCCTCCGGCATCCCGACAAAGTGGACAGCCTGCTGGCAGGCGGTCGCTACCACCAGCGCCTGGGGGTCGGCCAGTCCGATGTCCTCGGCCGCCAGGATCACCATCCTTCGGACCACAAACAGCGGGTCCTCTCCCGCTTCGATCATCCTCGCCAGCCAGTAGAGGGCTGCGTCCGGGTCCGACCCCCGCAACGACTTGATGAACGCCGAAATCGTGTCGTAGTGGAAGTCGCCCTGCTTGTCGTGGTAGGGCCTCCGGTCCGCCAGGGCCGCCTGCACGTCGGCCGCCGCGATAAGACGCCTCCCTTCGCTGCCCGCGGCCGCGGCCGCGATCTCCAGACCTGTCAGAGCTGCTCGCGCGTCCCCGTTCGAGCTCTCGACGAGCAGTGCCTCCGCTGCGGGCTCAAGTTGCAGCGCCTCCCGGCCGAGGCCGCGCTCAACGTCGGCCAGTGCTCGCGCCACGATTTCGCGGATGTCGTCATCGCCGAGCGGTAGAAGCCGCACTACGCGCACGCGGCTCAGCAGCGGCGCCACCACTTCGAAGGAGGGGTTCTCTGTGGTCGCGCCGATGAGCGTGATGGCCCCCTCTTCAACGTACGGGAGGACCACGTCCTGCTGCGCCTTGTTGAAACGGTGGATCTCGTCGATGAACACCACCGTGCGCTGGCCGGCAGCCCCGCGCGCCTCAGCCTCTCCAGCGATTCGTCGCAGTTCCGCCACACCCGATGCCACCGCCGAGATAGCCACAAAGGCCGCCTTCGTCTGCTTCGCCAGCAGGCGCGCGAGGGTCGTCTTGCCGCATCCCGGGGGGCCCCAGAGGATGACCGACGGCAGGTGACCGCGCTCGGCAGCTCCCCGCAACATCGTCCCCGGCCCTACCGCGTCACGTTGTCCTGCGAACTCGGCCAGGCTGCGAGGCCGCATCCTGGCGGCAAGCGGTGCGTCCGGCGGAACCTGGTCCTCTCCCAGTTCGAGCGGAGGTTGGAAGCCGGGATGTCTCGGAGTCGTCATCTCAGCCCGCCAGCACGGCGATGGTCACGCCTTCGCCGCCCTCGTTAGGCGGCGCCGTCTCGTAGCGCCGCACAAGCGGGTGGCCTTGCAGGGCGTCCCGGATAGCCGCTCGGAGAGCGCCTGTGCCCTTGCCGTGGATGATCCGGATGAATGGCAGCCCGGCCCGGAACGCATCGTCCACGTACGTCTCGAAGTCGATTAGCGCCTCCTCGGCCCGCTTACCCCTGAGGTCGATCTCGATGGGCACGTGCGGTCCCGCCGGCAACACGACCTTCTCGGCGGGCTGCTTGGGCTGCACACGGTCGATGCGGTCGACCGATACCTTCATCCGGATGGAGCCAAACTGGGCCTCCACCTTGCCGTCATCGCCGATGCCGCTGAGAGCCTCTCCTTCCTGGGGAATGTCGCGCACGTGGATCGCGTCTCCCGGGGCGATCTCCCGCGGAGCAGCGGCCTGCACCGCCATGCGTTCGCGCTGCGGCCGCGCGCGCCCCCGGAGCCGGGCGAGATCGTCGTCGAGCCGCTTGAGCGTCTCCTCTGCGGCGCGCGTGTCGAAGTCACGCCGGGCCGCCTGCCGCTTGACTTCATCCAGTTCCCTGCGTGCGGCGGTCAGCGCGTCCTCGGCCTCGCGGTGGGCGGCCGCGATGATTTCGGCCCGCTCCTGCTCGATGTGGTCGCGCCGTTCCGCCAGCGCCAGGCGAAGCTCTTCGCTCTCGCGCCGCGCCAGCTCCTCGCGGTGGCGCGCCTCACTGGCGGCCGTTCGCTCCCCGCGGATCTCGCCCAGCAACTGCTCCAACTCGAAGTGCTCGGGCGAAAGCTGCTCCTTTGCCCGTTCCAGCACATCTTCGTCCAGCCCGAGCCGCCGCGCGATGGCGATCGCATTCGATTGCCCCGGCAGTCCTATCGTCAGGTGGTAGGTCGGGCTCAGCGTCTCGATGTCGAACTCCACCGAGGCGTTCCGCAGCCGGGGGTCGTTGTGCGCGAACGCCTTCAACTCACCATGGTGGGTAGTGGCCATCACCGTGCAGCCGCGCTCCAGGAGCGTTTCGAGGATTGCCCGCGCCAGCGCCGAACCCTCCGTCGGGTCGGTTCCTGCCCCAAGCTCGTCCAGGAGCACGAGGGTCCCCGGGCGCGCCTGCTCCAGGATGCTCGTGATGTTCCGCATGTGCGACGAGAACGTCGAAAGCGACTGCTCAATCGACTGCTCGTCGCCGATGTCGGCGTAGACCTGGCCGTAGACCGCGAAGCGGCTGCCTTCGTCGCAGGGGAGAGGCAGGCCGGCCTGCGCCATCAGCGTGAGGAGGCCAAGGGTCTTCAGGGCGACCGTCTTGCCGCCCGTGTTGGGGCCGGTCACGAGCAGTCCGTGGGTGTCGCCGCCCACGTCGAGATTGATGGGAACCACCTCGCCGCGCAGGAGCGGGTGACGCGCGCGGACGAGCACCGTAGGACCGGACCCCGCGAGCCAGCTCTCGGCGTCGCCCGGGGGCGGGAGCTGCGCCTTCAACCGCTTGCCGAGCCGCACCGCAGCGGTGAGCATGTCGAACTGTGCCATCGCCATGACCGCGGGCTGTGCCTCCCCGGCCATCCCCCCCAGGATCCCGGAAATGCGCTGCAGGATCCGGCGGACTTCCCGCTCCTCCGCAAGCTCCAGTTCTCGCACCTGGTTTCCGGCTTCAACGACTCCCATCGGTTCGATGAAGACGGTTGCGCCGCTCGATGAGGCATCGTGCACGATGCCGGTCATCTGACCCCGGAAGTCGGCCTTGATGGGGATTACTTTCCGCCCATTCCGCTCTGTCAGCAGCCCCTCCTGGGCAATCCCCCTGCGCACAGCGTCGGCCAGTGCGGCCTGGGCGCGCTGCTCAAGCCTGCTCTGCGCGAGCCTGAGCTCCCGGCGCGTGGTGGCGAGCTGCTCGCTGGCGCTGTCCGCGATCTCGCCCCGGTCGGTGATGGCCTCCTCCACGGCATCGGTGAAGCGCCTGAAGTCGGAGATGTCGCCGGCGATCACCGCCAGCTCGGGCACGCGATCCGCCAGCCTTTCGACAACGCGGCGCGCCTGCATGGCCGTCTTGAGCATTTGGGCCGCGGCGAGTATCTCCCCCGGCTCCAGCGCCTGCGCGATCTCGGCGGAATGAATGGTGGGCCTGATGTCGCGGGCCGCGTTGAAGGGAATGTCGATGCCCATCTGGTCGAGCAGGCGCATCTCCGCGGTTCGCCGCTGGAGCGACCTCGCGCCCATCAACGTGGTGGCCGGTCGCACCTCAAGCGCCAGTTCGCGCCCGACGGAGAACACGGCTTCGCCCGCCAGCAGCGCCAGCACCTTCGGGAACTCGAGCACCCGGAGCGTGTGTTCGTCCATCCTGGCTCAAGGGTAGGCCCCACCTCGCGCCGATACCAGCGGCAGCGCATCACCACGGGGCCGGGTTGGCCTGCGCACGCCTCGCCGCGTATGCTTACCACCTATCGAGGCAGTCTAGAGAAGTATCAGTGTTCACCAAAGTCCTTGTCGCAAACCGCGGCGAAATAGCGCTCCGCATTGTGCGCGCTTTGCGCGACCTCAGCATCCGTTCGGTCGCTGTCTATTCCGACGTCGACCGGGTCTCGCAGCACGTCCGCTATGCCGACGAAGCCCACGCGATAGGCCCGGCCGACGCTCGCGAGAGTTACCTGAACCAGGAGCGCATCATTGCGGTGGCCAAACAGTGCGGCGCGCAGGCGATTCACCCGGGCTACGGATTCTTGGCCGAGAACGCTGACTTCGCTGACGCGTGCACCGCCGCGGGTCTGACCTTCATCGGACCCTCGCCTGAGTCCGTCCGCACCCTCGGCGACAAGATCGCGGCCCGAGCTCTGGCGGCGAGCGTCGGGATCCCCGTTCTGCCCGGCAGTCCCGAGGTCTCGACCATCGACGATGCCATGATCTGGGCGGAGCGAATTGGCTTTCCGGTGATGGTCAAGGCAGCCGCAGGTGGCGGTGGCAAGGGCATTCGGCGGATCGACTCCGCCGAGGAGTTTCGCGATGCTGCCGCCCGTGCCATGTACGAGGCCCAGGCCGCCTTTGGCAACCCCGCTCTCTACGTTGAAAAGAACCTCCACCATGTCCGCCACATCGAAGTCCAGATCATCGGCGATCAGTTCGGGAACATCGTTCCTATCGGCGAGCGCGAGTGCTCCATCCAGCGCCGTCACCAAAAGCTCATCGAGGAATGTCCGAGCACGGTGGTCACCCCAGACCTGCGCCGCGCCCTCGGCCGGGCGGCTGTTCGCGTGGCCCGGGCGGCCGGCTACCACAACGTCGGCACCGTCGAGTTCCTGCTCACCGGCGACAACGAGTACTACTTCCTTGAGGTGAACACCCGCCTTCAGGTCGAGCACCCCGTGACCGAGATGACGAGCGGCGTCGACCTGGTGAAGGACCAGATCCTGGTGGCCGCAGGCGAAGAGCTCCCCTACGACGAGGTTGAGCTCCTCAACCGCGGCTGGGCGATCGAGTGCCGCATTGTGGCCGAAGACCCGTTCAACGACTTCCTGCCTTCCGTGGGGCGAATCGTGCTGGCGCGGGAACCTGCCGGGCCTGGTGTCCGCGTCGAGAGCGCGCTTTACGACGGGGTCGAGGTCACTCCTTACTATGACTCCCTCCTCGCCAAGGTCACGGCCTGGGGGCGCAACCGCGAAGGGGCTCGCACCCGCATGAAGCGCGCGCTCGAGGAGTTCCGCGTGGTCGGCGTTGCTACCAACATCCCCTATCTGCAGCAGGTGCTCGACCTCCCAGACTTCATCGCCGGTGACATCGACACCGGCTTCCTCGATCGCCATGAGGTAGTCGCGGAGGAACCGCTCGCTCAGCAGCAGGAGGCGGCAGAGATCGCGGCCTTGCTGCTCGTACTCGGAGGCGAAGGGGGCGAACGCAACGGCGCCGCGGGCTCCAATGGCTACTCCAAACAACCGGCTTCGCAGTGGCGGATGCGCATGGGCGCCGCTGCGGCCAGGCAGGGGATGGGCCGATGGCCGAGAAGTATCTGATCCGCGACGGCGACGAAGAGGTCACCCTCGAGCTCCAGCGCGACGACGGCCGCACCCTTGTTCGCCGCGACGGCGATGGCCCCTGGCGCGAGGTGCAACTCGAACGCATCGGCGAATCCGACCTTTACGTCCTTCTTGTGGATAGCCGCCCCATGGAG
Source organism: uncultured Anaerolineaceae bacterium (assembly GCA_964475735.1). GTDB lineage: Bacteria > Chloroflexota > Dehalococcoidia > Tepidiformales > Tepidiformaceae > UCB2. The sequence goes on from CAYYYI010000001.1 coordinate 21,072, forward strand.
CTCTATCTCGAACGACGCCGTGGCGGAGCGGTGGTGACCATCGGCAGGCACATCTTCGACTACGACGTTGCCTCCTGGCGGCCAGCTTCCAGGTCAGCGTCGCGGGCCGCGCCCGCCGCCGACGCTGTGAGACGGATCACCGCGCCCATGACCGGGTCCATCGTCGAAGTGCGCTGCCACCCGGGTGACGACGTGGAGGCGGGCCAGGTGCTGCTCGTGATCGAGTCGATGAAGATGAACAACGAGCTTCGCGCGCCTGGACCAGGCATGGTCGAAGCCGTTCCCGTGACCCCCGGTCAGAGAGTCAAAGCGGGTGACCTGCTGGTCTCCCTTCGGGGTCGAGACAAGCCGTCATAGGCGGGCCGATATCTATTGACCACCGCTCGTTTGTTCGCGTACGGTAGGCCTCGGCCGTGCTAGACGGGGAGCTAGCGGTGCCCTGAACCCGCAATCCGCTATAGCGGGGTTGAATCCCTGCCGGAGGGCTGGTTCTTTGGGGACTGCCCTTGTCAAGCGGCGTTGACGATCTGGTCCTGCGCGGCGAGGCGCTGCGAACCTGGTCAGGCCCGGAAGGGAGCAGCCATAAGTGGTTTGCTTCGGGTGCCGCAGGTCAACCGGGTCCGAGCTGGCTGGCGAAGAGCAAGCCTGGAGACCAGATCGAAGGCAGGTGCACGGCCTGATTCGAGCTCTGCGTGCTCGTCCGCAGCCAGCGGGCGCGCCGTAAGTCTGTACCGAGGAGTGACTTTGGCCCAGGCAATCCGGTCGCCGCGCTTCCGCGGGGGCCAGGTAGCCGAAGGACGGCACATCACCCGGTCCGACCTCTTCCCGCATCCCCGCCACTTCCGAGGTCGGCACCACGCAGCAACCATTCTTGTGGTCGTGCTGCTGGCCGTCGTCGGCTTCCGGGTCTTCCCCGCAAGTGAAGTCACGGTCATCAACAATGGCCAGGCCTTCCAGGTCAGCACCACCTTCGACCCCGGGTCGGAAGGGCTTGCGGCTGCGTCACTCCAGCTTCTCCAGGGCGACCGCCTCGTTCTTGCCACCGGCGGGCGCCATGCCAGCGTCGCCATCGATCGCGCGCACCCGGTAGCCGTCGCAGTCGACGGCAGCACTGTGGCCGTTCGCACCCAGGCGTCGACCGTTGGAGGCGCCCTCGCATCCGCCGGTATTGAGCTCAGGCCCGGAGACCTCGTCTTCCTCGAAGGCCGCCTCACCACTGTCCGCGCCCCGCTTGCGAGCGCTGCCGTGGCCGCGCGCACCGGCGCCCGCTCCCCGGACGAGCCCGTCAACCTTGGCGTCGTTCGTGCCCGCCCTGTCACCGTCCTGATCGACAACCTCAGGCTCGAGACGTCGTCCGCCGCCTCGAACGTGGGCGAGCTCCTCGCCGACCTCGGCATGATCGTCCGCGAAGGCGACCTCGTGCGCCCCGCGCTGGACACCCCCATCGACGCAGGCGTCACGGTGCGGCTCGCGAAGGCGCGCACCATCAACATCGTGCTCGATGGGAAGGAGCAGTCGCTCTATACCCTCGCGCAGACGGTTGAGGACGTGCTCGCTGTCCTTGGCGTCGAGGTCGGCCCCGATGACGTACTCTCCCTGCCAAGAGAGACCGTGGTGACCAACGGCATGTCACTGGTCGTCGGCACCACGCAAGTCGTCGAGGAAGAGGTCGCGGCGACGATTAGCCCGGCAACCTACTACGAGTCGGACAGCTCGCTTGCTCCCGGCCAGATCAAGATCATTCCCGGGCGCGAGGGCGTGCGCGTGACCCGATTCAATGTCACGTACAAGAACGGCGTTGAGGATGGCCGGGTGGCCGTTGGCGCTGAGGTCAGGCAGGAGGCCATCCCCACCCGCCACATCAGCGGGCCGCCGCCAACCTCGGCCAAACCAGCATCCGGCACGCTCGACACCCCCGACTACAAGGGCCCTTTCACGAAGAAGATGACCGTGGTCGCCACCTGGTACAACGCTTCCCACGGCGGCCGCGAGCCCGGGGACCCCGCCTACGGTCTGACGGCGACGGGGATTCCGCTCGAGCGCGGCCTCTGCGCCGTCGACCCGACAGTCATTCCGTTCCACACGCGCTTCTTCGTGCCCGGCTACGGCTTCTGCCTCGCTGCCGACACCGGGGGGCTGATCAAGGGCAATAAGATCGACCTTGGCTTCCCCGAAGAAGACGGCGACCCCGGCTGGGGCAAACGCACCGTCGATATCTACATCATCGACTAGGCCGCCTCGCGCCTCTACCATCAGATTCGTGCCCCGTACCCACACGCCCGGCCCCCGGCCGCGAAAAGCCCTCGGGCAGCACTTCCTGCGCGACTCTGGCGTCCTGGCGGACATTGCCGCCGCGGTCTGCGTTCCCGCCGGTGGGTTCGTGGTCGAGATTGGCCCGGGTACCGGCCAGCTCACAGAAGCCCTTCTTGGCCTGGGCCACTACGTCCTGGCGATAGAGGTGGAGGACCGCATGGTCCGGCACCTTGGCCGCCGGTTTCCCGGTGAGGGGCGCCTGCGGCTTGTGCACGGAGACGCCCGCGACATCGATCTTGCGTCTCTTGTGCCTCCCGGCCGGCCGTTCGCGGTCGTGGGCAACCTGCCCTATTTCGCTGCCAATCCCATTATCCGCCACCTGCTCGAAGGCGAACCGAAGCCGACCGAGTTGGTCGTCATGGTCCAGCGCGAGGTCGCCCGCGAGCTTGCCGCCGCGCCGGGCGGCTACTCGCTGCTCACCATCTCTGTGCTTGTCTACGCGGCCACCGAGCTCCTCTTCGACGTCCCGCCCGAGGCGTTCGATCCGCCGCCCAACGTCTGGTCGTCGGTGGTCCGCCTCACGCTGAGGCCCCGGCCCCTGGTACCCCCCGAAAGGCGCGAGGCGTTCTTCACGCTCGTGTCCCGCACCTTCCGCAACCCGCGCAAGCAGATACACAACACGCTTACCCGGGCCGTGGCGTTGCCCAGGGAGGAGATTGACGGCGCCCTCGCAAGGGCCGGGATCGACCCCATGCGACGCGCAGAGACCCTCACCATCGACGAATGGCTCGCCCTGCTCGACGCCTGTGAGGACCACCTTGCTCGCCGCTGAGCTTAGAGGGCTGGCGCCGGCCAAGGTGAACCTCGTGCTTGAGGTTCTCGGTCGCCGTTGGGATGGGTACCACGAGATCGATACGGTCCTCCAAACGCTGGCTCTTGCAGACGAGGTACGCCTCTCGCTCGATGGACCTCCGGGGGTGACGGTTTCGGGGCCGTTCTCCGCTGGTGTGCCGCGCGATGAGTCGAATCTCGCCTGGCTGGCGGCAGCGGAGCTTGGACGGCTCTGTGGCCACTCCACCGAAAGCCTGGGCATTCAGCTGGTGAAGAATATCCCCGCCGCCGGTGGCCTGGGCGGCGGCGCATCGGATGCGGCCACCGTCCTCCGGCTTCTTGCCTCGGCGTGGGGCGGCATCGCGGACGACGCCCTCCTCGAAGCCGCAAGCTCCATCGGCAGTGATGAGGCCTTCTTCCTGATCGGCGGGACTGCAAGGGCCACGGGCCGTGGTGAGCGCGTGGCGCCGCTCCCGGATCTTCCGCCTCACGGCGTCGTTCTCTTCATCCCCCCGGGCACGATCGATGGCAAGACGGCCAAAATGTTCGCCGCGCTGTCCGGGCTACCCTTCGACACCGGCGAGGCCGCCGCTGCCTTCGCCGACGGCCCTCCAGCCGCTCTCGCCTCGCGCGACATCGCCAACTCATTCGAGCGGGTCGCCTTCGATCTGTTTCCAGGGCTGGCGCAGCTCCGCGACCGCATCGAGGCGGCCATCGGCGAGCCCGGCAGGCTGGCGGGAGCTGGCCCCACACTCTTCTGGATCGGCCCCACCGGGCGCGCTCCTGTGGTCGTCGCCGACGCAGAGGGCCTGGACTGCACGGTCATCGCAACGAGAACCACGGCCTCGCAATGGAGATAGTAGCGGGCTGGGTCGCTGGCTACGCGATGGCGCTCATCACGACCATCGCCCTGACCTACCTGGTGCTACAGATGCGCGAAGCGCCGCTCCTGCAGCGCTGGGTCTCGGGCGAAGTCCCGGGCGTGCTCCTCGCCGTTCCCGTTTCCCTGGGCTCCATGCTCGGTTGGACCATGATCGGGATCGTCATCGGCTCCGTTTACCGCGTGGGTGATCTCGGCTCCCAGCCGGACGCGCTTGGCAGCCCGAGCTACCCGTTCTCCTTGGCTATGGTCATCGTGGCCCTCTTTCCGCTCCTTCCGCTGCTTCTCCTGGCTCCGCGGTACTGGTGGGTTTGGGCCGGTCTTTCGGCGTCGTTCGCCGGGCTGTTTGGATGGCTGATGCCCGTACTGGCAGCCCGGTGATATACTCGAATTCCCTCGTGAAACTCTGAACAAACGTGGAGGCGCGGCGTGCCGGGCACCATCATCGACATGCACCTGCACACCACCAAAGGCGCCTCGGACTCGATGCTCAATCCCGACGATCTGATCGCAGAGGCTGCACGCGTGGGCCTCACGGGAGTGAACATAACGGAACACGATCGCATGTGGGAGTCGTGGGACCTGGCGCCCTTCCGCAAGAAACACG
>CAYYYI010000001.1:25742-33109 GCA_964475735.1 uncultured Anaerolineaceae bacterium
GAACACGATCGCATGTGGGAGTCGTGGGACCTGGCGCCCTTCCGCAAGAAACACGATCACATGTTCGTCTCGAACGGCATGGAAGTGTCGACCGACATGGGGCACATCCTGGCCATCGGGCTCAAGGGCTACTCGCCGGGCATCCGCCGCCTGGAGAGACTGCGCGAGATCGCCGACGAGCAAGGCGCCTTCCTCATCGTGGCCCATCCGTTCCGCCATTTCTTCGATCCCGTGCATTTCAAGCGCGAGGGCAAAGAGCCCTTCAGCCTTACGCCGGAGCAGGCAGCAAGGCTGCCGGTCTTTCAGCTTGTCCATGGCATCGAGGTCCTGAACGGCTGCAACACCCCCCGGGAGAACTACTTTGCCCTGCAGGTCGCAAAGACGCTCGGAAAGCCCGGAAGCGGTGGGTCAGACGCCCACTCGACCCAGGGGATTGGATACTTCACCGCCGTCTTCGAGGAGCACCTGGAGAGCCCCGAGCAGATGACCGAACAGCTGCACAAAGGGCGCTTCTGGCCTGGCCGCGGCCTCGCCGATGGCAATCTCGAGAACTACTGGGAAACCGCCGAAGAGATCCCGTTCTACGAGTGACGGCCGTGTCGACAAGGGTCTCCCGGCCTGGGCGGCGGCCTCCTGCTGGCCCGCGAAGTCCAAGAGGGGTCCTGTCAACGCCGAAGTGCGCAATCCAAGAGCGTCCACGCGACACGAGACGGTCTGAGAGTTCCAATTGCGCTGTTTTCCCGGGGCGGCCGCTCGGGATCAGGACTCGCTAGCTGATTCCCTGCGTCGCCAGGAAGTCGATGATGTCCTGCACGACCTTGATGTTCTCGGCGTCTTCGTCGCGGATCTCGAAGTCGGCGTCCCCGGAGAACGCCTCTTCGATGGCGATGGTGAGGTCCACGATGTCGAGAGAGTCCGCTCGGAGATCATCGATAAGGTTTGCCTGGGGCGTTACTTCATCGGGGCTGACCTTCAGTTGCTTCACGACTACGTCGCGAACTCGTTCAAAGACAGTTGCCATGGGTTCTCCTAATGGAATTCGCCGGGCACACGCGGGCGTGAAACCGGCGCTTTGAATGCGTTGGATCTCGTGGATGCTACCCGACGGGTGCCCCTCAAGGAAGCCTGCCCGCCCCCGTCGCGGTCGTCTCCACCCCGTTCCGCTGGATCACGTCCGTGTAGAAGGCTGCGCTCCGCTTCTTGATCCGTTCCTGGGTTGCGAAGTCGGTCCAGACCATCCCGAACCGCTTGCTATAGCCAAAGGCCCACTCGAAGTTGTCCATGAGCGACCACTGGTAGTAGGCGCGCACATCGGCGCCGTCCTGGATGGCGCCGTGGAGCCCTTCGATGAAGCCGCGCAGGAGCTCGATTCGGACATGGTCGTCGATGACCCCGTTCACCGGCTCCGTGTTATCGCACACGCCGTTCTCGGTGATGTAGATCCTCGGCCGTTCGTATTCGTTTGTTACCCACCGCACGAACTCGCCGAGGGCGTGCGGCGCGGCCTCGTAGCCCATTGGCAGCAGCGGCAGCGTGGGCGCAGCGGAGGCGAAGCCGACGCCTCGTCCTTCGGCCGGCTGGATTCGGCGCCGGGAATAGAGATTCACCCCAAGGAAGTCTGTGGGCTCGGCGATCGCTTCCATATCCCCCGGCTGGATTGGGAATGGGGCTGCGCGCGATTCGTAGAAGTCCAGCACCGACCGCGGGTAGCCCTTGCCGTAGACAGGGCCGTGGAACAGGCGCGAGTCGAAGTCTCGGGCGCGCTCCGTCGCTTCGAGCGTTTCTGGAGAGGCGTCGGCGGGTTCGTAGCTGGTGTTGGCGTTCGTGATGCCGATTTCGCCCTTTCGGCCGCTGGCGCGGAACGCCTGTACGGCCCGGCCGTGGGCGAGCATGGCGTGGTGGATTGCCGCAGCGGTCATGCCAAGGTCACGGATCCCGGGGGCCATCACGCCCGAGCGATACCCCATCTCCGTGAACACGATCGGCTCGTTGAGGGTGATCCAGCGGGTCACCCGGTCGCCCAGGCGGCTGTACATCAGAGCCGCGTAGTCGGCAAAGCGCTCGACGACGATACGGTTCGCCCAGCCTCCCAGGTCTTGCAGGGCCTGGGGAAGGTCCCAGTGGAACAGCGTGACCGCGGGCTGGATGTTCTTCGCAAGCAGTGCGTCCACCAGGCGGTCATAGAAGTCGAGGCCTTTTTCGTTCACTGCCCCCACGCCGAACGGCATGACGCGCGACCACGAAATCGAGAAGCGGTACGTCTGCAGTCCCAGATCCTCCATCAGCGCGACGTCGTCGCGGTACCGGTGGTAGTGGTCGCATGCGACGTCGCCGTTCTCCCCGTTGAAGACCCGCCCCGGCTGGTGGGAGAAGACGTCCCAAATCGAGAGACCGCGGTCGTCCTCGTTGTAGGCGCCCTCAATCTGGTAGGCGGCGGTGGCGGCGCCCCACTCGAATCCGTCAGGAAAGCGAAGAAAGCTCATGGCCGGGATTGTACGGTGAGTCGCAACGAACGTCTCGCTGCGTGCCTGCGACAGCAATCCCGGGTGTCGCCCGCTACGCCTCGTACTTGCGGAAGATCACGCTGCCATTCTGGCCGCCGAAGCCAAAGCCGTTGGCGGCGGCCGCGCGCACCGTCATCCCGCGCGCCTTGAGCGGCGTGTAGTCCAGGTCGCACTCCGGGTCGGCTGTTTCGAGGTTGATGGTCGGCGGCGCCACGTCGTGGTACACGGCCAGGGCGGCCGCCAGCGCCCCAACAGCCCCCGCCGCGCCCAGCAGGTGCCCCACCATCGACTTCGGCGAACTGATCGCAAGCCTCCTGGCCGTTTCGCCAAAGGCCAGCTTTATTGCCAGGGTCTCTGCGACGTCGTTCAGCGGAGTCCCCGTGCCGTGCGCGGCAATGTAGTCGATGTCGCCCGGCTGCATGCCGGCCACCCGGAGCGCCTCCGTCATCGCTTCGGCTGCGCCGGTGCCGTCCTCACGCGGGGCGGTGATGTGGTAGGCGTCGCAACTGAGCCCGCCGCCCATGAGCTCGGCGTACACGCGCGCCCCGCGCGCCTTCGCGTGTTCTTCAGATTCGATCACCAGCACCACCGCCCCTTCGCCGAAGACGAAGCCGTCGCGGTCGGCGTCGAACGGCCGGCAGGCGCGTTCGGGCTCTTCGTTTCGGCGGCTGAGAGCCCTCATATTCGCCAGTGCGGCGATGGGCAGCGGGTGCAGGGCAGCCTCGGTACCACCGGCAAAGACAATGTCCGCGCGGCCGCTGTCGATGAGTTGCTTTGCCTCAATGTAGGAATACAGACCGCTCGCGCAGGCGGCCACGCTCGCAAGTGCCGGCCCCCGTAGCCCGAGCTGAATCGCGACCTGGCAGGCGCCCATGTTCGGCGCCATGATGGGAATGTAGAAGGGGCTGACGCGCGCCGGGCCGCGATCCGTTAGCACCTTCACCTCGTCCATGGTGTCGACTGCGCCGCCCGAGCCGGTGGCGACGCAGACCGCTGCCCTGCTGCGCTCGCTGTCCGCTATCTCGAGCTTCGCGTCGTCAGCGGCCAGGCGTGCGGCAGCGACGGCGAACTGCGCGAAGCGCGACATGCGCCGCGCTTCCTTCGCGTCCATGTAGGCGCCGGGGGTGAAGTCCTTCACCTCCGAGGCGATCTTCACCGGCAGGTCCGCCGTGTCGAAACGCGTGATCGTGGTCACGCCCGACACGCCGCTCACAAGGTTGTTCCAGAACTCATCCGCCGTCAGGCCTATGGGCGTGATTGCGCCCAGGCCGGTAACTACTGCTCGGGTCACTCGGTTCTCCGCAGGTTAGTCTGCCTCTCGGAAGATAAGGCAGGAGTTGTGTCCGCCCAACCCCACGGAAGTGGTCATCGAAACCTTCACGCGGCGTTGCCGTGCGACGTTGGGCACATAGTCCAGGTCGCACTCGGGGTCGGGGGTGGCGTAGTTGATGGTTGGCGGCACCTTTTGGTCGCGAATCGCCATGACACACGCGAGCGCCTCCACCGACCCCGAGGCGCCCATGCAGTGCCCCGTGATTGGCTTCACCGAACTGATCGTCGTCCGGTAGGCCGCCTCGCCCATGACATCCTTGAAGACCAGCGTCTCCACGCGGTCGTTGAGCGGCGTTGCGCTGCCGTGCGGGTTGATGTAGTCGATCTCCGCCGGGTCGATGCCGGCCTTGCGGATGGCCGCGTTGACCGCTCGCTTCAGACCGCGGCCGGTTTCGTGCAGCGCGATCATGTCGAACGCGTCGTTTGACGTTCCGTAGCCAATGATCTCGCAGTAGATCTTCGCGCCGCGCGCCTTCGCGTGCTCGTACTCCTCAATGATCATCCCGCACCCACCTTCGCCCGCGATGAAGCCGTCGCGATTCAGGTCGAACGGCTTGAGCGCCTTCTCCGGGTGCTCGTTGTCCCCCGCCAGCGCCCGCATGGAGCACCAGACGGCGTGATAGATCGGCAGCAACACCGCCTCTGAGCTCCCGCTGATCAAGGCCACCGCGTCGCCCCGCCGCACGGTTTCGAACGCTTCGCCCAGCGTTGCGCCACCGGTCGCGCACGCCGCCACCACCGCGACATTGGGTCCGCGCGCCCCGGTGGCGATGGCGATGTGGCCGCTCGCCGCGTCGGGGATGACGTTCGCGACCAGGAACGGCGTTATCCGCCGCGGTCCCTTCTCCTCCAGGATCTTCTGGTGCTCGATGATCATGTCCGTGCCGCCCGCCCCGGAACTGAAGACGACCCCAATCTCGTCGGCATTCTCCTCGTCGATGACAAGGCCGCTGTCGGCGAGTGCTTCGAGCGCCGATGCAATCCCGAAAGTCACGCTCCGGCTCATGTAGCGCTGCTGCTTGGCATCCACGCGGTCGCCCAGGTCGAAGTTCTTCACCTCGGCCTGGATGCGCACCGGGTACGGCTCCGGATCGAACAACGTAATCGGACCGATGCCGCTGCGGCCGTCGAGCATCGCCTGCCAGGTCTCTTCGGCGGTATGCCCGACGGCCGTCACCGCTCCCACGCCCGTGACAACGACACGGCGGTTCACAGCGCCGCTGCCTCAACGAGAGGCCAGCGCTCGCTCAGCAGGCCCTCATGTTCGTCGCTGAGCGAGAGGCTGTTGGTTTCGTAGTCGATGCGGCGCACGAGCCGCGTTAGCACGTTCCCCGGGCCGCATTCGATGAACATGTCCGCCCCGCGCGACTTGATAACCTCCACGCATTTCTGCCAGTGCACGCCCTTGAGGAGTTGATCGCGCAGCTCGGCGTAGATGCCCGGGCCGGTCTCGATGAACTCCGCGTTTACGTTGCCCACCACGGGCTGCTCAGGGTCGCGGATCGGCAGCTTCTTCAGCAGGCGGTTCATGCCCTCGCTTGCCCTTGCCATTAGCGGAGAGTGCGAGGCGATGCTGATGGGAAGGCGCACAACCTTGCGCGCTCCCGCCTTTTCGGCCAGTTCCATGGCCCGCTTGAGCGGCCCCAGCGCGCCCGAGATGACGTTCTGCCCTTCGCAGTTGGCGGTGGCGAGGCCCACGTAGCCGTCTGTCGCCGCCTCCGCACATATCGCCGCGACCTTATCCTCAGAAAGTCCGAGGATCGAAGCCATGCCGCCGGGGTTCTCGGTCCCTGCCTCTTCCATAAGGATGCCTCGCTGCTTGACGAGCAGCAGCCCTTCGTCGAAGCCAATCGAACCCGCCGCAACCGCGGCTGTGAACTCGCCCATCGAATGCCCCGCGTACACAAGCGGGGTCAGCACGCGCTCGTGGGCGAGCCAGCGTTCCTTCAGCGCCTCAAGCCACGCGATAGAGGTGACGTACGTCGCCGGCTGCTGGTTAACCGTTTGTTCCAGCTCGTCCAGAGGCCCTTCAAAGCAGAGCTTCGAAAGGTGCGTTTCCAGCACCTCGTCGGCCCGCCGGAAGACGTCGCGCGCCGCTTTGGAGACGCTCGCGAGCTTCTGGCCCATGCCCACGCTGTGCGATCCCTGCCCCGGGAAGATGAGAGCGAGGCGGCGCCATGGCCTGATTTCCTGGTCCATATCTGAGAGCGTTCCCCCTCTGACCGGCGCCGCTTCGACGGCGCGGCCCCACGCCTGAGGATACCAGAGCCACAGGCGGCGCAATAGGAGGCCGCACCAGGCTCAGGGACCTGCACCAGCGTCTTCTGCAGACGCCTGCGCGCGCTTCTCTTCCTCTTCACCCAACCGGCGGTAGATGTAGATGAAGACGTCTCGCGTGGCTGCTGCCAGCGGCACGATGAGGAGAACGCCCCACAGCCCGAACAGGGCCGCGCCAATGGCGAGCAGCATCAGCACCAGCGCCGGGTGCATGTGCACTGATTCCCCGTGGATGCGAGGCACGAGCAGGTAGTTCTCGGCCGCCTGCACACCGAGGTAGAAGAGGATCACCCACCACCAGCGGCCCGGATCGGTCGCCAGCACCACGATAAACGCCGGCACAAATCCGATGATCGGCCCGATTATCGGGATCATCTCCGTCAGCCCCGCAAACACCGCAAGCGCGAGAGAGAACTCTACCCCCATCAGCCGCAGTCCCACGAATGTCATGGCGAAGATGATCACGGCCAGCGTGAGTTGAGCTCGCACGTAGGCGCCCAGCACCTTGTTGGCGATGCGAACGCATTCCCGGACGTCCGGGCGAATAGCCTCGGGAAAGAAGGTGTAGAACCGCCCCAGCGCCCGGTCGCGGTCCTTCAACGCGTAGAAGACGAAGAACGGGATGGCGATGTAGCCGAGCAGTGCCGAGACCGTAGAGAACACCAGGCCCAGGCTTCGCCGTGCGGCCGCCTCTGCCAAATCGCCCAGGTCATCGCTCGCATTGCTGATGACCTCGTTGATCCTCTCCCGCACGCTCCCGGGTACCTGCTCCTCGTAGCGAGCCGCCCATTCGTCAATCTGCGCCTGCGCGTCGTCCACCAGCTGCGGGACGTCGTCAATTAGCTGGTCCACCTCGTGGATGATGTCGGGCACGATGAATATGCCGCCCAGCACCAATCCCGCCAGCGTCCCGCCGTAGATGACCAGGATGGCCACGCCGCGCGCGGTTTCGGGGCGGGTGCCGTACCACGGCTGCGCCACCGCCAGGCGCTCGACCAGGGGCGCGATGACATAAGCGATGACGGCCCCAACGACAAACGGAAACAGCGCGCCGCGAGCCACATAGGCAGCCCAGAGAATGGCCAGCAGCGCGCCGACGACCATCCCGGCGCGCAGCGCGCGGGGGGTCACTGCAAATTCCCGCATGAATGCCCCCGTTGTTGAGCGGCATTCTGTGGGTGGCCGGGGGCCCGGTCAATTGAAGATAGCGTGCCGGTGAAGATAGCGTGCAGGTGGCGCCGGTTTCAGGCGCCG
>CAYYYI010000001.1:33209-62048 GCA_964475735.1 uncultured Anaerolineaceae bacterium
TGAAGATAGCGTGCCGGTGAAGATAGCGTGCAGGTGGCGCCGGTTTCAGGCGCCGGAGTGTACCTCGCTCAGGCCTTCGAGGAGAACGCGCACCCGCTCCGGGCCCGAAAGGGAGGCCCGAATCTGGCTCTCCAGCGCCCGGCGTTCCGCCGAAGCGTGCCAGCGCCGCCAATCGCCCAGCCCGAACCAGGAGCTGATCACAACGAGTGTGTGCGCGTCCTCGCTGTCGCGCAGCGTCTCGCCGCTGATGTAACCCGCCTGGTCGAGGCACCTGGTGCGCAGCACGCGCAGGAGCTCCAGGACTCGCTTCTCCTGTCCCGGTAGCACGCGGCGTTCGATAACGACCTTCACTGCCATCGTGCAATCCTTATTCCCGGATGGCGCTGCATGACGGAAATATAGCAGGGGCTGGCTCGGGCCTGTTAATGGCCCCGAGCGACTACAGAAGTGCCGGGGCCATGTCCCAGAGAGGATGGACGCTGGTCTCGACGAAGAATCGGAACATCGGCAGGGCGGCGAGAAGCTGGTCCATCTCGCGCGCATCGGCCACGTCGTAGATCGCAAGCACGCCGATCCCGGCTTCGCGATAGATCGCCTTCATCTTCCCCTGGTCGTACTGCGACTTCACCGCCTTCAACTGCTCGGCGACGATGGCCTGCCACGCCTCCGGCGTCATATCGTGAGGCTGGCGCGAAACAAGGCGGACGGAAAACAGCATGTGAGAGACTCCTGCCGGGGTGAGCTCGATTATAGGCCCGCACTGGCGTCTCAATCGAACCGCCGCGCCTAACGTTGCCGGATAGCCTCGGCGAGGCGGTATGATGCGCGTATCCCGGCGGGCTCGCGCCCGCATGGAGAACGGCGCATGTACGGCCGCTTGCAGGCCCCGGCGCGACCTCGCACTCGTCACCCCGGCCGCGTACCGGCGAGAGACGAGTACTCTGGCCACCGCACCACCACACCTGGCCCCAGCACCGCGCCGGCGAGACGGCTCGGCCAATCGGCGGTGCTTGCCCTCCAGCGCTCGCTCGGAAACGCCGGCGCCGGGCGCGCTCTCGTCATGGCAGGCCACGCGGGTGCGGCGTCGCTCATTCTGCGCCAGGCGGAAGAAGACGAAGACCTCCTGAGGCAGAAAGAGGAGGAGCAGCGCGCCGAACAGGCAAAGGCCGAACCGGCAGCGCCCCGGGCTGCAAGCCCGCCCGCCCTGGCCACGGAAGCTGCGGGCGAAGAGGGCCCGGCTGCGGCTGCCCGGGCCGAGGCCGTTACCGCTGCCCGCGATCGCGCCGCTGCCGATGAGGCGGCCGCCCAACAAGAGCAGACCGAGACGGAGCAACAGGCCGAAAAGGAAGAGACTGAACAGGCGAGAGAGCAGGAAGAGGCCGCTGCCCGCGACGCGGAGGCCGCGAAGGTCGCGCAGCCTTCGCAAGAGGAGGTCTCGAAGGGCGAAGCCCCGGCCGAGGGCAGCCAGCAGGCCGAACAGCCCCCGCTTCCGGCAATCGAAGACGAGGGTGGCCCCTTCCCGGCCGTGGGGCGCGCCGGTGGTTCGGTCAGCCTAACGGGGCGCACGCGAGCATCGTTCCGTTTCAGCTTCCGCGTCGAGAACGAAACGGTCACGCCCGGCTCTGCCTGCAGCGGCTGCGGGCGCCGCGATCCGTGCGTTCACGTTACCGGCAATCTCGTGATCGAGTTCCACGTGACGACCCGCGTAACGCTTCCGCGCGTGCCGCGCGGCCTCTCGGCCTGTCAGCGGGAGCGAGTGCGCGCCGCCATCACAGACACGCTCTCGCCACATGAAGACGAGCACGTCGCAGCCTTCGAGGCGTACAACGGCGCCGTCACTCTGCCCTTCGACGAAGAGATGTGCCGCAGCCGCTATGGGCGCTTCATCCGCACAATGGCCCGCGACGAAGAGCGCACGCGCCGGGCTGATGCCCGGGCCGCAAGCGACGCCCTCGATCCCTTCCGCGTGGACGTCGACCTCGACTGCTCGGACGAGTGACGGGAGTCAGACCGCGGCGGCTGCTTCCGGGCCGGGGATTCCAAGTTCCGCGCGAATCGCCTTCAGGCGGTTGACGTTCTCCAAATCCGGGCCCTTCCCTTCGATTCCCGGCACTTCCAACAGGAAGGGCACATCGCGGAACGCCGGGTGGCGCATGATCGTCCGGAATCCGTCGTAGCCGATGTGACCGTCGCCGATGTTCTCGTGGCGGTCGCGTACGCCGCCGAGCGGCGACTTGCTGTCGTTTGCGTGCACCACCACGAGCCGGTCGAACCCGATTTCCCGTTCAAACTCGGCCATGGCCAGTTCGCAACCTTCGGGTGTGGCGAGGTCGTACCCCATCGCATACGCGTGGCACGTGTCGAGACACACCCGCAGACGAGGATGCCCACCCACGCCGCGGATGATGGCGCCGATTTCGGCGAACGTGGTACCCACGCCACCTCCCTGCCCGGCGTTGTTCTCGATGATCAGCAGTTGCTCGCCTGCCGAGTATTCGAGGACTTCCGCGATTTTCGTGCACACCTGCCCCAGGACGGCTTCGAAGCCCGCACCCTTGTGGCTCCCGACATGGAAGATGGTTCCAACCATCCCCATGGCGTCGCCCCACTTAAGGTACTGCTTGAGCGAACCCACCGACCGGCCGAGAAGGGCGCTATCGTCGCTCGCCAGGTTCACAAGGTAGACCCCGTGGAAGAAGCACGGCAGGCCGGTCGCCTGCTGCGCGGCGCGAAATGCCGCCACCTGCTCGTCGCTGACAGACGGCGGGCGCCACTGCTGCGGCGCCGAGATGAACAGCTGGATCGCCTCCGCCTCTATCTCCCGGGCTCGCTCGAAGACGATTGCCGGGCCCCCGGCGCTGCTGATGTGGGCGCCAATGCGCATGGCCGCTTCCCCCTTCGAAACCAAGTGTAGCGGCCGCAATCAGCCCTCGGCCACGGCCACCCCGCGAATGGTCGGCATTGGCCCAATGGCGCCCGGCGTGAGCTGCTTTGCCGCGAAGCCCGCCGCTGCGAAGGCCTCCGCTGTGCGCCGGTTGGGGTGGCAGCCAGCCCCGACGGCCCGCCATGCCGGAGTGACCACGTCGGCGAGGCGCCCTCTGACGCGGCCCTCCGGCCGCACGTGCTCCCAGAAGCGGAACTCGCCGCCGGGCCGCAGCACGCGCCGCACTTCCGCCAACGCCCGCGGGACATCGGCCACCGTGCAGAATGTCAGGGTCGTGAACACCGTGTCGAACGCGGCATCCTCGAAGGGCATATTTTCGGCGCCCACCTGCACGAGTTCGAGGGTCAGCCCCCCCTCACTGGCATGGCGGCGCGCCCGCTCGATCATGAACGGATCCGGGTCGATCCCGGTGTAAGTGACTCCCGGCGGCAGGAACGGCCAGTTCGCGCCCACGCCCACACCGATCTCCAGCACCCGCCCGCGCACTCCCGAGACCACCGCCCGGCGAGCGGCGCGCTCCCCCCGGCTCTCGTGTCGCGACGAGAAGTCGAGTACGGCGGCGAACAGCCGGTGCCCTTGCCTTGCCATCTCTTCGAGCCTACACGATTCGCAGTGTCCTGGTTTGCGGCTGCGTGCGCCTACTCGCCAGGGGCGAGATGGATGACCATCTCAAGCTCACCGGCGGCGGGCCCGGAAGTCACAGACACCGGCAGGACTACCTCCATCTGCTGGATGAGGCACAGTGCCTCCTCGCCCTCCCGGCAGTAGTAGACGGTCGCCGTGGCGGTGATCTCGGTTGTTCCGGGGCGAAGGTTGATCGGCACCGGCAAAGTCACTGCTCCCAGGTCGCTGCTCCACGTGAGCTCGGATTCGCCCAGTTCGGCAACGGCGGGACTGCCGGCCGTTAGCTTCAGCACTGAAGGCCCAAGGCTGTTCAGCTTGTACCCGGCTGGAGCATCGACCTCGATCCGCAGCGTGCTCCCTCCCGCCGATGCCTCGACTGGCGGTAGCGTGACGCGTGCCACCCGGCCCGACGGTGGCCCGAGTATCGAGAGGTTGGTCAGCGGAAGCGTCGAGATCTTCCCCGCGGTGGGATCGAGCACGCGGACCACGTGGTTGTTGGTGTCGGCGATGTAGATCAGCCCGTTCGCCGCTCCGAGGCCGCCCGGCTCATTCAGCAGCGCGAGCGCGGCGGGACCGTCGGCGTGTCCGCGTTCGCCAAGCCCGGCCACCGTGGCCACTTCGCGCGTCGCCGGGTCCAGGCTGCGGACGCGGTGGTTGTAAGTGTCGGCCACGAAGACGAGCCCGCCCGCGAACGTGATCCCCTGCGGGTGCTGCAGGCGGGCGTTCCGGCCAATGCCATCGTCGTCGCCCCAATCAAAGAGCCCTGTCCCTACGAGCGTTTCCACGTCCTCATCGCCTGCGAGCGCGGTGCGCCGTAAAGCGCTGGATTCGGGGTCGACCCAGTAGAGGTAGCTCCCATCGCTGGCGAGCCCGCTCGGCTGCGCGAGCGTGGCCATCGTGCGCCGTGGGCCGTCCTCGATGCCCTCCCGGCTCGTTCCCGCGAAGACGGAGACGGTCCCTGCCGCGAGGTCCACCGTCCAGATCTGGTGAACTCCCGCCATGGCGACGAACAGCCGCGAGCCATCGACCAGGACGTCCCATGGTGAAGCAAGGGCGGTTGTTGCCGCCGGGGCGGCATTCGGAGGGAGCCGATCAAGCTGGGCCCCCGTGCCCGCGATCGTTGTAACGTTCCCCGTATCGAGGGCCACCGCGCGGACGGCGTGGTTGCGTGTGTCTGCAACGTAGAGCGTCGCGCCGTCGCTGGAGAGGGCGAGGCCCTGCGGCTGGCGGAACGCGGCCTCGCCCGGGGCGCCGTCGGCAAACCCCTCCTCGCCCGATCCGATTACCTTACGAAGGGCGCCGTCGAGCCCTGCCACGAGAATGCGATTGTGCCCCGAGTCGGCGATGATCAGCCGTCCCCCGCGCTCGTCCGCGAGCACCTTGCCGGGATACGAGAGGATGGTGGAGGCCACCGTGGCATCAGTGGCCAGCGGGAACGGCTCGCGCGCAAGCAGCCCCCTGGATTCGAACTCAGCCACCAGCGAGGCGATCACCGGCTGGAAGAGCGGGTACACGCCCTCCCCTGCGTGCACGCCAGACACCTTGCCGGCCGGGTCAATGACCACCAGGGTCGGCCAGGCGTTCGCGCCATAGGCCTGCCAGAAGGTGAACTCGGGGTCGTTCACCACCGGGTGCTCGAGCCCGAACCGCCGGACCGCTTCGCGGATGCTCTCGGTGTCCTGCTCCGTGGAGTACTTCCCCGAGTGAACGCCGATCACCACGAGGGCGCTGCCAAACTCGGCCTCGAGCCGCTTCAGGTCGGGAATGATGTGCTGGCAGTTGATGCAGCCGAGCGTCCAGAAGTCGAGGAGCACGACTCGGCCACGCAGGCTTTCCAGCGTCGGCGGGCTCTCGACGTTGAACCAGGTGAGACCTGCCGGGAATTCTGGTGCAGGCTCTGTCCCGGCCCATGACCTCTGCGAACCGGGCGAACCACCAGCAGCCTCAGTTGGGCCGGGCCGCGGGCCTCCTCCACCGCTACACGAGGACATGAGCGCTCCCAGCCCGAGCAACAGCAATGCACACGAGGCCATTGTAGGCCCCCGGTTGGCGCGCCCGTGGCTTCGAAGCAGCACGTTTCCATCGTACGGCCTTGTCCCCGGGTGGGAGGCCGGTGCCGTTACCGGGCTTTTCCCGGGGAGCGGCGGCTATGCCGCTCCCATTCCCGCGGAGCTCTTGCCGGGCTCGATGTCCACGATCAGGTCGCGCCGCACCGGGAATGTGCGTTGCCCCGCCCGCGGGTTGCGAAGCTGAATCCATGTGTGGTCGTTCGCGGCAAGCTCGGCGTTCAGGTCCCACGTCCGGTTGGGGTCGGCCGTGCGCAGCCGCACGATGACCTGCTTGCCTCGAAGTTGCCCAAGTACAGCGTCGGTCGGTTCTGACATGTCCTAGCTCCAGCGAATGCAGTCTCTTGGTCGCCCCGCGCGGGGCTATGCCATCACTCTGGCATGTGGAGCGCGACGGTCAACCCGGTACTGGAAGTTGGGCCCGATTCGCGGCAAGGACCGGGCTTCCCTAATCTGGTCATATGGCCCGCAACCGCGACCGCACCCCCGAAGGCGCGCCCCTTCCGGGCGAAGTGCACACGCTCCGCATCGAATCGCTCGTCTTTGGCGGCGCAGGCCTTGCGCACCTCCCCGATGGGCGCGTCGTCTTCGTCTCCTACGCTGCCCCCGGCGAACTGGTCGAGGCCACGGTCGAGCGGTCTCACGCCGACTACACCGAGGCCACCACGACCCGCGTCATCGAACCCTCGCCGGATCGGGTTGAGCCGCGCTGCCCTCTCTTCGGCGAGTGCGGGGGCTGCCAGCTTCAGCAGCTGCGCTACGAGGCGCAACTGGCTGCCAAGGAAGGAATCGTTCGCGAGCAGCTTCGGCGCATCGGCCATCTCGATGAGAGCCTGGTGCGGCCCATCGTCGGCGCCGTCGAACCCTGGGGCTACCGCAACCACCTTAGATTCTCCACCGGCAAGAAGTGGGGCGACGTTGGCTTCATCAGCCGCCGCGGGCGCGGCCTGCTGAAGGTCGAAAACTGCCCGATCGCCGACCCGTGGGTCAACGATCTCCTCCCGGCGCTTCAGGGGAAAGGCGCGGGGCTCCACCAGGTCCAGGTTCGCCACAACGCCGCCACCGGCAGCTTCCTTATCAGCCCGGAGATTCACGGCCTCGAGATCCCCAGCGGCCAGAAGAGTTATCTCGAGTCGCTTGGTGGCCACAAGTTCGCCGTCAGCGCCGCGGCCTTCTTCCAGGTGAACAGCGCCCAGGCCGAGGAGATGGTCCGGCTCGTCGGGGAGTCACTGCCCGTCAGTGGCGAGATCCTCGTCGATGCCTTCGCCGGTGTGGGCACCTTCGCCGTCATCTTCGCGAACCGCTTCCGCAGCGTCATCGCCATCGAGGAGTCGAACAGCGCCGCCCGCGACGCGAAGACCAACGTTTCCGGCACGCCCAACGTCTCCATTCGCGTTGGGAAGGTCGAAGAGACTCTGCCGCTCCTCGAAGTCGCTCCCGACGTCGTCCTGCTCGATCCGCCACGGCCGGGCTGCGCCCCAGCGGTGCTGACTGCCATCGCCCGGTTCCGGCCGTCGGTCGTTGTGTACGTCTCGTGCAACCCGGCCACCCTGGCGCGCGACCTTCGCGTGCTGGTCGACGCGGGCTACGAAGTTGAGCACGTTACACCCCTCGACATGTTCCCTCAGACCGGCCACGTCGAGTGCGTTTCGAAGCTCACCCTCCTCGATCCCGGCGCCCCCCGCTGATGCGCGTGGTGCTCGCCTCTGCGTCGCCGCGCAGGCGCGAGCTGTTGGCTGCCATCCTGCCCGGGTTCGAGGTCATCCCCTCTGATGTCCCCGAGGAGGCCAACGGCGATCCCTCGGAAGACGCTGTCCGGCTGGCCATCGCCAAGGCGCGCGCGGTCGCAGACGAAACGCCCGGCGCCATCGTGATCGGCGCCGACACCATCGTCCACGACGGCGTTCGTTCCTACGGGAAGCCTGCCGGCCCCGCAGAAGCTATCTCGATGCTGCGCGCTCTCCGGGGGCGGGAACACGGGGTGTACACGGGCATCGCCGTCATCCGCGATGGGGCCGTGTCCTCGGGGTGTAGTGGCGCCCGGGTCGAACTCGCGAACCTCGATGACGCCCAGGTTGAATCCTACGTGGCCGGCGGCCGCCCGCTCGACAAGGCAGGCGCATACGCCATCCAGGACGAAGATGTGCCCACTGTGGCCCGGCTGGAAGGCTGCTACTGCGCCGTGGTGGGTCTCCCCCTCTGGCGGCTGGCGGGCCTCCTCGAAGCTGCGGGTGTCCCGTGCCGCGATCCCGGCGATTCGCTTCCACGCTGCCGCGCCTGCCCCGAGCGTCCGCCGGCCGCGCCGCGTTAAGCTGGTCCGGGCGAATCTCCCTCGGGACACTGGTCTCTATGAGCCAACACGACGGCTTCCGCACCGAACATGACGCCCTGGGCGAGTACCCCGTGCCCGCAGGCGCGTACTACGGGATCGATACCGCGCGGGCAGCGGCCAACTTCCCCATCAGTGGCCTCCGGCTGCCGCGGAGCTTCATCCGCGCGCTGGGCGTGATCAAGCGCGGGGCCGCCCTCGCCAACCGCGACCTCGGCCTCCTCGACGCCGGGCTCGCGACCGCCATCGTCAGCGCCGCCAGGGAGGTGACTGAAGGGCGCTGGGACGGCGAGTTCATCGTCGACGTCTTCCAAACCGGGTCGGGCACCTCGACGAACATGAACGCGAATGAGGTCATCGCCAATCGCGCCAATGAGCTCCTGGGCGGCGGCCCGAAGGGCGTCTACGCCCCCGTGCACCCGAACGACCACGTCAACCGGGGCCAGTCCTCCAACGACGTCATCCCCACGGCCATCCACCTGGCGGCCATCGTCAGCATGCAGCGCAGGCTCCTTCCCGCTCTTTATCGCCTTGAGGCCACTCTGAACGGCAAGGCCAATGAGTTTGACGGCGTTGTGAAGACCGGCCGCACTCACCTCATGGACGCCACCCCAATCCGGCTGGGGCAGGAGTTCCGTGGCTACGCCGGGCAGGTCGAGCGCGCACGCCGCCGTATCACCCTTGCCGGCGAGGCTCTTCGCGAGGTCGCCCTTGGCGGCACGGCCGTCGGCACCGGGGTCAACACCCACCCGGAGTTCGCCGCCAGGGCGCTCGCCTTCGTCTCGGAGTTCGAACGGGTACAGCTTCGCGAGACCCGCAACCACTTCCAGGCGCAGTCCTCGATCGACTCCATCGTCGAAGCGAGCGGGATGCTGCGCGTCGTCGCCATCTCGCTCCTGAAGATCGCCAACGACATCCGCCTCATGGGAAGCGGCCCCCGCGCTGGCATCTACGAGCTTGCCCTGCCCGCGCTCCAGCCGGGGAGCTCCATCATGCCCGGGAAGGTGAATCCCGTGATCCCCGAGTCGGTAGCGCAGGTGGCCGCCCAGGTGATCGGCAACGACGCGGCCATCGCCACGGCGGGCCAGTGGGGATTCTTCGAACTGAACACCATGATGCCGGTGGCCGCTCACAATCTGCTGCAGTCGATCGGACTGCTCGCATCGGCCGCCACGGTGTTTTCGGAAAAGTGCGTCGAGGGGCTTGAGGCCACGGACAATGGGCCGCGCCTCGTTGAGCAGGGGCTGAGCATCGGTACGCCGCTGGCGAACGTGATCGGTTACGAGAAAGCCGCCGAAATCGCCAACGAGGCCTTCCGCAGCGGCCGGACGATCCGCGAGGTCGCCGCCGAACGCTCTGGACTATCCCGGGAGGAGCTGGATCGCGTCCTCGATGCTCGCGCTATGACGGGGGAATAGGGGGATCGGGCGCCGGCGGTTGAGTTCATTGGGAGCAAGTGGAACGGCGGCTCAATCTCCAGGCTGGACTTCCGGCCCCTCCGTGTCATCTCCCGGGGCCATCTCAGCCCAGGCGGCGCGAACGGCCTCTTCGGCTGTCTCGTGGTCGAACCCCCGCCTGAAGAGAAAGCCTCCGACTTTGGCGGCAAAGCTGCGGTAATCCGCCGCATGAACCCTTGTGGCCCTCTTCCGGGCGAGCGCCATCGCGGTTTCACGGTCATCAAGCCCCGCTGTTGCCGCCTCGGCGGGTTCGGCGCCGATGCCGCGCTGCCTCAGTTCGGCCCGCAGAAGCCGCCGGCCCCGCGGGGCGAGCCGCTCACGCTCTGCCACCCACGCCCGGGCGAAGGCCGCGTCATCGAGCAGCCCGACCCGCCGCAGCCGCTCAATTTCAGCATCGATGACGCCATCGTCGAAGCCTCGCCGCGCAAGCCGCCGCCGCACTTCCTCCGCACTTCGCGCCCGGTGGGAGAGGAAGCTCAGTGCGGCCTCGTGCGCGGCCTCTTCACGGGCAGGGACGCCCATTCGCGAGAGCCTGCTGTCGTCCAGTTCGGTCCCGGCATGCAGGCCCTCGCGCGCGCAGGCCTCTGCAGTGAGCAGAAGTTCCCGCCCATCGTCCAGTGTGACCCGGGCGCGCCCGCTACGAAGGCTTCGGATGGCGACCACGCGCGCTGCCCCGATGGTGGTCTCCAAGTCTGCCTCCTAGCCGGCGCTGGCGGCGACCTGCTCGGCGGCACGGGCGTCTGGCCGTGCGGGCAGGCCCGCTTCCCGCCGGATGTCCCCTTCAATCTCCCCAGCGATGTCCGGGTTGTCCCGAAGGAACTGCTTGGCGTTTTCGCGGCCCTGCCCGATGCGCATCTCGCCGTAGCTGTAGAAGGCGCCGCTCTTCGCGAGTATCCCCAGTTCCGCTCCGAGGTCGACAATATCGCTCTGGCGGCTTATTCCGCGAGGGGAATTGAACATGATCTCAAACTCCGCGACCTTGAACGGCGCGGCGACCTTGTTCTTCACCACCTTCGCCTTTACCCGGTTGCCGATGGCTTCGGAGCCACTCTTCACCGACTCCACGCGCCGCACCTCTATGCGCACGGAAGAGTAGAACTTTAGCGCCCGCCCGCCGGGCGTTACCTCAGGGTTCCCGAAGACGATCCCGACCTTTTCGCGCAACTGGTTGATGAAGATGACCGCCGTCGAGGAGCTCGAAATCGCGGGTGTCAGCTTGCGCAGCGCCTGCGACATGAGCCGCGCCTGCAACCCGACGTGGGCGTCGCCCATCTCACCTTCGATCTCAGCTCGGGGCACAAGCGCTGCGACCGAGTCCACGACGATCGCGTCCACGGCGTTGGAACGCACGAGCGCCTCGCAGACCTCGAGTGCCTGTTCCCCCGTGTCGGGCTGGCTCACCAGGAGGTCCTCGATGCGGATGCCCAGGTCCCGCGCGTAGGCGGGATCGAGGGCGTGCTCGACGTCGATGTAGGCGGCCGTGCCCCCGGCCTTCTGCGCCTCGGCCATGATGTGCTGAGCGAGCGTGCTCTTGCCCGCCGATTCGGGGCCAAAGATCTCGGTGATGCGGCCGCGGGGAATGCCCCCCACTCCGAGAGCGATGTCGAGCGCCAGCGAACCGGTGGCGATGGTCTGTACGGCCATGCCCGCCTGCTTGTCGCCCAGGCGCATTACGGTGTTCTTGCCGAACTGCTTGTCCAGCTGTTGGAGCGCCATCTCGAGGGCCCGGGCGCGGTCGTTGTCTGCCATCTGTCACCCGCCAGCAAAGTGATTTCGGGGCGGGCCGGGAATGCCCGCCATCCGCTGAGGGGACTATACACCAGGGGAAACAAATGTTCTATACCCACTTTCGCCGCTATTGTGGGAAAACCCGGCCGTGGTCCAGAATGGGTCATCCTGCGATTTGACCACGGCCAACCACCGTGCCGGTGGCGCCAACAGAAGGAGACCCATGGACCTCCGTTTCGGGGAAAAGGAAGAGAAGCTCCGCCAGGAAGTTCGTACCTTCCTCAAGCAGCAACTGGAGAGGCGCGACACTGGCGGCGCCCAGCTCGGAGCGCGCAACGACGACGACTTCGAGTTCGCGCTCAACTTCAATCGCGAGCTCGCAAAGCGCGGCTGGATCGCCCCTGCCTGGCCCAGGGAGTATGGCGGCCTCGCAGCGGATGTGAAGGACCAGATGGTCTTCAACGAGGAGTTCGGCTATTACGGCGCTCCCGACACCGGCACGCGCGGGTTCGGCGTTGGCATGATCGGCCCCACCCTCATCATCCACGGCTCGCCCGAACAGAAGGCGAACTACCTGCCGAAAATCACCAGCGGCGAGCACATCTGGTGCCAGGGCTACAGCGAGCCGGGCGCAGGCTCTGACCTCGCCAGCCTCCAGACGCGGGCCGTGCGCGACGGCGACGACTATGTCATCAACGGCCAGAAGATCTGGACCTCGGGCGGACACCGGGCGAACCAGATGTTCTGCCTCGTCCGCACGGACCCCGATGCCCCCAAGCACCGCGGCATCAGCTTCATCCTCATCGACGACATCAAGAACACCCCCGGCCTGACCATCCGCCCGCTGGTCAACATGGCGAACCGCCACCACTTCAACGAGGTCTTCTTTGAAGACGTGCGCGTCCCTGCCCGCAATATCGTCGGCGAAGAGAACCGCGGCTGGTATGTCGCCATGACCCTGCTCGACTTCGAGCGCTCGGGCATCGGCGTCACCGCCTCGCAGAAGCGCACGCTGGAGAAGCTGACTGCTACTCTCAAGGCCGCGCCGCAAGTGGTGCGCGAGCGGAACCGGGTGAAGCTGGCCGACTTCGTCATCGCGAACAACGTCGGCCGCTACCTTGGCTACCGCATCGGTTCGATGCAGGCCGCCGGGCGCGTACCCAACTACGAGGCCTCGGTCGTGAAGATCTACCAGTCCGAGCTTGGGCAGCGGATCTACAACTTCGGCGTCAACATGCTCGGCCTTGCCGGCCAGTTCCGCCCCGAAGAGACACGCGCCCCGCTCGGCGGCGAAATGCCCGAGTCCTACATCATGGCGGTCCCGTCGAGCATCTACTCGGGCTCGAACGAGATCCAGCGCAACATCATCGCGCAGCGCGGCCTGGGGCTGCCCCGGGACTGACAACCCGCGACGGAGGATATTGGGGGAGGAGTTCCGAAGCTACTCCCCCTCCTGTCACGAACAGCATCCATTGACGCTTCCAAGGGGTGCCGTTGCCCTCCCGCTCCCTGTTTGACAGAATCCGCGCCATGTACGACGGGATCCGGGTCATCGACTGCTGCGACGAGCGCGGAATAATCGCCGGCCAGATGCTGGCCGACATGGGGGCCGATGTAATCGCGCTCGAACCGCCGGGAGGCTCGCAGGCCCGGCGGCTGCCTCCTTTCGCTGGTGACAGGCCCGGGATCGAGCGTTCGCTCTACTGGCACGCCTACGCCCGCAACAAGCGCTCCGCCACCCTCGACTGGTCGATCCCCGACGGCCGGGCACTCCTCGATGGGCTCCTGGAGCGTTCGGACGCCCTTCTCCTTTCTGGAATCGAAGACCTGGCCGCGCTCGGCGGCTACGATGCGCTGGCGGCGAAGTTCCCGCGCCTCGTCGCGTGCTGCGTCACTCCATTTGGGCTCGACGGCGCAAAGGCAGGCTACGCCGGCACGGACATCACCATCCTGGCCTCCAGCGGTGCGCTCCGTATGAGCGGAGACCGCGACCGGCCGCCCCTGCGCGGAACGCTGCCACAGGCCTGGCTCCATGCGGGGTCCGATGCCGCCGTCGGCGTTCTGCTGGGGCTTGCTGAGCGCGAGAGTTCGGGCATGGGGCAGCTTGTCAGTGTCTCGGGTCAGACCTCCGCCATGCAGGCCACCCAGTCATCGATCCTCGCCTCTGGCGTAGGCGACGTGCCCACCATGCGCGCCGCGGGCGGGGTGTTCTTCGGCGGCATCGACATCCGATTCGTCTTCCCCGCGAAGGACGGCTACGTCTCCATCACGCTCCTCTTTGGTTCGGTGGCCGGGATGTTCACCGGCCGTTTGATGAACTGGGTGTACGAGGCAGGGTTCATCGACGAGGCCACGCGCGATAAGGACTGGTACGGCTACACCGTGCTCCTTGTCACGGGCCAGGAACCGATCTCCGAATACGAACGCATCAAGCAGTGCGTGGCGAACTTCACGGGTTCGTTCACCAAGGCCGAGCTTTTCGAGGAAGCGCGCCGCCGCGAGGTGCTCCTTGCGCCCTGCGCCACAGCCGAGGACCTCACTCGCAGCGAACAATACGCCGCCCGCGACTATTTCTGGAAGGCGCCATCGCCTGTTGATGGGCATCCTGTGAACACGCCGGGCGCGTTTGCGAAGCTGTCCGCCTCGCCGCTCGTGAACCGCCGGCCCGCGCCCGCCCTCGGGGAACATAACGTCGAGGTCTATGGCGAGGTGCTGGGAATAACGGGCGAAGAACTCGCCGCTCTGCGGGGCGCGGGCATCGTATAGGGGCCCCGACGACCCCGGTGCTGGCGCTGTCATACAATCGGGAGCGTGCTTGCCGCCGGGGAGTTCGAACGCCGCGTCTGGTCCGCCGGGGCTGTTTCGCTGCTTGTCGCGGGAGTGATGTTCGCCGCTCTCGCCTACTGGCAGGTCTTCCGCACGGACCTTTCAGGCCGCGCCGGGAACCCGCGCATCCTCTCTTCCTACTCCGACCCCGGCCGCGGGCGCATCCTCGACCGCGAGGGCAACGTCCTTGCTGAGACGCTGCCCGGGGGAGAGCGCTACTACCCCGACGCTTCGGTTGCGCATGTCGTCGGCTACCTGGATGCGCGCTTCGGCATGCACGGCATTGAGCTCGCGTTCAACGACCGGCTGGCAGGCGAATCGAGCGCTGGCTCCTGGCGCGCTGCCTTCGATGCCGAGTTCACTCGCACATCTGTGCGCGGGCTCGACGTGCGCCTCACAATCGACCCTGTTGTGCAGGCGGCAGCGGCGCAGGCGCTTGGCGCCCGCAAGGGGGCCGTGGTGGCGCTCGACCCGCGCACTGGCGAGGTGCTGGCTATGGTCAGCGTCCCCACTTACGATCCCGGCGCGCTGGGCGCCGCGGGCGATTCGCTCAACGCCGACCCGGCCGCTCCTCTGCTGAACCGCGCCACCCAGGGCAACTACCCGCCCGGTTCGACGTTCAAGACCGTCACGGCAGCGTCCGCGCTCGAACACGGCGTCATCACCCCGGAAACCACCGTCACGTGCCCCGGGGAGATCGTCATCGACGGGTTCCCTATCTCCTGCAGCAACGTGCCGCAGGGCGTCGGGACCTACCCCTTCCGGGACGCGTTCGCCTACTCGGTGAACGCCATCTTCGGCCAGCTGGGCGTCGACATCGGCTGGGTTCGGCTGCTCGACACGGCTCGCCGCTTCGGCTTTGGCGCGCCCCTCGAGTTCACCATTGAAACCGCGCCAACGCAGCTGTTCGCCCCCGGATCGCAACTGACGAAGGTGCTGCTCGCGAGCACGGCGTTCGGCCAGGGCGAGCTCCTGGCCACGCCGCTCCAGATGGCCGTGATCGCCGCGACAATCGCCAACGGCGGGGTGATGGCATCTCCCCACCTCGGCCTCGATGCTCTCCGTGACGGTGCGAGCGTGAGCGGTCTGGCGCCGGGCTCGTCGCGTCGCGTCCTGGCTCCCGCCGTTGCCAGTACCATGCGTGATCTGATGGTGGCGGTTGTCGAGAAGGGCCAGGCGAACGGAGTCTCCATCCCCGGAGTGAAGGTTGCCGGGAAGACGGGCACGGCGGAGAGCGGCCGGGGAACGTCGCACGCCTGGTTCATCGCCTTCGCCCCGGCGGACGCCCCCACCATCGCCGTGGCGGTGGTTGTCGAAGACGGCGGCCAGGGCGGCGTGGTCGCCTCGCCCATAGCGGGCAACGTCATCCGGGCGGCGCTGCAACGATGAGCTTGCCCCGCGGGAACCCGCTCGAACGGTTGCTCGAACAGGCCGCGCGCAGCGTGGCAGGCTCGCTCCACCCGATGGAGGTCCTCGAACGCGTGCGCGCCGCCGCCGAAGAAGCCATCACCGGCGATGCCGCTCCCAACGCAATCCGCGTGGCCTTCCATCCCGGTGATTACGCAGCGTACAGCCCCGCTCTCGATGCCCTGCGGGATGGAATCGAGTCTCTGCTCGCCGAACTGGAAGCCGGGCGGACCCTGCGCCGCATCGGGGACCGGGTGATCACATTCGAGGAGTCCGGCGCTGTGCCTGCCGGGACCGTCGCCGTCACCGCTCGCTTCGTTGACACCACCCGGCGGACCGCGGCGCCCGTGCCAGCGGGAGCTACGGGCCGATTCGTCCCGGAGCGTGGCCTCGAGCTGGTGCTGGGCGACGGGACGCGCGTTCCCGTCACGCACACGCCGTTCACAATTGGCCGTGGGGCCGGAAACGACCTGCTGCTGCCGGGATTCGCCGTTTCCCGCCGCCATGCGGAACTGGTGCGCTCGGAGCATGGATATGTTCTTCGCGACCTCGGCAGCCGCAACGGACTCACCGTCGACGGAGAGCGTCATGACGAGGTAACGCTTCAGGCGGGTGTCGCCGTTGTGCTGGGCGATTTCGAGCTCACTCTGGAGCAGTCCGTTTGAGCGGCGACACCGAGCTTCTTGTCCTGCGGCTGGGGCTGCTGGCCGTGATCTTCGCGTTCGTTCTCGCCGCGAGCCTCAGCATGCTCTCCGGACTTCGCCCGGCGCGCCCTGCGGACCGGAAGCAGCCGCGCGTCACCGGCACACGTCTTGTGATTGAAGGCGTGGCCCGCACGGGAATGCAGCCCGGGAATGCCTTCCCGCTTGCCGGCCGCATGACCGTTGGCCGGGACGCAGCCAGCGGCATCCTCTTGCCAGACCCCTCAGTGTCGGGCCACCACGCCACCATCGAGCAGGTCGCCGGGGGCTGGCGCGTCTACGACGCAGGGAGCACTAATGGAACGCTTGTCGACGGCCTGCCGATTGACCGCCGCGGGACGACTCTGCGCGGCGGCGAGATAATCACCTTCGGCGCCGTCGCGCTGCGGTTTCATCTCTGACGCTGCTCTGCGGAGGCGCTCGAAATCCCAAGTAGCAGGCCCGCGAGGATGAAGTTCACGATCAGGCTCGACCCGCCGTAGCTGACGAACGGCAGCGTGATGCCGGTGGTGGGTATCAGCCGCAGGTTCCCGGCGATGATGATTGCCGCCTGGATCGCCACCAGGAACGACGCCGAGGCGGCCAGCAGCCGGCCATAGCTATCAGGGCACTGCAGTGCTACGCGCAACCCGGCGAAAAGCAGCACGGCATAGACCATCACCACCCCGACAGCGCCCGCAAGCCCCAGCTCTTCGCCAATGGCGCTGAAGACGTAGTCCGTCTCCGCCGCGGGGATGGACCCCGGCTGCCCCATCCCAAGCCCCTCGCCGGTGATTCCTCCCGCCTGGATGGCGTAAAGGCTCTGCACCGTCTGGTACCCGGCTGCCTGCTCTTCCGCGAAGGGCGAACGCCAGACGTCGATCCGTTCGCGCACGTGGTCAAAGGCGAAGTACCCCGCGAGCGCCGTCAGGGCGAGCAGACCCGCCCCCGCGACCACGAACCACGCCCGGCCGGTAGCCACGTAGAGCGCGCTTATCGCCAGCAGGAGAAGCAACGCGATGGATCCGAGGTCCTTCAGCAGGGCGAGCGCCGCCATCGCCATCAGCCACGTGAGCAACAGGGGAACCACATATGGCAGAGCGCTGTAGGTCCTGCCGCCAAACCGCAGCCGCCCGGCGGAGAGTACGGCCGCCTCGTCGGCCAGGAAGCCGGCCAGGAATACGAGCATGAACAGCTTGATGAGCTCTGTGGACTGCACCGGGTGACCGCCAATGGAAAGCCACAGTCGCGCGCCGTTCACCGTTGTGCCGAAGAGACCCGTGACAACCAGCAGGGCCAACGCCAGGAGCGCGGCCGTGTACCGGTAGCCTCGAAGCAGGCGGTAGCGCCGGCTCGCCCCAGCCGATGCCACCATCAGCACGACCCCCAGCGCAATCCAGTTAGCCTGCTCCTGCCCGAGTTCCGGGGCCAGGCGCACAACGAACGCCAGCCCAATTGCCGACAGCAGGAGAGCGGCGCCGTAAACCTGCGGAGCCGCCCTGGGGGCGAAGATGCGAATCCCCAGGTGACCGGCAAGCCCGGCAACGAGGAATTGCGTTAGCATGCGACCAGAATTGGCAGGCATCGCGAACGCGACAGCATCGAGCGCGCGCCAGGCCACCACGGCGAAGGCCGCGCTGGCCAGCACGAAGCCCAGCTCAATGTTCCGCTCGCGCGAAACGAACCCACGGCCTGCCGCCCGGAGCGTCATCGCGCTTTGAAGACTTCGGATCTCATAGACGGACGATACCGCCTCGAGCGGTTGCTCGGCACGGGCGGCATGTCCGAAGTATGGCTCGCGGAGGACCAACGGCTTTCCCGTTGGGTCGCGGTGAAGATCCTGCGCGACTCCATTGCCGGCGCGGGCGCGGGTGAGCTGATCGACAGCATCGAGCGCGAGGCGCGCGTCATCGCCCGGCTGCAGCACCCGAACATCGTCGCTGTCCACGACGCTGGCAAGCACGAGGGCCATCACTTCCTGGTGATGGAGTACGTGCACGGGTTCTCCGTGCGCCAGTTGCTGGAGGCGCAGGGCCGCCTTAGCGAGGCGGAGGCGATCCGCTATGGCAGCCAGGTCGCCAGCGCCCTCCAGTACGCGCACGAGCAGGGCATCGTGCACTGCGACGTCAAGCCCGAGAACATCCTCGTGAACGAGAACGGCGTCGCCAAGGTGGCGGACTTCGGCGTGGCGGACACCGTCACCCGCACGCTTGCTCCCGATGCCGCCCGCGCCATCCTCGGCACCATCGCCTACCTCGCCCCGGAAGTCATCCAGGGCTTCCCTGCCGATGCGCGCTCGGACGTCTACTCGCTTGCGCTGACCGTCTACGAAATGGTGGCAGGGAGGCTCCCGTTCGCGGGCGCTACTCCGGCGGCCACTGCAGGTCAGCGGTTGGCAATGCAGGCGCCGCCTTTGCGTACCGTCGCCATGAGCGCCTCATCGGAGCTTGAGTCGATTCTGGCCCGAGCGCTTGCGCTTCTCCCGCACGACCGTTTCGAATCGGCAGCCGAATTCGGCGCTGCCCTGCGTGCCGTCCAGTCGAAGGCCGGGCAGGGTCGCGCAGCTCCCATTCCTGCTCCTCCCGGCCGCGCACCCGGCCCGCCGCCACCGCGGTTCTCTTCTTCGCGCCGCCGCCATGACACGGCCCCAGTCCCGCGCCGCGAGTCTCCGCGGCCTGCCCGGCCCGGCCAGCAGTCGAACGCAATCGCGATGTGGGTTTCGATTCTCGTCATCGTAATCGGAGCCGGCGCTGCTGCTGCCGGAGCCTACATGCTCGCCAGCGGGCGCGATGATGGGGCGCCGGTTCCCACCCCAACCGGCACGCCAATGACCACGCCCACTAAACAGCCACCGTCCACGCCCGCCAGGACGCCAACCCCGACGCGCACGCCCGCTCCATCGCCCAGCCCTTCGCCAGGCCCCAAACCGTCCCCGTCGCCATTTCCTAGTCCATCGCCGGGCATCTCACCCTCGCCAGCTCCCAGCCCTTCACCGTCGCCAGCTCCAAGCCCTTCCCCATCGCCCACCATGACGGCCGCTCCTTCGCCATCACCTTCGCCTTCGGCAAGTCCAACGCCATAGCCGCCGCTGCGCGCCATCACCGGCAATGCAAAGAAAGAGGGGGCGCCGAGAAATCGGCGCCCCCGTTTGGTGTGCGAGTTTCAGCGCATCAGCGCTGCTAGACGCGGTGGCACCAAACCCAGTGCTCCCGGTCGCTCGTGCCCACGTTGCGCCATTCCGGACGGCGAGCGCGGCATTCATCGATGGCGATGGGGCAGCGCGTGTGGAACACGCATCCAGACGGCGGGCGCAGCGGGCTGGGCACGTCGCCCAGGAGGATGATGCGGTCGCGCTTGCGCTCAATGGCCGGGTCGGGGATCGGCACGGCCGACATAAGCGCCTTGGTGTAGGGATGGAGCGGGTTCTCGAAGATGGAGTCCCGGTCCGTGAGCTCCATGATGTGGCCGAGGTACATGACGGCCACCCGGTCGCTGATGTGCCGCACAACGGAAAGGTCGTGCGCGATAAAGAGGTAGGTGAGGTTGAACTGGTCCTGAAGGTCCTGCAGAAGGTTGATGATCTGCGCCTGAATGGAAACGTCGAGCGCCGAGACCGGCTCGTCGCAGACGATAAAGTCGGGCTCGACCGCCAACGCCCGGGCGATGCCGATGCGCTGGCGCTGCCCGCCCGAGAACTCGTGCGGGAAGCGGTTGGCGAAGTACGGGTTCAGGCCCACGGTCTGGAGCAGGTTCTGCACCTTCTCCTTCTTGGCCTTGCCGCTGGCAAGCTTGTGGATGGTGATCGGCTCGCCGATGATGCTGCCGACCGACATACGCGGGTTCAGGCTCGCGTAGGGGTCCTGGAAGATCATCTGCATCTTCCGCCTGAACCGGCGTAGCTCGCGCCCGCGGATCCGCGTCAGGTCCGTGCCCTCGAAGTCCACGGTGCCTGCTGTCGGCCGGATCAGCTGCAGAATCGCCTTCCCCGTGGTGCTCTTGCCGCATCCCGATTCGCCCACGAGCCCGAGCGTCTCGCCGCGCTTGACCGTGAAGGTGACGCCATCGACCGCCTTCACGTCGGCGACCTTGCGCTGGAAGATAATGCCGGCCGAGACGGGGAAGTAGACCTGGAGGTCCTTGACCTCAACGAGCGGCTCCCCAAGCGTGCCGGTTCTCTGGCGGATGGAGGAACTAGTCTGCTGCGCCAACTGCGACCTCCCTGCGAACGCGTTCGGATTCCCAGCACGCCGAGTAGTGGTTTTCCGCGACCAGCTTGAACGGAGGGTACTCCTCCTTGCAGCGATCGATTCGCCAGGCGCAACGCGGGTAGAACGAGCAGCCCGGCGGCAGGTGCGCAAGGTCCGGCGGGAGCCCCTCGATGGGGACAAGCTTCTCCTTGCGCGTCTCATCCAGCCGGGGCACGGAGTTCAGCAAGCCCACCGTGTAGGGGTGCTTCGGGTTGGCATAGAGTTCCGTAGCGCCCGCCGTTTCGATCACGCGGCCCGCGTACATCACGTTGACCCGGTCGGCGTAGCGCGCCACGACGCCCAGGTTGTGGGTGATGATGATCACCGCCGTGCCGAACTCGCGGCTGAGCCGGCTCATGACCTCCAGGATCTGCGCCTGGATCGTCACATCGAGCGCTGTCGTGGGCTCGTCTGCCAGCAGCAACTTCGGGTTGCAGCTCATAGCCATGGCGATCATCACGCGCTGGCGCATGCCGCCGGAGAACTGGTGCGGGTAGTCGTCGAGGCGGTTGCGCGCCTCGGGGATGCCCACCATCTCCAGGAGCTCGGCCGCCCGGTCTCGTGCTGCTTTCCCGTGCAGGTCCATGTGCAGTTCGAGCGCCTCTGTCATCTGGCGGCCGATGGTCAGCACGGGATTAAGCGAAGTCATGGGCTCCTGGAAGATCATCGCGATGTCATTGCCGCGGATCTTCCGGATCGCATCCTCGTCGAGCTTGAGGATGTCCCGGCCCTGGAAGAGGATCTCGCCCGAGACAATCTTGCCGGGCGGTTGCGGGATGAGCCGGAGGATGGACAGGGCCGACACGCTCTTGCCGCAGCCCGATTCGCCCACCAATCCGAGCGTTTCGCCTTCCTCCACGTTGTAGGAGGTGCCGTCGACCGCCTTGACGGTCCCCTCCTGCGTGTAGAAGTAGGTCCGAAGGTCTTTGACCTCGAGAAGCGCCATCCCTCCTCCTTCTGCTTGCCGGCAGTGACTGCCGGGCTCGTGCTTTCTGCCAGGGTCCTTCGAGTGTGTGGGGAAGAGGAGACTCGAACTCCTACGCCTTGCGGCACATGATCCTAAGTCATGCTCGTCTGCCAGTTCCGACACTTCCCCACAAGTGCGGCCGTGGCCCGCCACGAGGGGCGGACCACAAGCTTCGGAACAGGAAAGGCCTGGTGAGCCGCGAAGGACTCGAACCTTCAACCTAGTGATTAAGAGTCACTTGCTCTGCCAATTGAGCTAGCGGCCCGTCTGGGCTGGGCGGGAGTATAGCACGAGGCGCTTCCTGCTCGACAAGTATCCCCGAACCTGAGAACAGCCGCAAACCGCGAATGATACCCATGTTTCGTTCGCTTTTGCGCGAGGAAGTGTTTCCGGGCGGTTTGCCGGCGCCGCGATGGTGAATCAGGCGGCGTGAGCGGCGTGCTGGCCTTCAAGGTCAGCGAGGCGCGCCTTCACCCTCAGGAGCACAGGCGCGCTCAAGTTGTGGAATCCGGGTCCCCCAAGGGCATCGACGATGGCCATTGCGTCCGCGATGGCCGCGCGATAGCCGGCAAGCCAGGCTGCCATCTCGAGTTTCGTATCCGGGGAATTTGTGGTGTCTGCGTTCACACTCTTGTTCTTCGGCGGGGCGCCAGCGTTTCGCAGGGGACTTCCGGTGACAGGTCGCACGAACGAGTCTCTCTAGCGCGCTGGTGAAACGCTTGCCGGCCTGCTACTGCGTCTCCACTCGATTTCACCCGAATTGTGCCGACACCTTCAGATGACACCCTGTGAAAGGCTGGTGACGGCGTGGTGTTGAGCCGCCTTGTGCCCAAGGGAATACGCCACTCGAGGAGCCACTTTCCGGCCGCAGGCGCTGGCGCCGCGGCTGTGGCCCCTGAAGGGCGACTCCTTCAGCGCGCAATCGCCTCGGGAATGCGCTACGAGCTCGGGATCGACTCGTTCTTTGGCGCTTCCCATGCCATGCGGCCCTCCGGCGAGCGTCATACCCACTCATTCCGCGTGCAGGCGTCATTCGTCACGGATTCGGTGGATTCCAACGGCATGGTCGTCGGATTCCGCGAGGTGTCGAACCTGCTCGATGCCGAGGCCAAGAAGTACTCGGGCCGCTTCCTCAACGACATCGAGCCCTTCACGCGCATCCAGGCGACCGGCGAAAACCTGGCTGCTGTGATCTTCCGAAACCTGGCGACCGCCCTGGCCGAAAACCTCCCGGACGGCACTCGCCTCGTCACCGTGACGCTCTGGGAGAACCCCACCAGCTATGTCCGAGTGAGCCAGCAGGAGGCTGCTTGATGCGACCCACGATTCTCGCGGTTTGTGCTGCTTTCATCATGTTCTGGTCAACGCTCCTTGCCGCTGAGGTGCAGGCCGCTCCTCGCGAGGAGGAGACATCGAGTCCTTCCCGGGCGCTTGAGGCTGGGGACGAGCCAGCCGCGGGTTCGGACGTGTCATCCGCAAAGGCCGAAGGCAAGCTGGTCATCCACAAGCGTGTCTGGGACGCCTCGTCGAAGAAGTGGAAGCCCGCCACTCCGGCGCACTCCTGGACCTTCCAGGTCGCTGACGACGACGGCAAGGTCGTCGCCGAGCCCACCGACGAGGACAACACCCCCCTCGCTGCGGGCAGCTACACCGTGACCGAGAAGTCCTCGCCGCCGAACCCGGCCGGGTACACTCTCGTCGACTTCATCAAGAACGCCAACGGCGGCTCGAACTGCCCGGACAAGCCGAAGGGCGACAACCAGAGCGTCTCCATCGAAAAGGATGACTTCGGCAGCAAAGGCGAAGGGACCATCCACCTTTGCGCGTACAACCAGGCGAACGAACCGGAGGCCGCGCCAACGGCCGTTCCCTCAACCGCAACTCCAACGAAAGCCGCCAAGCCCAAGAGCGTAAAGCCGATTCTGGAATGCGTGACGGACAACGGTGGTGGCGCGTATACCGCCTTCTTCGGCTTCAAGAACGACAACAAGGATGCCGTGACGATCCCGGCCGGGGAGGAAAACAGCCTGACGCCCGGTGCCGGTGACTCCGCGCTTCCGACGGTGTTCCAACCAGGGCGCACTCCCGCCTTTCCCAACGCTGCCTTCGCTGTCGCTTTCGATGGCGAGCCGCTCGTCTGGACTCTGAAGGGGCCGAACGGAAAGACATCGAAAGCCACCGCCAGCGAGTCGTCGAAGTCCTGTGCGAAGCCCAAGCTCATCATGGAGTTCGTCTCTGAAAGCGCCGAGTCCGTCGCCTGGAGGCTGCGCCCGTCGTTCGATGCCGACCTCGTGGTGTGGGACGAGAAGGCGGAGTCGTGCACCGCCTTCGGCGGCGCCGCTTGCGACAGCATTGCATCGGGCGGAAGCGGCAAGTTCAACTCCACGGGCTCCGGGCAGTACATCGAGGTCACCCAGAGCTACGAAGTGAAGGACGGCAAGAAGTGCGAGGTCAAGAACACGGCGGAATACGCGACCGGCCCGTTTGACGAGCCTGCCGAGCCCGAGGACAAGGTTTCCGCCAGGTATGAGTGCTCCGGTGCCAGCGCCATGGGCTGGCCGCTCCTCGGCGTTGGCTTTGCTGCCGCCGTCGTCGCAGCCTGGGTGTGGCGGCGCAAGCGCGCATGAGCGAGCTCGCGCTCTTCGGAATCGCGCTTGTCGCCTGGGTGGCGCTGACCGCGTTCTTCTGGCGCGCCGGGGCGTGGCTTCCCTACTACGTGCTGGGGTCGGCCGGCTCTGCCATCCTGTTGGTGTTCCTCTCGCGTGAGTTCATTCCCCTTGAGCTCGCCCTGCGCGCCGCGACGGCACGGAGCGTCGATACGCTCGCCGGCCTCGTGGGCATCGGCACCCGCGTCACGTGGTCAGACCCCGGGGCGATTGTGGTTGTAGGCGTGCCCCACCACCAGGAGTGGACTCACCTCAACGTTGGCCTTGAATCCTCCGGGCTGCTTGAGCTTGCCGCGCTTGCCGGGCTGATCGCCTTCTTCCCCCGCGGCGGCGTCATGGCCCGCAGCAAGGTCCTGGCTGTGGCTCTGGCCGCCACCTTCATCGCGAACACGTTCCGCGTCTTCGTGATTGTTGCTTCGGTGGCCTACTTCGGCCAGGGCACGCTCGACTTCGTGCACGTGTTCCTGGGCCGGGCAGTGTTCTTCGTGATGGCTGTCGTTATCTACTGGTACGCCATCACCCGTCCCACCCTCAGGACCGTGGGAACGCGGTTGCAGGGCGGGGCCTTCTGATGGTGGGCGATTGGTACATGCAGATTGGCTTCTGGGGCGTGTTCCTGCTTGTGCCGATCCTCATCGATGGCTCCGTCGCCTTCGCGTACCTGACCGCGGTGGTGGCGGGCAAACAGAAGCGCCTGCCTATCCGGCCCGTCACCAAAGCCCCCAACGGAAAGTGGCCCCGCGTCACCGTCCTGGTGCCCGTCTACAACAGCGCCAACGATCTTGCCGCCTGCATCGAGTCCATCAAGGCGCAGAGTTATCCGCCGCACCTCGTGGAGATCCTTGCCATTGACAACGGCAGCCGCGACCGCTCCTTCGCCGTCTTCTGCGAGCAGCAGCAGTCAGGCTACGCGGGGTCAATTCACTGGCTCTCGACCTTCCACCAGGGCAAGCCGTGGGCGCTCAACGTGGGCATTCACCACGCCATGGGCGAATACATCATCAACCTTGACTCCGACATCACGCTCCATCCCGATGCGGTGGCAAACATGGTGGCCGCCTTCGAGCACGACGAGAACCTGGTCGCGGCCACCGGCTCGGTCGAAATCCAGCAGGGCCAACCGAGTCACGGCCTCATGCGGTTCATCCACGAATGTGAGTTTCAGGAGTATTACTTCGCCTTTAACGTCGGCCGCCGCTTCCAGTCAGAATCGCGGTCGCTGTTCACCCTGGCTGGCGCCTTCAGCGCGTTCCGCCGCGATATCATTTTCGCCACCCACCTCTACGACACTTCGACCGTCGGCGAAGACACGTTCATGACCTTCGACATCCAGGAGTCGTTTCCCGGCAAGAAGGTCTCGGTGGTGACAAGCGCCGTCTGCTACACGGAGCCCATCCCCAGCCTTCGCGCGCTCTATTCGCAGCGAGTGCGCTGGCAGAGGGGCGAGATCGAGGTGATAGCCGCCCACCCCAAGCTGGCCCACCGGGGCATCTTCCACCGCGGCTTCTCGCCGGTGCGCACGCTAATGGTCGACCACACCCTCGCCTTCCCGCGTGTCGCCTGGACGTTCCTCATGCCGGCGCTCGCCTTCATGGGCTACCACTGGGCCACGATCGTTATCGCGACCGTCCTGCTCTACCTTGCCTACATGATTATCGAGGCGGCGACCTGGACCACGAGCGCACTCCTTGTCGTGTTCCCATCGTCGCGACGGCTCTGGCGCGGGTGGTGGACCGTCCCGTTGATGCCCGCCTACCGGTACATGGTCTTCTGGATGCGTTTCGCGGGGACCCTAACGGTGCTGACCGAGCCTCACAAGTGGCGCACCGCCGACCCTGTCAGCGCATCGCGGGATGAGCTGCTGCGAGTCGTTGACCGTATCGCTCCCTGGCGCGACTCCGAGCCCGAGAAGAAGGCTGCCTGACCGCTCTGCGGAGCATTCGCTCCCGGGAGCAGCCGCTGCCCGCCGGCGGCTAATCTCCCCGGAAATGCGAAGGCGGGCCTTTCGAGCCCGCCTTCTTACCTGGGTGCGACCCTTATTACCAGTTGACACTGCGCATAGGGAAAGGCACCTCCCGCTTGTTCCGGCCGTTTTGCCGACCGTGCGGTATGTAATACTCCCGGTGGACGTATGGTGTCAAGACGGTAAACGTAATTTAACAAGCGCTAAGGTTAAGGTCGAAGCTGACTTAGACCTCGATGCTGGTTGACGTAAGGGTAGACCGAAGCGCTAGAGCAGGGTGCGGTCAGCCTGGCGGCCGCCTGCTGCTTCTTCCCGCCGGTGAATGCTCAGCCCCAGCTCAAGCTCTTCGATGACCGTCTCGGCCAGCGCCATGCTGTCGTCAGGCGGGAGCGCGCCGCGCCACACTTCGTTCGAGACCTCCGCCACGCGGTTGGCGCCCAGTGCCCGCTCGGCCGTGGCCAATTCCTCCGTGACGGCCATCTGCCGCTGGATTAGCCGATCGCGTCCAATCTCACTGATCTTCTCCTTCACAGCGCGGCGAGCGTCATCGGGCGAAAATGGTGGGAGCCTCCGCCGTGCCAGCTCAAGGAGGTGGGCCGCCACCGGGTCGTCAGGCTGAGCTTCGCGCGGGTCCTCGGCATGGAGCCAGCGAAGGAACGCCTCCCGGTCGAGCGCGGCCGCGAAGAGGTCCGGCGGCAGCGAGCGCACCTCGGCGCGCAACAGCGGGTTCTGCACAAGGATGGCGAGCAGCGTCTGGTCAGGCGGCGGCGCCTCGGCGCGGACCACTACCGGGCGTCCGCCCCGGGGGACGTACGCTCCCTGCCGCACCCGTTCGAGTACCGCCTGTTCGGTCACGCCGAGGCGCCGCGCGATGCGCTGCACGTACATCGCTCGCTCCACCGGGTCCACAACTGCGACGAGCACTGGCCGGATACGGTCGACCACGCGGCGCGCTTCCTGCGGCGACTCCGGCCGCTCCTCACCCATCAGCCGGTTCAGCAGAAACTCCGCGAAGGGCAATGCCCCGGCGATGGCGCCTTCCCAGGCGGCCGGGTTGTCGCGAGCAACCTCGTCCGGGTCCATGCCCGCGGGGAGTGGCGCGACGCGCAGCTCAACCTCGGCCCCTCGCGTCAGCTGTTCGGCCGATCGCGCCGATCGCGCCATCGTCTCGGGCGAAGCCAACGACAGGAACAGACCGCCCGCGCGTTCGGCTGCCGCCATGCCGGCGGCGTCCGGGTCCATGGCCAGCACCACGCGCTTCGCGTAGCGGCGGAGGAGCGCGGCGTGGTTCTCGGTGAGGGAAGTCCCCATGGTAGCGACCACGTTGCGGAACCCCGCCTGCCACGGGCCAATGACGTCCATGTACCCCTCGACAACGACCGCGGTCCCGGCCCCCCGGATGGCGTCGCCCGCCAGGTCGAGGCCGAACAGGGTGCGGCCCTTGTCGAAGAGCTCCGACTGAGGGGAGTTGAGGTATTTCGGCTCTTCGCCGTGGAGCGACCGCCCACCGAGGCCGATGAATTGGCCCCGCTCGTCGGCAATGGGGATGATGACGCGTCCCCGGAAGCGGTCATGGGGGCGTCCGCCGCTCTCCGGAGCGACCAGCAGGCCCGCTGCGAGCGCCTCCGTCTCGTCGTAACCGCGCCCGGCGAGGTAGTCGTGCAGCGGATGCCAGTCATCCGGCGCCCAGCCGATGCGGAAGGCAGCGATGGTTTCTGGCGTGAGCCCGCGCTTCTCGTGCAGATAGGCGCGCGCTTCGCCGGCGGCCGGGTCCTGAAGCTGGCGCTGGTAATAGTCCACAGCCGCCGACACGACGGCCGCGAGCCGGTCAACCCGGCTGCGCCGCTGGGCAGCTTCGGGTGAAAGCTGCACGCCCGCTTCGGCGGCGAGCTGCCGCAGCGCATCCCGGAAGTCGAGGCCGTCGCGCTTCTGAACGAAGGTGAAGAGGTCGCCGCCTTCGCCGCAGCTTCCGAAGCAGCGCCACGTCCCCCGGTCGGGAAAGACATAGAACGAGGGCGTCTTCTCGGAGTGGAACGGACAGAGTCCGCGCAGGCTCCGGCCGCTCTTCTGCAGGCGCACGCTGCGGCCTATGTATTCGGCCAGGTCGAGCTTGCGTTTGATCTCCTCAACGACGTCCACGCCCTGATCCTAACCGCTCGCACGCCGCCTGTTGGCGCAGAAACGCGTCCTGAACGTTCGCCAGTGGTTACGTCACTGGCGGTGAGCTGCCGGTCGGATGGCGTGGCTCATGGTTTGATGTCCAAAGGAGCCGAGGCCATCACCTGGCCGCCCACCACCACCTCGATCGTTGCGATGCCGGTCCCGGGCTTCGCGATGTCTGTGAACGTGACAGACTGGTTCTTGGCGAGAGCCAGTTCTTGCGACTTCGCCGTCTCGGCGTTCCCGATCTTGATACGTACCGTGACCGTCGTCGCCGACAGCGCGCCACCGTTGTTCTTGATCGTCACCGTGATCCCCGCTGGAGTCACCTGAGCGCCTGTGATGGCAATATCGGGCTGCTCCAGCGGCGGCTGCAGGCCAAACGAGGCCGCGTTATTGTCCTCGTTCGCTTCCTTGATGGCGTTGTCCGGGTCCACCTTCACCTGCGCGGTTTTCTGCGTTGTCACTGGTGGGTCAAGCCCGAATTCCACCGTTGCGGTCCCGTTTGCCGGGATTTGCACTCCAAACGCCTGAGTTAGCGTTCCCGGCCCCACCCCCGCCACCGAGACCACAAGGGAGCCGTTGAATGCGTTGCTGCTCAGGTTGCCCACGGTCACTCGCAGCGTCGTCCCGCCATTCGTGAGTGCGGCATTCGTGGGGGCGAAGTCGGGTGTGTTCGGGTTCGCCGTGGGCGAAGGGCTCGGCGACGGCGAGGGCGAGGCGACCGAGGTGCTCGTCGGCGTCGCCGGGACAGGGGTAGGCTCCTTGATCGGCA
>CAYYYI010000002.1:0-3087 GCA_964475735.1 uncultured Anaerolineaceae bacterium
TGCGAGCACAGGGCGTTGATGGCGTAGGCGGTCTCGCCCTGGCGAATGATCGTCAGGCGGCGGCTGCGCAGGCGGATCTCCTTCGGCAGGCCGTCAGGGAAATCGCGAAGCTCACCGGCGCTCTCCCAGCGCTTCATCTTAGCGTGGGGAATGATGGTCCTGGAGCGAATCGGGAACGGCGGGTCGATGCCGAGCAGCGGCCCAACCACCATCTGCATCAGGCCGCCCGAGGCGAGCCCAACCACAAGCAGGATTACGCCGCCAAGGGTGTTGTCCGAAGCGGTCGTCGGGTCGCCGGGGAAGAAGATGAGAATGATGCCGCCCGCGATCAGGCCGATGGTCGCAAGCCCCCACGTCCCGATGATCGAGATTCCGATGAATGCGAGAGCAGGTGACACAGGCGCAGACCTCCGACGCGGATACTACCCCGATTGTGCGGAAATGCGCAAAGTAAGCCGGCTCTACAGCAGGCTCGCGGGGTCAACGTCCACCGACCAGCCCTCCCCGAGATGTGTTGGGGCGAGCAGGCTCACCGGGTTGCGGCCCCGCAGCAGGATCTGCCAGCGAGAACGGCCCCGGATTCGCGGTATGAACGCCAACGACGGCCCCAGTATGTCCGGCTCGGCTCGGCCGGCGGCGTCGCGGCGCGTG
Organism: uncultured Anaerolineaceae bacterium; assembly: GCA_964475735.1. Lineage (GTDB taxonomy): Bacteria > Chloroflexota > Dehalococcoidia > Tepidiformales > Tepidiformaceae > UCB2. The sequence goes on from CAYYYI010000002.1 coordinate 652, forward strand.
CGAAGCTCGGTGGCGACGCGGGTCGCCTCCTCCAGCCCGTGCTGGTTGTTGCGGTGCTGGTACAGCAGCCGCACCAGCCGCGTAAAAGGTGGATAGCCCGCGCGGCGCCGGTGGGCGATTTCGTGCTCGTAGAAGGAGCGGTAGTCGTGCGCGGCGGCGCACTGGATCGGCGCTGCCTCCGGCTCGTACGTCTGGATGATCACCGTTCCCGGCCTGTCTCGCCGCCCCGCCCGTCCGGCGACCTGCGACAACAGCTGAAACGAGCGCTCGTGGGCGTGGTAGTCCGGCAGGCTGAGGCCTACGTCGGCGTCGACCACGCCGACGACCATCATCTGGGGCAGGTCGAGCCCCTTGGCCAGCATCTGCGTGCCGACGAGGATGTCGATCTCGCCCGCCTCAAGAGCCTCGACCATGCGCTCGTGGCTGCCCTTGCGCCCGGACACGTCGCTATCCCAGCGAGCTACGCGCGCCCCGGGGAACTCCTGCCGGGCGAAGGTCTCGATCTTCTGGGTCCCGACTCCAAACGGCCGGTAGCGCGCGCCATGACACCGCGGGCAGTGCTCCTCAAGGCGGCGATTGCGCCCGCAATGGTGGCAGCGAAGCTGCGGCGTCACCCGGGCGTGCTCGTCGAGCCCCATCACCAGCTCGCACGATGGGCACTGGGGAACGTACCCGCAGTCGCGGCAGAGCAGGAAGCGGGCTGCCCCTCGCCGGTTCACGAAGAGGATGCTCTGTTCGCCCGCGGCCAATGCCGCCCGGATCGCCCGCCGAAGCGCGAAACTGAACACGCTCCGGTTCCCGGTCTTCAGCTCCTCGCGCATGTCGACCACCGTGATCTGCGGCATCTGACCGGTCCCGGCCTCCCCGTCCTCACCCGGCGCGACGCGCGTCCCCAGTTCGACCCGGCGGATGAGCCCGCGTTCGGAGTCGTGGTAGGTCACGACGTCCGGGGTGGCGGTTCCGAGAACGAGCGTTGCCCCAGCGGCCGCGCAGAGCTCCCTGGCAGCGTCGCGGGCGTGGTAGCGCGGTGGCGGGTCAGTCTGCTTGTAGGTCCACTCGTGCTCTTCGTCGATGACAACCAGGCCCAGGTTTCGTACTGGCGCGAAAAGCGCGCTGCGCGAGCCCACTACCACGCGAAACTCCCCGTCGCGGACCGCCTCCCACTGGTCGTAGCGCTCGCCGATGTTCAGCCCCGAGTGGACAACGGCCAGGGTGTCCCCGAACCGTTCGCCGTACCGCCGGATGGCCTGCGGGGTGAGGGAGATCTCCGGCACAAGGACGATTGCGCCCTTGCCCGCCTCAAGCGAGCGCTGGACGAGTTCGAGATACACCTCGGTCTTGCCGGAGCCGGTTACGCCGTGGAGCAGGTAGACCCCGGGCTTCGCCCCGATCGCCTCAACGGCCGCCTGCTGCTCGGCCGTGAGGCTTGGCGGGAGCCGCGCCGGGAAGACACGGCCGGCGAGGGGGTGGCGCTCAACGCGCGCGGAGTACGCCCTTACCCACCCTTCCTCTTCGAGAGCCTGGATGTGTTTCGGCTGCGCCCCCGCCTCGCGGGCGTCCGTCAGGGTAACGTCACCTTCGGCGGCGAGGAGGTACAGAAGCCGGGCAGCGATGGACCGGGGAGAGCGCTCCTCCAGCTCCGCTGCGCGGGCGAGCGCTTCCTCGACCCGCCGGGCGAGGGCGACCCGCCGCTGGAGTTTCGCCCGCGCCGACGGCCGCGCCAGGCCCTCCGCGACGGTCAGGTGCCCGGCCTGCTGCAGGCGCCGAAGCCGCGCCCGTGTGATGCCGCCCACAGCCTCCTGCAACTGGTCGAGCGGCACCTGCCCGTGTGAGGCCACGTACGCCAGGATCTTGTGGTCCTTCGGGTCAACGGGGAGGAGAGGCGGCACCTCGACCGGCGAGACCATGGTCACTGGCTTCTGGCCGTATCCGGGCGGCAGGCAGATGGACACGCAGTCCCAGAGCGGGGCCAGGTAGTAGTCGCTCATCCAGCGGACAAGCCCCACGTGAAGGTCATCGAGCGCCGGCGTGGCGTCGGCCACCGCGCTGACAGGACGTGTCTCGGACACAGGGCTCTCGCTGGAGAGGGCAAGCACGATCCCCTGCAGGATGCGCTGCCCAAAGGGCACAAAGACCGCCTGCCCGGCGGCGACCTCCATCCCCTCCGGGATCGAATAGGTGAAGGCTGTTCGCGCGGGGTGACCGGCGTTCACGGCGACTTCGGCGAAGAGGGCCCGGTTCATTGCACGTCGCAGTGTAAAGGCGAACGGAGGGGAGGCTCGCTCAGGCCTGCTCGACGGCCCGGCGCAGGGCGGCGAGATTCATGGCCGGGCTGGACTCGGCGTTGAACACCGAACTGCCGCAGACCAGGACATCCGCGCCCGCCGCCGCGCACGCGGCCGCGTTTCCCACTTTCACGCCGCCATCGATTTCGAT
>CAYYYI010000002.1:3187-7291 GCA_964475735.1 uncultured Anaerolineaceae bacterium
GCCGTGTCCGCGAATGCCTCGATGTGCCGTTCCGGCTCGACGATCATCAGGTGGATATCGAACGGCAGGGTCGTCACGCGGCGCAGAGCGTCCACCAGCAGTGGCCCGAAGGTGATGTTCGGGACGAACCGGCCGTCCATGACGTCGAGGTGCAGGTAGTCGGCCCCGCCCGCCTCGGCCGCGCGCACCTCGTCGGCAAGCCGCCCGAAGTCAGCAGTCAGAATCGATGGGGCGAGCTTCACGCGCCGCATAGGTTGCATTCTACCTCCCGCGTCTTTCGGCGCTCAGGACTTCGTACAGGCCTTCGGGAACGAGGCGGGCGCCGCCCTCGGCGAACATGGTCAGCCGCCGCCAGGTGGCTGGCCCGGCCCAACCATCCTCTCCCCAGATCGGGATCTCGTCACGGCGGTAGAAGGCGGGATCCTCGAATTCGACTTCGTAGAGGAAGGCGATCTGGTGTCCGGCTTCGCCGTTGTAGGTGAAGATGTTCTCGATGATTCCGATCTGGCGTCCGGGGCGGATGGGCTGCCCGAACTCCTCCATCATTTCTCGGGCAAGCGCGACGGCGGCTGTCTCGCCGAACTCTATGCCGCCGCCCGGAGGCCGGAAGAACGAGTCGCCCTTCACGTCGTCCCGGCCTTCGCAGAGCAGGATCTCATCCCCGCGCCAGGCGATAGCGAGCGTGATGACGCGGATGTCAGATCTGCGACCCACAGGAAGCGGGTCCGGCGGATGTTCGGCCACTGCCGTATTCTATCGTTGAAGGCGGAAGGTTTATACTCTTTCGCGTAGGCGTCTCAACAATTATGCCAGTTCGCGTCGTCACCGACTCCACCTCCGACCTCCCGCACGACATCGTCGATCAGTACGGCATCACGGTCGTCCCCCTCACCGTGTTCTTCGGGGAGGAGGCGCTCCTGGATGGGGTCGATATCGACCCGAACAGCTTCTACGAACGGCTGGTTTCTTCTTCCGGCCTGCCCCGCACGAGCCAACCCTCGGCCGGGATGTTCCGGCAGGTCTATGAACGGCTTGGACAAGAGACGAACGAGATCGTCTCCATCCACCTCTCGTCCAAGCTCTCAGGCACCCTGAACTCCGCCTCGTTCGCCCGCGACCAGGTCGCTCACGGGGGCCTGCATATTGAGTTGATCGACTCCTACACCGTGAGCCTCGGGTTGGGGCTCGTCGTGCGCGAAGCCGCAGCGGCCGCCCATGCGGGGGCGAGCCTGGAGGAGGTCGTGGCGGTGGCGCGCCGGGCGATGGACCGGGTGGCCGTCGTTGTGGTGGTCGATACGCTCGAATACCTGCGCCGCGGTGGGCGCATTGGCCGCGCAAGCTCGTTCCTCGGTTCAGTACTCAGCGTCAAGCCGATCGTGAGCGTCGAGGACGGGGAGGTGGTTCCGGTCGAGCGCGTGCGCACCCGCCGCCGCGCGGAAGAGCGCATCTTCGAGCTTGCCACCGCCGATGGCCGGGCGAAGGCGCTCTTCGCTGCCTGCACCGGCAATCCCGAGGAGGCGGAGGCATTCGCGGGCCGGTTGCGCGCCGTCCTCCCCCACACCGATGTTCGCCCCGCCATGATTGGCCCGACGGTGGGTGTCTACCTCGGCGGGAACGCGCTCGGGGTGGCCATCCTCCACGGGGACTGACAGTGCCAGCGACCGGTACCGATCGCCTGCGCCGTGTCTTCGAACTGGAGTTGCAGCGCGGCTGCGATAACCAGGCGGTAATCGGCGGGCTCGACCGGATGCTCATCCAGATGTCGGAAGATGGGCTACTTGGACGCGGCGAGCCCCTCCGCGAGCGCGTGCGCGCGCTGCCGCCGCAGGGCTACCGTTCGCTCCCCGAGGAGATGCGCCGCGCCTGGGTACAGGGGACCATCCGCGCGCTGACGGAGGCGGCGCCGCCTGTTGATCGTCATGTGCCCTCTCCATCCGCCCGGCGGCCCGCTCCGCCGGCCCGGCGCGCCGTCCCGCAGCCGCCGATCGAGACCGGCCGGCCGGCGGAAGCCGCACTCCGGCCCCGCACACACGCCGCGCCGTCCGGCACGCTGGAGCTGAACTCCCCGGTCACGAAGTTGCCCGGTATCTCCAGGGCGAACGCTGTCCGGCTCGAAAAGCTCGGTGTGCTGACGGTGGCGGACGCTGCCAGGCTTTTCCCTCGCCGCTTCAACGACTTCTCCGACATGCGCAAGATCCGGGAACTGCAGCCTTCGGGGGCGCCACAGACCGTCGTCGGCAAGGTCGTGACCTGCGGCCAGACGCGCTTCGGCCGCCGCCTCAAGGGCTCAGAGGCGCTGATCAACGACGGTACGGGCACGCTGCGCGTGGCCTGGTTCAACATGCCCTACGTTGCCAGGGGCCTGGCCATCGGCGAGACCGTTGTCGTCTCGGGCAAGGTGCGCAAGTACCGCGGCATCCTGCAGATGGAGAACCCGGAGTACGAGCAGTTCGACGAAGAGCTGCTGCACACAGGGAGGCTCGTTCCCGTCTACCCGGCGACGCAGGGACTGGGACAGCGCACCATCCGGCGGGCGGTGAAGGCCGCGGTCGACCTGCTCGCCGAGCGAATCGTCGACCCGGTGCCGGAGTGGCAGCGCGAGGCGGAAAAGCTCGGCCCCCTGGCCGCCGCTATTCGTACCTACCACTACCCCGGAAGTTTCGCCGAGATGGAAGAGGCCCGCCGCCGCCTCGCGCTGGGAGAGTTCCTGGCCATCCAGGCGGCTGTGCTAATGCGCCGCGCCGAGTGGCAGCAGGGCCGCGACGCCCCGCCGCTCGCGCTGGGTGATCGGTTCCAACCCCTGGTTCACTCGCTGCCTTTCGCGCTTACCCGCGCCCAGCGGGATTCCATGGACGACATTCTCCGCGACCTGAGAGGACCGCAGCCAATGCTGCGCCTCCTCCAGGGCGATGTTGGCAGCGGCAAGACGGTTGTCGCCTTCGCGGCCATGCTCGCGGCCGTGCATTCGGGCTACCAGGCCGCCCTCATGGCCCCCACCGAGATCCTGGCCGAGCAGCACTACCGCTCATTTGCGCGTCTGCTTGGCGGAGACGCAATTACTGTTCTTGACGGCGTCTTCGCACCCGAATGGCTGGGCCGGAGCCTGCGCATGCTCCTCCTCACCGGCTCTCTCACGGCCACGCAGAAGATGCAGATTCGCAGCGACGCCGCTCACGGGGGCGCGGACATCGTCATCGGCACGCATGCGCTGCTCGAAGACGACGTGCAAATGCCGCGCCTCGGGCTGGCCGTCATCGACGAACAACACCGTTTCGGTGTGATGCAGCGTGCGAAGCTGCGCCAGAAGGGCCACAACCCGCACTTGCTGGTCATGACGGCGACGCCCATCCCGCGCACCCTGGCGTTGACCGTATACGGGGACCTCGAGGTCTCGACAATCGACGAGATGCCGCCCGGCCGGAAGCCGGTGTCGACCGTCTGGGTGGAACCCCACGAGCGCGACGAAGCCTACGCCTTCATCCGGGAGCACCTGGACGCCGGTGAGCAGGCCTTCGTCATCTGCCCACTGGTGGAGGAGTCGGAAGCACTCGACGTGCGCTCGGCCGAGGAGGAGTTCGAGAGGCTGCGAACTGGTCCGTTGCGCGCCCACCGCCTTGACCTGCTCCACGGCCGCATGACCGGCAAACAGAAGGACGAGGTCATGGGGCGTTTCGCGCGGCGCGAGACGGATGCGCTCGTATCGACCAGCGTCATCGAGGTCGGCATCGACGTGCCCAACGCCACCATCATCGTCATTGAAGGCGCGGAACGGTTCGGGTTGAGCCAGCTTCACCAGTTTCGCGGCCGCGTGGGACGCTCGGCGCTCCAGAGCTTCTGCATGCTCTTCAGCACCGAAGAGGACCCGGGCCCCGATGCCCGCGAGCGCCTGGAGGCGATGGTGGAGACAACCGACGGCTTCAAGCTTGCGGAAGTCGACCTCGAGATGCGAGGCGAAGGCGAAGCCTGGGGCCGCGTGCAGAGCGGCGCGAACTCCATGCTCCGCGTCGCCCGCCTCACCGACCGCGACCTGCTCTACCGGGCGCGGGCGATGGCCGAGAAGGTTCTCGAACGCGACCCGCTCCTCCAGAAGCCGGAGCACCGCTC
>CAYYYI010000002.1:7391-17964 GCA_964475735.1 uncultured Anaerolineaceae bacterium
GGCGCTACCCCCGGTACTGCTTCCCGTAGTCGACAGTAATCCAGCGCTCGGGCTTGATGCGGATGAGCACACTCCCCCGGCCGTCCGAACCCGTGGCGGCAAGGTAGGCTGCTCCGCCGCTCTCGCCGAGATAGCGAATCGCCACCTGCCGGATGTCCCGCTCGAAGTCGGGCGTGGAGAGGGTTACCGGGCCTTCGACCGACGCGTACTTGTAGGGTGGCGCCTCGGTCTGGACGGTCAGGCTCGCCCGGCCCGCGGCGGCGAGCGCCTTCGCCTTGCGTGAATGCTCGCCAGTGACGATGTGGACGTCGCCGCCGGGCGCGTACCAGTACCAGATGGGGACGGCGAGCGGGCCGCGCCCATCCTCGGACACCGCCAGAATTCCCACGTGCAGGGCAGCGAGGAACTCCTCGCGCTCCGCCTTCGTCATCGCGAACTGCATGTGTTACCTCCCGCGACAAGTCTACGGCTGGGACGCGGCAGGCGCAGGCCCGGTAGGGCGCGACGACGTAGACTCCGCACATCCCTCTTCGTGGTGGTATGCGGCAGACGCGTGTCTGAAGAATCCCAACCCGGCGCTGCTGTCCGTTCCCGGCGTGTTCCCGCTCTCTTCTACGGCTGGTGGATAGTGATGGCCGGGTCCGCCTTGCAGCTGCTTCACAGCGCCCTGCTGGGGCAGGCCTACGGCGCCTACGTCGTGCTCCTGCGGGAGGACTTCGGCTGGAGCAAGACGATGCTCTCGGCCGCGTCGTCGCTGCGCGAGGCGGAAAACGGGATCATGGGCCCGGTCCAGGGTTGGTTGCTCGACCGCTTCGGGCCGCGCGCGGTAGCGCGCACCGGGATCGTCTCCCTCGGCGTGGGCTTCATGCTCTTCAGCCGCGTGAACTCTCCGCTCACGTTCTTCGCTGCCTTCTTCGTCATGGCTGTCGGGGCGAGCCTGGCAGGGTACCTGACGGTCACGTTCGCGGCGGTGCACTGGTTCGAACGGCGGCGGGCCACCGCTATCAGCCTCACTTCAACGGGGTTCGCCCTCGGGGGCATGGCCGTTCCGATTACGGTGCTGGTGCTTGACCTGGCCGGCTGGCGGACGACAGCCCTCCTTTCCGGCGTGGTGGTGCTGGTGGTGGGCCTGCCGCTGACACAGGTCCTGCGCCACCACCCCGAGGACCTGGGCCTCGAGCCCGACGGGGATCCGCCCCGCCCGGCCGTCGCCCACGGGAGCGGACCCCTCGTGGTGACCGCAGGGCCCGACTTCACGCTGCGCGAAGCCCTGCGCGAGCCGTCGTTCTGGTGGGTCTCGCTGGGCCACGCCTCGGCGCTGTTTACGGTCTCTGCCATGAGCGTCCATCTTGTTTCGCACCTCACGCAGAGCCAGGGCTACTCGCTGGGGCAGGCTTCGCTCGTGGTGTTCTTCGTTACGCTGCTGTTCCTCGCTGGCACGCTCAGCGGCGGCGTGGTCGGCGACCGGGTGTCGAAGCGCGGGCTGGTGGTGGCGTGCATGGGCATGCACTCCGCGGGGCTGCTCCTCCTTTCGCACGCCGTCAATCTCTGGATGGTGATGGGGTTCACCCTGCTGCACGGGCTGGCCTGGGGATGGCGTGGCCCGCAGATGGCCGCCCTCCGCGCGGACTACTTCGGCCGCGCATCGTTCGGGAAAATCATGGGTGTCTCCAACATGGTCATCATCCTGGGGACGATCTCCGGGCCGCTCATCGCGGGCCTGGTGTACGACCGCACGGGGGACTATCGCATCGGGTTCGACATCATCGCGGCAATCGCCCTGGCAGGGTCGGTCTTCTTCATCATGGCGCGCAAGCCCTCTCCGCCCGTCCGCAGTCACTGAACCGGCAGATGCGCGCGCCTGCGCGCCACCGTACTATCGCCGCCATGGCAAAGACGCAACGCGGTTACCGCTGTTCGGCCTGCGGCGCCGAATCGGCGGCCTTTTCCGGGCGCTGCCCCCGTTGTGAGGCGTGGAACACGCTCGACGTCGTCCAGCGCGCGTCCCGGCCGGGCGGACTCGTTCGCAACGGCACGCCCGCAGGCGCCGAGCCGGGGCGCAGCATCCCCCTCGCCGGCGTGGCCGACGACCCCGGCGACCGGCTCCCGACGGGCATCCCCGAGTTCGATAGGGTGCTTGGCGGCGGAATCGTGCCGGGCTCGCTGGTCCTCGTCGGCGGCGATCCGGGCATCGGCAAGTCGACGCTGATGTTGCAGGCGGCAGCCCGGCTGGCGGACGCTGGCGTGCAGGTCGCCTATGTCTGCGGCGAGGAATCCCCGCGGCAGGTGCGCCTGCGGGCTTCGCGGCTCGGCATCGAAGGCTCAGGCGTGACGCTCATACCCGAATCGAACCTCGACGCTGCTCTCGCCGCCGCGGTCGAAGTTGGGGCCGCCGTGCTCATCATCGATTCGATCCAATCCGTCTACATTGATGGGCTCGAATCCCGCGCGGGAGGCCCGGCGCAGCTTGCGGAGGCTGGCGCGCGCCTCGTGGGCTGGGCGAAGGAACTTGAGATTGCGACCATCGTCACCGGGCACGTCACCAAGGGCGGCGAGATCGCCGGGCCGAGGTTGCTGGAGCACCTGGTCGACGCAGTCCTCTACTTCGAAAGCGCGGAATCCGGTTTCCTGAGGGTGCTGCGCGCGGTCAAGAACCGCTTCGGCGCCACCGACGAAGTGGGCGTGTTCGAAATGACCGGGGAAGGCCTCCGCAGTATCGAGAGCCCGAGCGCCGCCTTCCTCGATGCAGCCGACCGCTCCGCGTCGGGTTGCGCTGTGACGGCCGTGATCGAAGGCTCCCGTCCCCTGGCGATAGAAGTCCAGGCGCTGGCGGTGCCTTCGCACCTCGCGACGCCGCGGCGCATCGCCTCGGGGCTGGAAGTATCACGGCTGCACCTGCTGCTCGCCGTTCTCGCTCGGCGGGGGGGCCTCGTGGCCGCCAACCTCGACGTCGTCGCCACCGTGTCCGGGGGCCTGCGGCTCCGCGACCCGGGAGCGGACCTGGCCGTCATCGCTGCGCTCGCTTCGGCGATTCACGATCGGGAGCTTGCGCCGGACACCGCATTCCTGGGCGAGGTCGCGCTCAGCGGCGCCATCCGGCCCGTCCAGCAGGCGCCGCGAAGGCTGGCGGAGCTCGCCCGCCTCGGCCTGTCGCGATGCCTCGTTCCACCGGGAACGGCGAGCGTGGATGGCGTGGGCATCGTGCCTGTGGCGAACGTCCGCGAGGCTCTCCGGCTGGCCTTCCCTGCCCGGCAGGGGTGACCGTTCTGCTACGTCTGCCGGTAGGCGCGGTGGCGGATGATGATGCTCTGGACGATGCCCAGGGCGATGAACATGCTCATGAGTGAGCTGCCGCCCTGGCTGACGAACGGGAGCGGAATACCCGTCACGGGGAAGATGCTCAGGTTCACCGCGATGTTGATGAACGCCTGCATCAGGATGAGCATGGCGATACCCACGGCGATCAGCTGCCCGGCCGTGTCCCCGGCGATCTGCGCCGCCCGGATGATTCGCATCAGCAGGACGATGAAGAGCAGGAACAGCGCCAACGCTCCAACAAAGCCAAGCTCTTCGCCCAGCACGCTGAAGATGAAGTCCTTCGTCGGCACCTTCAGGTAGCGCAACTGGGTCTGCTCGCCGTTCATCAATCCTTTGCCGAAGACCTGCCCCGAGCCGACGGTGATCTGCGATTGGATGACGTTGTAGCCGGCATCTAGCGGCGACTCATCGGGGTTGACCAGGACCGAGATGCGTTCGACCTGGTAGTCCTCAAGCGCGAACGTCCACGCGAAAGGCAGGACAGCGAAGAAGACCGCCCCGAGCACAAGAAGATGGCTGCGGCTCACGCCCGCCACCACCACCACGCCCAGCCAGATAGCTCCGAAGACCACGCTCGTCCCCAGGTCGGGCTCAATGAACACTAGCAGCGTCGCGGGCACCACGATGACCAGCGACATCACGAGAGCGCGCAGCTCGCGCGCGTCTCCGCCGTGTTCGCTGAAGAACCGCGCCAGGAGAAGGATCGTCGCAAGCTTGGCGAACTCCGATGGCTGCACCTGCAGCACGCCCAGGTCGAACCACCGGGTCGATCCGTACTCCTCGTTGCCCAAAATGAGCACAGCGATCAACGAAAGAATACCTATGCCATAGAGCAGCCAGGCATAGTGCGTCAAATAGTGATAGTCGATCTGCGAAACGATTAGCATGATTCCCATGCTGACGATGGCGAATAGCGCCTGCTTGGCCACAGGATTGTCGAAGCTTGTGAGCGGGCCGGCATATGTTCTTGTCGATGCGCTATGGATGAGCACAAGTCCGTACAACACGATTGCCACAGAGGTGAGCAGCAACAGGTAGTCGAACCGGTCCCAGCCACGGAACGTGAAGGTGCGCGGGTGAGCGGCGTATCCCAGCGTCATGGCTCAACGTGGTCCATGAAGTACTTCAGGATCTGGCCCCCCACTGGCGCGGCCTTGTCGCCACCCACGCCGAGGTCGAAATAGACGGTCACCACGACTTCCGGGTCATCGTAGGGAGCGAAGCCTGTGAACCAGGCGTGCTCGTCGCGCTTGCCGTTCGCCTTCTCGGGCCCGAACTCCGCCGTGCCGGTCTTGCCGCCGATGGAGAGGCCCGGCTGGGCGGCGCGGCTGCCAGCCCCCTCGACCACCGATGTGCGCATTCCGCGGCGTATCGCTTCCAGGTGCTTCGGGTCCACAGGAACGGTTTCGTACTCGGGATGGATCGCCCTGAGCACCGCGCCGTTCGGCCCGAGGATCTCCCTGACCACATGCGGCGTCAGCAGGCGCCCCCCATTGGCGATGGCGGCCGTCATGCGCGCGATCTGGAGGGGGGTCGCGGTAACGTCCTGCTGGCCAATGCCCATGAAGCACGTGTCGGCGTAGTACCATTGGCGGTCCTCGGGATTGAATTGAGGGCCGCTGTGGACGCGCTTCTTGTACTCGGGGCTGGGGATGATGCCTGGCATTTCGCCCGCGTCCAGGTCGATGCCGGTCTCCTTCCCGAGGCCGAACGCGCGCGCATAGTACCCCAGGATCACGGCCGATTCTTCAACGTTCTTCCCCAATCCTTTGGCATAGTTCTGGATACCGCATGACGCCATGTAGAAGTAGTGGTTGGAAGACCACGCGATTGCGCCTTCGAGATTGATGTAACCGTGCGCGCGCCAATCGTAGAGCGGATAGATCACGCCATTTTCGCCCTTGAACTCGAGCACAGTGCTCGTGACGTTGAGGCCGGTCGCCGGCGTGATGGTCCCTTCCTCAAGAGCGGCGGCAGCGGTGATGAGCTTGAACGTGGACCCCGGAGCGGATTCCGTCAACGCCTGGTTGAGCAGCGGATGACGCTCATCGTCGTTCGCAAGGGCCAGGTACTCTGCCTCCCGCCGCTCCAGGTCGCTGAACATGTTGTTGTCGTAGGTGGGCACCGAAACGAGCGAATAGATCTCGCCCGTCTTCGGACTCATCACGACTGCAGCCGCCACTTTGGCGTCGCCAAGGGAGTCCTCAAGCAGCTCGGCCACGTACTGCTGGAGGTCGAGGTCGATCGACAGCCGGAGGCTGTTTCCTGGCATCGCCTCGCGGGTCATCAGGACATTCAGGAGGTTGCCGTAGGCGTCCTGCTCGTTCGCCGAGAAGCCGATCTCGCCCCGCAGGTCCTCCTCGTAGCGCGACTCGACCCCGGCCTTACCCACCGGTTCGTTGAGCGCGTACCCTTCGCTGCGCAGCAGCCTGGCCTCCTCGGCCGTTTGTGCCCCGATGTAGCCCAGCACATGGCCGAACGCGTCGCCGCCGATATAGTTGCGCCCCGGGACGATGCGGAGCGAGAGTCCTGGCATGTCGGTGGACGCTTCGTCCAGCTGCAGGGCCTCTTCCCTGGTGAGGTGGGATTTCAGGACGATCGCCTGGCCGGGCCGGCTGTTCTTCTCCGCATCGGCTACCCGGGTCTGCGACTCCAGGATCGGAACTCCGAGGTTGTTCTCGAGCCAGAGGTAGATGCGGTAGCGGGCCTCCGGTTCGTCGGGGAGGAACTCGGGAATGATTGTGGCGGCGTAGATGCCGATGTTTTCGACCAGCGGCTCCCCGCCGCGCGCGTAGATGAGTCCGCGTGCGGGGAGGATGTTGGTGGCCACGATGTGGTTCTCGCGCGAACGCCGCGCGTACTCGTCGCCCTTGACAATCTGCATGTCGACAAGGCGCACGACCAGCACGCCGAAAAGCAGAAGCACGGCCAGGCGGAGGATAAACAGGTTGCCGTGCGGCCGCGTACGGCTGGGCGTCGAACCGGGCCGGAACTCTTCGTCGAAGACGCTCATGTTACGAATCCGCCTCGCCGGAGTGACATGCGTTGCGGTTCCCATCCTACGAAACGGAAGGGAAAGTAGAGGATCGTGAGCAACCCGATGTCGAGAAACAGCCCCGGCAGGAGAAGTTGAAAGACCACAATTCCCAGCGGGAAGGCCGCGCCGTGGGCCACCGCCGCGAGACCGAGCAGGAGGCGTACGAATAGCCCGGTCATGGCCCCGGTCGCGATTAGCTGCGCATACCGGCCGATGGGTACGTTCAGGTCTGCCACAAATGCGGCGATGGGGATGAGTGGGAGGTAGGCGGCCAGCAGCAGGGCAGGCGATCTGCCGGTGACGAATCCCAGGAAGATCGCAGTCAGGGGGAGAGCGGCCATGGCCGCTCGCGGCCCTGCGAAGACCATCAGCAGCGCAAGGCTCGCGAGCGCGAAGTCGAAGGTCGCCGCCCTTACCGGGAATAGCGGGGCGACCGACACCTGGGCCACGGCCACCAGGAGGGTCAGAGACAGAACCAGGGCGGCTTTCATGGCGCTGTCAGATCGATCCGCTGGGGAATGAAGCTCGTGAGCACGATCACCGTGGTGGCGGTGGATAGCCTCACGAAGGGCTCCACATCCACCTTCAAATACAGGTCCTGGGCGTCCCCCGAGACGGAGCTGACCTTGCCGATCGGAAGTCCCGGTGGGTAGTTGCCCCCCAGGCCAGAGGTAACGATGGTATCGCCAATTTTCACCTGGGCCCGGGCAAGGTCGAACGTTAGGCCGCGGCCCGGTGTCCCCTTCACGATCCCGTCCGTCTTCGATTCGAGAACCTGGGCGTTCACCTTGCTGCGGCTGTCGGTGATGAGGCGCACGAACGCGCCGTTTTCTGAGACCTCCGTCACCGTTCCGATCAGCGTGCCCTGCGCGGAGAGCACCACCATCCCCGCCATGATACCTGCCGCCGACCCGCGGTCGATGCTCACCACCGAATCGAACGGCGTCGAAACGCGGTTGACGATATTCGCGGCGACACGCTTCTCGCCCTCCGCCTGCTCGGCGATGCCCAGCGCCGACTCCAGCTCGCGTGCCCGCTCCGCATCGCGCTGGAGGTCGATCAGCCGCGTCTGGAGCTCCTCGTTCTCCAACCGCAGGCGCCTGTTCTCGTCCTGCAGCTCGTTCAGGTTCCCGGCGTCGGCAAGAAACGAAGCGATCGGCCGGAAGACCCCGCTGACGACGTTGGTCAGGGGCGAAGACACCCGGAGGAAGGCACTCTGCAACGGATCGAGGGCGCCTGCCTGTCCGGCGATGGTCAACAGCAGGGCGAGCCCGACCATCGCTCCAACCCACCATGAATACCGCGAAAAGATCAGCATTCAACCATCAGGGGGCGCAGGCGGATGCTACCGCCCCGGACGCCTCGATGCCAACGCCGACTGTACCTTGCCGAGCAGGTCGGCCTCCTCAAGCACCTCGCCGGCGCCCCGCACCACGCAAAGCAGCGGGTCCTCCGCAACATAGACGGGGAAGCGCGTCTCCTGGCTGAGCCGCCTGTCGAGGCCCCTGAGCAGGGCGCCGCCGCCGGCCAGGGCGATCCCGTGGGCCATGAGGTCGCTTACAAGCTCGGGCGGGGTCACTTCGATCGATGAGCGCACGGCCTCCACGATGGCGCTGATCGACCCTGCAAGCGCATCACGGATCTCGACCGTGCTCACCTCCACGGACTTGGGCAGGCCTGTTGCCAGGTCACGGCCCCGGATGTCGATTGACTCCTCCGGGTCAAGGGGAGCGGCGGAACCGGCCGTCTTCTTGATCTCCTCCGCAGTGCGTTCGCCGATGAGCAGGTTATGCACCTGCCGGGCATAAGCGATGATGTCCTGGTCCATCTCGTCGCCGGCGACGCGTATGGAGGTGCTGACGACCATGCCGCCCAGTGAGATGACGGCCACCTCGGTGGTGCCGCCGCCGATGTCGACGATCATGCAGCCGGCCGCTTCCATCACAGGCAGGCCCGCCCCGATGGCGGCGGCCATTGGCTCCTCGATCAGGTAGCAGCTCCGCGCGCCGGCGTTCAAAGCGGCGTCGTGGACGGCACGCTTCTCAACCTCGGTGACGCCGCTGGGGATGCCCACCACCACCCGCGGCTGGGCCAGGAAGCCGCGGTCGTGCACCGCGCGGATGAAGTAGCTGAGCATCTTCTCGGTGACCTCAAAGTCCGAGATCACGCCGTCGCGCAGCGGGCGCACAGCGATGATGTTCGCAGGCGTGCGGCCGACCATACGCTTGGCCTCCGCGCCGATCGCGAGGATCTTCTTCGTCTGACGGTCGATGGCAACCACAGAGGGCTCGTCGATAACGATGCCGCGGCCGCGAACCGCCACCAGGGTGTTGGCGGTTCCCAGGTCAATCGCGATGTCGTGCGAGAGAAACCCGAAAATGCTGGAGAGAGGATTGAACAGTCCCAATGCAGGACCCGCCATGGGGATGAGGACGCCCCACGTTCATGCCGCGTGACGATGAGTTTGATTATAACCGAATCGAACACTCGTGCGAGTGGTGACGGGTTTCGCGCTTAAAGAATGGTCTCATCATTTCCCTAAGCGGCTGAGGACGGCCCCTCCACGGCCCCTGGCCCCTTTTCGAGCAGGGCCCGGAAGGCCGCCTCGTCGAGCATCCGCGTGCCGAGCTTCTCCGCCCTGGCCAGCTTCGACCCCGCTTCGGCGCCCACAACCAGGAAGTCCGTCTGTTTCGAAACCGAACTGCCAACCTTCCCCCCCAGGGCCCGGATGCTCTCTTCCGCCTCGCCGCGAGACATTGTCTCCAACCTTCCCGTGACGACGATCGTCAACCCGGCGAGCGATCCGGGCCCGGTCTCCGGGCGGCCTTCCGCTTCAAGCGAAACGCCAGCCGCCTTGAGCTTTGCGACCATTGCCCTGTGTTCAGACCTCGCCGACCACGCAGCGATGCTCTCCGCGACCACCGGGCCAATCCCTTCCACGACCCGAAGCTCCTCCGGCGAGGCCGCCACCGTGGCCTCCAGACTGCCGAAGTGCTGCGCCAGCAGCCGCGCTGTCTCGAAGCCCACGTGGCGAATACCGAGCCCGAAGATGACGTTCGCGAGCGGCCTGGTCTTACTGGCCTCGATGCTTCTCACCAGGTTTTCGGCGCTCTTCTCGCCCATCCGTTCCAGGGCCGCCAACTGCGCGGCCGTGAGGTCGTAGACATCAGCCACCGTGCGCACAAGCCCGGTCTCAAAGAGCGTGGCCGCCATTCGTTCCCCCAGCCCCTCGATGTCCATCGCTCCTCGTGAGGCGAAGTGCTCCAGCAGCCGGACCCTCTGCGCCGGGCAATCAGAATTCGGGCAGTAGACGGCCACTTCGGCCGGGTCGCGGCTGACGGGCGTCCCGCACGAAGGGCAGCGCTCCGGCATCGTCCACTCACGCTCGCTACCGTTGCGCAGGCTTGCCACGGGCGCCACCACCTGGGGGATCACCTCACCGGCGCGCTGCACGATCACCATGTCGCCCACACGCAGGCCTTTGCGCCTGATGTCCTGCTCGTTGTGCAGCGTCGCCATCTGCACGCGCGCGCCCCCGACGACCACGGGTTCGAGAATCGCGAACGGCGTGAGCACGCCCGTCCGGCCGACGTTCGCCTCAATGGCGAGCAGGCGCGTGGTGCGCTGCTGGGGCGGAAACTTGAAGGCCGTTGCCCAACGAGGCTCGCGGCCCACCGCGCCGAGCCTCTCCCACTCCCGCGTGTCGTCGATCTTCACCACCGCGCCGTCGATGTCGTAGTCGAGCCGCTCGCGTTCGCCACCCCACCAGTGGATGCGCTCAATGGCATCGGCAAGGGACGCGTGCGCGCGGGCCTCCGGGTTCACGGGCAGACCCATGTCCGCCAGCCAGGCGAGGATCTCGTGGTGGCTCCCGGGGCTGGCGCCGTCTTCAACCCAGCCGAGCTGGTAGATGAAAATGGCCAGTGGCCGGCCGGCCGTCACGGCAGGGTCTTTCTGGCGGACCGAGCCCGCGGCGGCGTTGCGGGGGTTGGCGTACAGGGCCAGTGGCTTCTTGCCCTCCCGCTCGCGTTCCTCGTTCGCCTCGCCGATGGCTGCGTTCATGCGCTCGAAGCCGCTCCGGGTCATGTACACCTCACCTCGCACTTCGAAGCGGGCCGGGAAGCTCCCTTTCAGCGTGTGCGGGATCGACGAGATCGTTCGCAGATTCGCCGTCACGTTTTCGCCGTGCAGCCCATCGCCGCGGGTCGCGCCCTGCAC
>CAYYYI010000002.1:18064-30874 GCA_964475735.1 uncultured Anaerolineaceae bacterium
TCGTCGTACTCGGCATCCGATATCTCCGGGCTGTCGAGCACGTAGTACCGGTGGTTGTGGTAGTTGATGAGCGACCGCAGCTCTTCGCTGCGCAGGCGTGCTTCGTACTGGGTCTGTTCGGCCATCGTCAGCCGGAAGTATATCGGGGCCGTGCTACACTGAAACGGCCGTGAGCCGTTCCGTGGTTGTGGTCGATTACGGCGCAGGAAACCTGCGCAGCGTCGCTCGTGCCATCGCGCACGTCGATGCGGCGCCGGCTGTCTCCGCCGACCCCGGCGATATTGATCGCGCGCTCGCGGTGGTCCTCCCCGGCGTGGGTGCGGCAGCCGACACGATGTCCAACCTCCAATCGCGTGGCCTCGTCGAGCCCCTGCGGGAGTACATCCGCAGCGGGCGGCCGTTCCTGGGCGTGTGCATGGGCCTCCAGGCGCTTTTCGACTACTCGGAGGAGGGCGGTCGCCAGGAGTGTCTCGGCGTGCTTCCCGGTGTGGTCCGGCACTTCGGCCACACCGACCTCAAGGTCCCGCACATGGGCTGGAACACGGTCGAATGGACGCGCGACCACCCGGTGATTGAAGGCATCCCCTCCGGCCAGTACTTTTACTTTGTCCACAGCTTCTTCCCGGAGCCGGCGAGCGATGATCTTGCCCTCGGGACGACCGAGTACGGCCTCAAGTTCGCCAGCGTCGTTGCCCGCGACAACGTGGTGGCCGCGCAGTTCCACCCCGAGAAGTCGAGCGACTATGGGCTGCAGTTCTACGCCAATTTCATCCGCTGGGCCCGGGATGGCGCTCCCAAACCAGAGCGCGCGGTCGCCGGGGCCGACGCCGCGACATGATATTCGAGGTCATCCCGGCAATCGACCTGCGCGGCGGCCGCTGCGTCCGCCTGTTCCAGGGCGACTACGACCGCGAAACGGCCTATTCCGATGACCCGGTGGCTGTCGCCTGCCGCTGGGAAAGCCTGGGGGCCCCGCGCCTGCACGTTGTCGATCTAGATGGCGCCCGCGAAGGGCGGCCAATGAATCATGCCGTGATGGCGGCCATCTGCGCCGCCGTGGCCATTCCCGTCGAAGTCTCTGGCGGCATACGTGACCAGGACGCAATCGCCGCGTCCTTCGCCTACGGAGCAGCGCAGGTCCAACTCGGAAGCGCGGCCGTGCGCAATCCGGAATTGGTGCGCGAAGCGATAGTCCGCCACGGAGAGGCCATCTCGATCGCAATCGACGCTCGCAACGGCCGCGCGCAGACCGACGGCTGGCGCAGCGACGGCGGCGTCGACGCGCTCGACCTCGCTCGTTCTATGGCCGGGGCTGGCGCAGGGCGCATCATGTTCACCGACATCGGCCGCGACGCCACGCTCACGGAGCCCAACTTCGAGGCGCTTGCGGAGATGGTGGCAGCCGTCACCGTGCCGGTTATCGCCTCCGGGGGCGTGGCGCAGGTTGAACACCTCGTACGCCTGGCAGCCATGGGCTGCGCGGGCGCGATCGTTGGCAAAGCCCTATACGAAGGGACAATCGACCTGCCCGACGCCCTCGCCGCCGTGCAGGAGGTTCACGCCTGATGCTCGCGCGCCGCATAATCCCGTGCTTCGATGTCGATCGTGGCCGCGTGGTGAAGGGCATCTCCTTCGTGGAGCTGCGCGACGCTGGCGACCCTGTGGAGCTCGCCCGCCTGTACGATCGCGAAGGCGCGGACGAGCTGGTATTTCTCGACATAACCGCATCGTCCGATGACAGGTCAACGGTCTATGACATGGTGGCGGCCACTGCCGACGAGGTCTTCATCCCCTTCACCGTGGGTGGCGGCATCCGCAGCGCGCTCGACATGAAGATCATGCTCGAACTGGGCGCCGACAAGGTCAGCGTCAACACCGCCGCCATCCAGCGGCCCGAGCTCATCAACGAGGGCGCCTACCGGTTCGGCAGCCAGTGTATCGTTGTCGCGATCGATGCGCGGAAGGTCGCGGGGAGGCCCGGATCGTGGGAGGTCTACTCCCACGGCGGCCGGAATCCGGCCGGGCTCAACGCCGTGGAGTGGGCGAAGGAGGCAGTCTCGCGCGGCGCCGGCGAACTCCTGGTCACAAGCATGGACACGGACGGGCACCAGTCGGGTTACGACCTTCCCATGCTCCGGGCCATAAGCGAAGCCGTGAGCGTCCCGGTCGTCGCCTCCGGAGGGGCGGGCAATCCGGCCCACATGGCCGAGGCACTCACCGCAGGCAAGGCAGATGCGGTGCTGGCGGCGAGCATCTTCCACTTCGGCGCCTACTCGATCCGCCAGGTGAAGGAGGAGTTGGCCGCGGCCGGGCTCCCCATGAGGCCCGTGGCCTGACATCGCATTCGACAAACTCAACGGAGACGCCATGAGCGAAGAGACCATCATCAGCTTCGACGAGAAGGGGCTCATCCCCACCGTCGTCCAGCACGCCGAGACGGGCGAGGTGCTCGTGCTGGCCTGGATGAACCGGCAATCCATCGCGCACACGTACGCCACCGGGCACGTCACCTTCTGGAGCCGCAGCCGCAACGAGCTGTGGGAAAAGGGCGCCACCAGCGGCAACTGGCTGAACCTGGTCAGCATCCACAAGAACTGCGAGGCCAACTCTCTGCTTGTGAAGGCTCGCCCGGTGGGGCCCACCTGCCACACCGGGAACGAGAGCTGCTACTACCGCGAGCTCGACCCTGGCGCCGACCTGTCCCCGGCATAGCGTCGTGGACCTCTACCCGATCGAAAGCCCCTGGTCTGGCCAGCTCGCGCTCTGTTCAAGGCCGCGCAGCGGTCCGTGGCTCGAAAGCGACGTGCGCGACCTGCGTGGCGCCGGGATCGGAATGCTCATTTCGCTCCTTACCCCCGAAGAGGTGGCGAAGCTCGGGCTCGGACCGGTGGTTGCCGCCTGCGCCGCCGAAGAGGTCGAGCATGTGAGCTTTCCCGTGGGCAACCTCCAGACGCCACCGCTCGACCAGGCGCTGCCGTATCTGCAGGCCTGGAATCGTGCACTCGAGAGCGGCCGCAGCCTGGCGATACACTGCTGGGCCACCGTCGGCCGTTCGCCCACGCTTGCGGCCGGCTTGCTCGTCGTGGGCGGCATTGAACCGCCAGCAGCCTGGGAGCGAGTAGAGGCGTCCCGCGGCTGTCCCGTTCCCGATACGCGCGAGCAGCGGGAATGGGTCTTTGGGCTCGAACGGTTGCTCGGCGGGCGCGGCTCACTCTAAGGGAGGAAGGCGAGACACGGCCGCTGCGGTCTTCCCCTCAGGCGGCGTAGCAGATGACCTCGACTTCGGCGCCGCTGTCGACTCGCTGCAGCATCTCGTCCACCCGGGCGAGCACCGCGTCCTCGATCAGGTATTCAGGACAACTGGGGCACTGCAGGACGGGAAGATCCTTGAGGATCACGATGGTCGTCTCCTGGACCTTGAAGGGGAGAGCAGTCCTCGTCGCGGTCAATTCACTCCCGCACATGGTGCATCTCATGGACTTCGTCTCCTTGACTTCAGGTCGGCATGCCACTCCCGCGGATCAGGCCGATAGGCAGTGACAACGCGAACATTATCGCCCTCCACATCGGCGGCGAATAGCACGTGGAACGCGCCGTGAGCATGCCCGGCGAAGACGAGATAGCTCGGCAGATACTTGTCATCTGGATACGACTCTTTCAATTCGAAGGAGTCTGCAGATGAAACGATCGCCTCGCGTGGAACGAAACGGTCCGCAAGACGCATGTTTGCATGGTACGTCCAAAGGACATGACCGTTGTCCACACAGCCTTGAATGAACCCAAGCGGGTCTTCGGGGAACCTTCTCTCAGGGTCCACGTCGCCTCGTCAAGCTTCAGCGGCATTCCCATGACCGCGTCCGCGCGGAGCATGTCACCCCGTTTCGCGGGAGGTCAATACAGGCGGCCAAGGCTTGAACGGTCGCCCCGTGCGCGATCGGCCCCGCAGCACACACCCCTCAGTAGCACGCATGTTCTGGCAGGTGCTATGCTTGCCGGGCCGCGCCCGCTGCCAGCTACACTGGATCTCGTCTCACCGGCCAGCGCGAAACACCTATCACGGGAGCCAAAGGTGCCCCTCGACCACATCGAAGTCCGCGGCGCCCGCGAACACAATCTCAAGAACATCGATGTCCGCATTCCGCGCGACAAACTGGTCGTCATAACTGGCCTTTCGGGATCGGGCAAGTCGTCGCTCGCCTTCGACACCATCTACGCCGAGGGCCAGCGTCGCTACGTCGAATCGCTCTCGGCTTACGCTCGCCAGTTCTTGGGCCTCATGGAAAAACCCGATGTGGACCACATCGACGGCCTCTCGCCCGCTATCTCTATCGACCAGAAGGCCACCTCCAACAACCCGCGCTCAACTGTGGGCACCGTCACCGAGATCTACGACTACATGCGCCTCCTCTGGGCGCGCGTTGGCAAGCCCCACTGTCCGCAGTGCGGCCGCCCTATTGAGCGCCAGTCGGTCCAACAGATCGTCGACGCCACCCTGAGCTACCCGCCCGGGTCGCGGCTCCTCGTGCTCGCCCCCGTGGCGAGGGCGAAGAAGGGCGAACACGCCGCCATCTTCGACGAAGCCCGCAAGGCCGGCTTCGTGCGAGTTCGCGTCGACGGCGAAGTGCGCGACCTCGACGAACAGATAGCGCTGGACAAGAACAAGCGCCACGACATCGATGTTGTGGTTGACCGCCTGGTCGTTCCCGAGCCCGGATCTGACGCGGGCGCCACCAGCCGCATCGCCGACTCGGTGGAGACCGCCCTGAAGCTCGGCGCCGGGGTCATGCACGTCGCCCTCGCGGGCGGAGCCTCGCCCGGTGATGCCGGTGTCCCGGCTGAGCGAGTCTTCTCCGAGCACTTCGCCTGCCCTTACGACGGCTACTCGTTCGGGGAGATTGAGCCCCGCACTTTCAGCTTCAACAGCCCCCACGGCGCCTGCCAGAAGTGCACCGGGCTCGGCGTCGAAATGCAGGTAGACCCGGCCCTCGTCATCCCCGACCGCTCTAAGTCGCTGGCCGAGGGCGCGGTCGAGCCTTGGGCGAAGTCGCCGAGCGTCGCCGGCTGGTATATGCGCCAGCTCGAAGCCGCGGCCGAACGCTTCGGCTTCTCCGTTAACCAGCCGGTGCGCGAGCTCAGCGAGGAGCAGGTGCACGCAGTCCTCTACGGCGTCGGCGAGCAGCGCCTGCGCCTTCGCTTCACCAACCAGCAGGGGCGGGAACAGTTCTACGACGCGAAGTTCGAAGGCGTGGTTCGCAACCTGGAACGCCGCTATCGCGAAACTGATTCGGACTACGTGCGCACCGACATCGAGAAGTACATGTCGGCCAGCCCCTGCCCGGCCTGCAAGGGCCGCAGGCTGCGTCCCGAAGCCCTGGCCGTGCTCATCGATGGCCAGCCGATCACGGGAGTGACGTCGCTTGGTATCTCTGCGGCGCGCGCCTGGGCGGACGGGCTCGCCTCGCCCGAGACCCCACTCAACCGCCGCGATCAGGCCATCGCCTACCAGATCCTGAAGGAAATCCGCGGCCGCCTCGAGTTCCTCGTCGATGTGGGGCTCGAGTACCTCACACTCGACCGCGTGTCCGGGACCCTCTCCGGCGGCGAGTCCCAGCGAATCCGGCTCGCGACGCAAATCGGCTCGGCCCTGATGGGCGTCCTCTACATCTGCGACGAGCCGTCAATCGGCCTCCATCCCATCGATGGCGACCGCCTCATCCGGACGCTCGAACGGCTCCGCGACCTCGGGAACACGGTGCTCGTGGTGGAGCACGACGAAGCCATGATGCGCGCCGCTGACTGGATTATCGACATGGGGCCCGGCGCAGGCGTGCATGGCGGCCACGTCGTCGCTGAGGGCGACATCAACGCCATCCGGGAGTGCGAGGGAAGCATCACCGGGGCCTATCTCTCTGGCCGTCGCGAGATTGAGGTCCCGCGCCAGCGGCGGCCGGGCAACGGCCGCGCCCTGATCGTGCGCGGCGCGCGTGAGAACAACCTCCGCGGCATCGATGTTGAGGTTCCGCTGGGGAAGTTCGTGGCCGTTACCGGTGTGTCCGGGTCGGGCAAGTCATCGCTCATCACGGAGATACTGGTGAAGCGAGCCCTGCAGGTGCTGCACGGCGCCCGCCAGCGCCCGGGCGCCCACGACTCCATCGAGGGGCTCGAGAGCATAGACAAGGTGGTCGACATCGACCAGTCCCCCATCGGCCGGACGCCCCGTTCCAACCCGGCGACGTACACGGGCGCATTCACCATCATTCGTGACCTGTTCGCTTCGGTGCCCGAAGCAAAGGCGCGCGGCTACAAGGCCGGACGCTTCAGCTTCAACGTGAAGGGCGGGCGCTGCGAAGAGTGCACCGGCGACGGTTACAAGGTCGTCGAGATGCAGTTCCTGCCCGACGTGACCGTCCCCTGCGAGGTCTGCCACGGCAAGCGGTACAACCGCGACGCACTCGAAATCCTCTTTCGCGGCAAGAACATCGCCGAAGTGCTCGACATGACGGTCTCCGAAGCACACGAGTTCTTCGAGCGCTTCCCTCGCGTGAAGCGGATCATGGAGACGCTTGAGGCCACCGGCCTGGGATACATCCACCTCGGCCAGCCAGCCACCACCCTTTCCGGCGGCGAAGCGCAGCGCATCAAGCTCGCCTCCGAACTGTCGCGCCGCTCCACCGGCAAGACGCTCTACATCCTCGATGAGCCCACGACGGGTCTGAGCTTCCAGGATGTCGAGCACCTCCTCCACGTCCTGCAGAGGCTGGTCGACGCGGGGAACACGGTGGTGGTCATCGAACACCATCTCGACGTCATAAAGTCCGCCGACCACATAATCGACCTCGGCCCTCTCGGAGGCGACCGCGGCGGCGAGCTAATTGCGACAGGAACGCCCGAAGAGGTCGCGCTCAAACCCGACAGCTACACAGGGCGCTACCTCTTCCCCATCCTGGAGGCGGCCGGTGTCCTCCCCGGCGCAGGTGTGACAGCGCCTTCTCCAAACGGCCGCAAGGCACGCAAAATGCGGGCGGCTTCGCCCCCCGAGTTGGCTGCCGCGACCGCCGGCGCGTCGCTGGCCACGCGCATTGAGCGCGAATCAGCCGCTCCGCCGGTGCTCCCCGAGACGAAGGCGGCGGCGAAGCGCGCCCGGCAGGCGGCCTCTCCACGCAAGGAGACGGCCAGCGAACGGGGCTTGCGCGAGAAGCGCGAAGGCCCCGGGCCGAGACCGTAGCCGCTCGCCGCTCCAGAATCGTACCCATATTCACTTCCGGGGCGAGCCATGTCCTACCGCGCGTTCGTAGTCAACAAGGTCGAAGACCAGTTCACAGCCGGGGTCACCGAACTCGATGAGTCTGCGCTCCCCCCGGGCGAGGTGACCATCCAGGTAGAGTGGTCGAGCGTCAACTACAAGGACGGGCTGGCATCGAGCCCCACCGGGCGTGTGGTGCGTAGCTATCCGATGACCATCGGCGTGGACCTTGCCGGCCGCGTCAGGGAGAGCGCCGACGCGCGCTTCAAGCCCGGCGATGCCGTGGTGGTGACCGGCTACGACGTTGGCGTGGCTCACCCGGGCGGCTTCGCTGAACTGGCCCGCGTCCCCGCAGACTGGGTGGTGCCACTTCCCTCCAATCTGACGACGAAGGAGGCGATGGCGCTCGGGACGGCCGGGTTCACGGCTGCTCTTTCTGTGCACCAGATGGAGCGTTGCGGCCTCGCGCCAGCCAACGGCCCCGTGCTCGTCACGGGCGCGACGGGCGGCGTGGGCAGCACCGCCGTCTCGATGCTGGCCGGGCTCGGCCACACGGTTGCGGGCAGCACGGGCAAGGCGTCTGAACACCAGTTCCTTCGCGACCTGGGCGCATCGGAGGTCCTTTCCCGCGACGAGGTCAGCGCCGAGTCCCCCCGGCCGTTGGAGAACGAGCGCTGGGCCGGGGCGGTCGATCCGGTGGGCGGCGCTACTACTGCCTACCTGATCCGCACAACGAAGTACGGCGGTACCATCGCGCTATCGGGCCTCACCGGCGGAACGGCGGTCTCAACGACTGTGTTCCCGTTCATCCTGCGCGGGATCAACCTGCTCGGCATCGACTCCGTCTTCTGCCCTATGCCTCTGCGACGCACCATCTGGGACAGGCTCGCATCCGACCTGAAGCCGCGTGGTCTCCTGGACACGATTGCCCACGAGACGACGCTCGAAGGAATCGCCGACGCCACGGCGAAGATCCTTGGCGGGCAGATTCGCGGACGGGTGCTGGTCGGGCTCGCATAGGCGGCGCGGTGGCGCCTTCCCCGGGGGTGTCCCAGACTGGCCAGTCACGAGAAGCAAGAGAGGTTGACACATGCCCGGCTCGGCCGAACTGAAAGCGAACATCGAAAACGCCCTGGCGGGCTACATTGCCGAGTTGAGGCTCGCCGCGCCGCACTGGGAGCGCTCCCCCGCCGCCGGTGAGGGCGAGGAAGCATGGAACGCCCGCCAGGTAGCGGAACACATCGCCGGTGCGGCCACCTTCTTTGGCGCCGGGATCGCGACCGCCCTGGGAGTGCCCGGTCCCGAGCGCAAGCAGCCGCAGTTCGCTACCGTGGAGGACGCTGTCGCAGGCACGGAGGCCTCCCACCAGGCCCTGCTGGGCGTCGTTGCGGGGCTAAGCAACGAGCAGGTCGCCGCCGAAATCGAGGCCCCGCGCTTCGGCAAGACCACCGTGACGAACATACTTGGAATCATCGCTCACCACCTGGGCGACCACCTGGGGCAGCTCAAGAAACTCCGCGAAGGCTAGCCCCGGTCCTGTTACGGCAGGCGGGTCAAGAGCTCCTCGTAGGCGTCGGCCGTGAGTGGCCGGACCACGCGCCCCACGCCTGTCCAGTGGTTCCACTTCCAGTCGCCCGTCGCGCGCGGGTGTTCGGCTGACCGGGCGAGCGGGCGGTCCTTGCTCGCCAGCATCAGGTGGTAATGCTCGCCCAGGGGCACGGTCTCGTTCACAAGGCCGATCCAGCAGTCCATGTCGCCGCCATCGGGTGCAAACGTGGTGCCCAGGTACCGGTAACGCCCGGCGAGCGGGCGCGCTGCGCTGTTCACGTAGCGCGCCTGGTCGCCAAATCGCCGCCGCACAGCGGCCGCGCCGAGCGCGTATAGCCGGTTCGTGGCGATTGCCTGGTCGAGCGGAACCGGTCCCACGCCGAGGATGTCGCGCAGAACGAATTCGGCGAACTGTTGCGCCAGCGGGTCCGGGTCGTCTTCGAGCGCCTCCACCACCTGCAGCCACGCGACCGGCTCCCAGGGCGCGGGCGTCCCCGCGGTCCGCAGGCCGAGCATCACGAACGCCGGTTGGCCGAGCCACTGGGAGGCTGCCTCTTCCAGTGCAGGTAGCGCGCCCTCGTCGGTGCCGGTCTCGACCTGAACCTCGACCAGCACGCGCGTACCCCCCTCAAACGTGAGCAGCAGGTCCGCGAAGCCCGTGCCCGCGAGCTTTGGCTGGACCTCGACCACCGCCAGGTCCTCCCCGGCCGCGCCGGCTGCCTGTGCGAAGAGCGAAACGAGCATCCGGTGCTTCTGCCCGAGAAAGTAGGCGAGCCCGCTCGTGCAGTAGTTCTCGAACGGCGTGGCTGACGACCCCGGCTGGAAGGCCGAAAGCATGGTGAAAAGATTCCCTGCGCGCATGACTCCAGTATCGCCCCTGGGGCCGGGAGCAGGCCATCGCCGGGCTACTTCCTGTTCCGCGATCGCCGTCCTTCTGCCCGCTTGCGCAGCGCCTCCTCGCGCCGCCGCTCGGCTACGGAAATGGCCGTCAGGATCGATCGGCCGTGCTTTTCCATCCGGCTCTGGCGGCTCTTGCGCTTCTGTTCGCGGCGCTCCCAGCGTTCCACCCGTTCACAGCGCTCGCACGCCGTAGTCGACCCAGGGCGTTGCCAACCGCAGCACGCGCGTGGTCGAAACCTTCGTGAGGCGGTTGCGCTCGGCGACCGCTTCGGCTGCCTTCTTCGCCAGCTCAACAAGCTCGGGTGACGACCCGGGTGGGGGCGCGACGTTCGCCCGCGTCGATTCCCAGTGGGCGAGCGAGTCGTACGCCGTGAGCAAGATGACCTCGTCGCTCGGGCCCCCGTGCACGTTCTGGAAGAGCCCAAGGATCTTGCAGCCCCGCGCCTCGAAGTAGGGCCAGATCGCCTCGCGGGAGAGGCGCTCGAACTCCGGGAAGGAGCCACGCTCGATGGTGAAGCTGCGCTGCACGACTATTGTCACGTCCATACCTCCGCTTTCTCCGACGCCTCCCGCGCCTTCTTCTCGGCCTGCTCGCGCCGCCGCTGCTCTCCCGCTTCCTTCAGCCGGGCGTCATCTTCGCCCCTGACGCGCATGAAGCCCTCGCGCCATTCGTCGTTACTCCACTGGAAGGAAGTCTGCACGGTCGTCCGCGGGAAGATGGCCGATTCGAGCAGATCGAGCGCCATCCCCACGATCGTGCGCTGCATAGGAACGTCTCCCGGTGCGCCGCAGGGGTTGCCGAGCGGGAAGTCGGTGAAGAGGAACCGCGGAACGCCGCACTGCTCCACGATGTCACGGGCTGAGCCGAGCACCACAGTCGGGATGCCGTTGGTTTCCAGGTGCCGGGCGGCCAGACTCACGGTCTGGTGGCAAACCGGTCAGAGGCCGACCAGCATCGCCGCGTCGACCCGGTCCTCGCGGCACCACTCCAGTATCGCCGGGGCGTCGGCGGAGATAGTCTGGCGCTGGCTGTACGCGGTCGGCACGCCGTAGAAGCGCGGGGAAAGGCTCCCAATGCGGCCCGAGGCGGCAAGCTCCCGGAGCCGGTGCACCGGGAAGTAGGAGCCGAGGTCGTCCGTATGCGTCGCTTCTTTGTCCCAGGCGAGGTCCTGCGTGAAGAGCCGGTCAGGGATCGGGTCAAGCGGCGCGACGTAGGCGGTCTTCTTCGGCGCTTCGGCCGGGGGAACGCCGTCGCGCTCTGCAATCAGGCTGGCCGTAGTCACGATCCCGATGCGACAGTCGGCGAGGGGACGCGAGAGCCGCGCGAAAGGCACG
Source organism: uncultured Anaerolineaceae bacterium (assembly GCA_964475735.1). Classification (GTDB taxonomy): domain Bacteria; phylum Chloroflexota; class Dehalococcoidia; order Tepidiformales; family Tepidiformaceae; genus UCB2. Next base: position 29,091 of record CAYYYI010000002.1, read on the forward strand.
TCGTGGTTGTACGCCCATCGGTACGGGTTCCCGAAACCCTGGGCAAGGTAGTACTCCCGCGACTTGTCGATGTAGCTGACAAAGACCCTTTGGGCCGTGTCCACTTCGTCCACCCGGCTCCTCCATGGCAGCTTGGTGCAGGCTCATTACACCACAGAGGAAGGGGGCTGTCGCAACTCTGTGGAAGCGGATGACAGCGCGCGCGCAATTCGCACCAGGAGCGGCATCCAGTCTGTGGCGTGCGCCAGGCGGTCCACCCTCACCTGGTTAGGCCCAACGAGCACGCCCGGCAGCCCGAGCGCCTGCACGCGAGCCCGCTGCTCGTCGCTGACCCCGCCGCGCAGCCGCAGGTGGAACATCTGCTCATCGGTCTTGATGCTCTCTACGCGCGCCCGGCGCGCCACCGCCTTGAGGAGTTGGACGTAGAGCAGGTTGTCGACCGCCAGCGGCACAGGGCCGAAGCGGTCGTGCAACTCCGCCTGCATGGCAGCGACGCCGTCCGCTGCTCCGATGTCTGCAATCCGCTCGTACACGGCTAGCCGCGCGTGCAGGTCGTCGACATAGTTGGCCGGGATGTGGGCGCTGAGGGGCAGGTCAACTGCCGGAGGCGGCGGCAGAGGCGGGGGCCCCTGCTCCTCTCCGGGGCGAAGGGCCTGCTTCAGGGCGGCGACGGCCTCGGCCACTAGCTTCGAGTACATCTCGAAGCCGACGGCGGCAATGTGGCCGCTCTGCTCCGTCCCCAGCACGTTGCCGGCGCCGCGGATTTCAAGATCGCGCAGTGCGATCTGAAATCCCGCTCCCAGCTCCGTGGCCTCGAAAATGGCCTCCAGCCGCTTCTGGGCGCTCTCGCTGATCGCGCGGTCGCGGTTGTAGAGCAGGTAGGCGTAGGCGCGGTTCGCGCCGCGCCCCACCCGGCCGCGCAACTGGTAGAGCTGGGCAAGCCCAAGCTGGTTGGCCTGGTCAATGATGATCGTGTTCACGTTCGGAATGTCGAGGCCGCTCTCGATGATGGTGGTGCAGACCAGCACGTCGTGGTCGCCCGCGCTGAACTCCATCATCACCCGCTCAAGCTGCTCCTCGGGCATTTGCCCGTGGCCCACGGCGATGTTCGCCTCCGGGATGATGTTTCGCACCCGCGTCACGACGCGCTCGATGTCGTGGACGCGGTTGTGGACGAAATACACCTGTCCCCCGCGCTGCAGCTCCCGGTCGATGGCCTCCCGGATGATCTCGTCGTCCCATTCCATGACGTAGGTCCGGATGGGGAGGCGCTCTTCGGGCGGCGTCATGACCGTGCTCATGTCGCGAATCCCCGCTAGCGACATCTGCAGCGTTCGCGGGATGGGGGTCGCAGAAAGGGTGAGGAAGTCCACCTCGGCCCGCATCTGCTTCAGCCGCTCTTTGTGAGCCACGCCAAAGCGCTGTTCTTCGTCGATGATCACGAGGCCGATGTCCTTGAACTGCACGTCCTTCTGCAGCAGCCGGTGGGTGCCGATGAGGATATCGACCTCGCCGCGCGCCGTGGCTGCCACAATGTCTCGCTGCTCCTGCTCGCTCCGGAAGCGCGACAGCACCTCGACGCGCACGGGGAAGCCGGCCGTTCGCTCGCGGAACGTCGCGCCGTGCTGCTCGGCCAGCACCGTGGTGGGCACAAGGACGCCCACCTGCTTGCCGGCTGTCACCGTCTTGAAAGCAGCCCTCACCGCCACCTCGGTCTTGCCGTAGCCCACGTCCCCGCAGATGAGCCGGTCCATGGGGCGTGGGCGCTCCATGTCCTGCTTGAC
>CAYYYI010000002.1:30974-47016 GCA_964475735.1 uncultured Anaerolineaceae bacterium
AGGTGCACGAGCGGGCGGTGCAAATCCAGGGCGGCGCCGAACCCTTCCGCGCCCGCGTTCAGCCCGGGGAGACCGGCCGGAATCGTGCCCCGTGCCTCCTGTTCGGCGCGAGCACGTTCGTTGTGCTCCTGGAGCCGGGCGAGCGCCTCCCTCCCATCGTCCGCGTCGTCGACGATGACGGTTGCCCCTGGCGAGAGATGGTCCAACGCCGTCGTCTCGTAGAGCAGAGGCTCAAGGAAACCTTCGAACTCGCTGCGCTCACCCCCCGCTACAAGTTCAAGCTGTTCGCGAACCTCTTCCCCTTCGGTCGGGATACGCTCCAGGAGCGCGCGCGCGGCCTCGCGGGCGGCACGAGTGCCCATCGCCGCCGGGGGAATGTGGGCCGCCTCAAGCCTCTCAACGCTCCGCTGGGTTGCGAGCTCAACGCGGCGAATGCTCTCGACCTCGCTGCCGAAGAACTCGATACGGAAGGGGTGCTCGGCCCCGGCGGGCCAGACGTCGATGATGCCGCCGCGGTGGGCTGCCGTGCCGGGCTGGTCCGCAAGATATGCGATCTCGTAGCCCGACTGCTCCAGCTCCGCGACGAGAGTCACGGGGTCGAACGCTCGACCGGTTTGAAGGTCGATGCCACCCGCCTGTGCCTCGGGGCCCGCGCAATGCTCGGAAAGGGCGGCCCACGAAGCCACCAGCAGCGCCCGCCCCGGCCCGCGCAGGAGCGCGAGCGCCCGGGCCCGCTCAACCCGCGTCTGTTGGTCGGTGCGGGCCAATTCATAGGGCAGGGCCTCGCGTTCGGGCAGGCGCACAAGCGGGATGCCGGCCAGGAACAGGGCCACCTCTTCGAACAGGGCCTGTGCCCGCGCCGGGGTCGGGGCCAACAGCAGGACAGGGCCGTCGCTCTGTGTTGCAAGGACGGCGGCCACGGCAGCCTTGGCGGTCTCGGGCACGCCAAGGCGCGCCGGACCGCCCCCGCCCGGGACGAGCGGGGCCACAGAGCCAGCAAGCGCCTCGGTCACTCCTGCCAGTTCGCCTGCCAGTGCGCAACTCCAAAAAGGCCCCCGGCGTTCCCGGGCGGCCCTCAGCTAACTGTATCGGAAAACGGACTGACCGTGCTTTGGGTTACCCTGGCAGCCGCACGCGCGCCCAGACGCCCGCATGGTCGCTCGGCCACCGGCCGCGAACGGGCTCATCGCCCACGACGCCCCAATCCTCGATGGCCACGCCGCGGCCGAAGAGATGGTCCAGCACGCCGCCGGGGGCGTCCGCCATGTCCGTTCTCATCCCCGTAGGGAAGGTGGGTGCCACGCCGTCAGCCGGCGCGAGGTGGGTCAGAGACCCGGAGAGCGCCGCCAGGGTCTTCCCCCCGGGGGTGGCGTTGAAGTCGCCGCCCACGATGATGGCGCCTCCCGTTCCAAGCTCTTCGGCCAGCCGGGCCGCCTGGGCACGCCGCAGGTCCGCATCGTGCGGGTTCAAGTGCACGCTGGCGACGCGCACGCCCGCGCCCGCGGCCACAAGCACCGAGATGCCGATGTGCTCTCCCGAGGGCGACGCATGCACGGTGGCGGTCCGCGCCGTTCCCGGGTGGACGACGGCAAGGTGCTCTGTCCAGCCGTCGGCACGGCGCATCTCCGTGCAGGCGAGCCGGAGATACCGGTCCTGGCGGCGGGAAAGGAACACCATCAGCGAGCGCAGGAACTCCGTCGACGGCGCTTCCTGCAGGCAGACCACGTCGGGCTCCGCCGATGCGATCGTCTCCATAAGCGCGGACCTGCGCGCCGCGAAGGCGTCATCGCCCTCGTGGTGGTTGTAGACGTTGTACGTAAGGATGGTCAGCGTGTGTCCGGCCACCAACTGACTATAGGGCTGCTACCGGCATAGCCGGAAGCGCAGACCGGACCGGGCTGTCTACGGAACGTTTGCTACCATGTCCTTTGTGGCCGGCCGTGATCATTCGCCAGCGTCGACGCCGCGTGCCCTCCTGCTGGGCCTGGGGCTGACGCTTTCCTTCGTCGGGGTCGAACTCGTCACCGGCCTCCTGGCTGGCTCGCTTGCACTTGTGGCGGACGCGGGTCACATGGTCACGGACTCTGCCGGGCTCGTGCTTGCGCTCGCCGCCGCCACGCTCGCCCGCCGCCCTGCCGACGACCGGCGCACCTACGGCTACGCCCGGCTCGAAGTTCTCGTTGTGCCCGTCCATGTGGTGCTGCTGCTGGGCATCGCGGGCTACATCGTCTACGCCTCGCTGCAGCGCCTGGGCGATGGGCACACCATCGAAACTGGCCCGGTCATCGGAGTGGGCGTCGCCGGCCTCGCCATCAATCTGCTGGTGGTCCGCGTTCTTCACGGACACGCCCAGGCGAGCCTGAACGCCCGGGCGGCCATGTTCGAAGCCCTGGCCGACGCGCTCGGTTCCATCGGGGTCATCGGATCCGCCATTGCCATCGCTCTTGGGGCGTGGAGCGGTATCGACGCCGTGGTGGCCCTGGCGATTGCCGCCTTCATCATCCCGCGCGCCGTGCACCTGCTCCGGCAGGCTGCCGACATCCTCCTCGAAAGCGCGCCCCGGGGGCTCGATCCGCTGGCGCTCGCCGACGCCGCTCGCGAGGTGCGGGGTGTCATTGACCTCCACGACGTTCACGTATGGTCGATCGCGCCGGCCTTCCCGGCCCTCAGCGCCCATGTCGAACTTGAGGACGTGACCTGCACCGAGCACGTGCTCACCGACCTTGCCACGCTCTTCCGCGATCGCTTTGGCGTCGGGCACGTCACGCTGCAGCCCGAGACGCAGGCACTGCATGAAGCGCTCGAGTGTTGCCTGAGCCCCGACGCTGCGCGCCTGGCGGAAGATCACACGCACGCTCCTGCCGGGGCATGAAGCGCCTCTCGCGCCGCCGCCTGATCGCCGGGGCCGCTGTCCTTGGCGCAGCCGGCGCGGGGGCGGCCGTTATTGGGCTCACCAGCCGTGGCGAAGGTCCGAACAAGGTCGCCCCGGCGCCGAGTGAGTCGCCCACGCTGCTGCCAACCGTGACCGCAACGTCCACCCCGGCGCCTTTCAGAGGTGGTGACGTCCGGCTGGCGGCTCCGTCGGGCTTCGACTTCGACACGTTTGATTCGCAGCTCACCGGCGAGCCCTCCGTGGTGGAGGTCCTGGGCCGCACGCATTCGCGCCTGCTGCAGTGGACCGACTTCGCCGCGCCGTCGCTGGGGGGCGACATCGCCGCGCGCTGGGAGCAGCCAGACGCGACCACGCTGATTCTCCACATCCGGCCCGGCGTGCGCTGGCACGGCCAAGCCCCCCTGGATGGCCGCCCCCTTACGGCGGCGGACTGTGTCGCTCACATCGAGCGCGCGCGGCAACTCGCGCAGAGCGGCGGGCTGCCTCTTTCGCAACGAGCCTGGGAGTACTCCACCATCGCCAGCGTCACCGCGCCCGGGACAGGCGAGGTCGTGATCAAGACGTCCCGCCCTGATCCCTTTCTGCTCCAGACGCTCGCCGGACGCTTTGCGCTCGTGCAGGCGCCCGGGGCGATCGAGGCCTTCGCCGGGCGCTGGCACAAGATCGAGCCCCAGACGGTTGTTGGGACCGGCCCGTTCATCTTCCAGGGATTCACTGAGAACGGCGCGCTCCGCTTCGAGGCGCACAGAAACAGCCATGCGCCGCCGTTGCTCGGCGGTCTGGAAGTGAGCCAACCATTTGGCGCCGCCGGCCGTTTCCTGGCGGGCGAAATCGGCGAAGCGCTCACCCGCGATCGGCGCGATGCGGCCCTGCTGCGCTCCGAGGCTGGCGGCGCGACCGAGCTGGCCCGCTTCGAGGACAGCCCCATCATTTCGAGTCTCTTCGTGGGCGCTCCGCCGTGGAACAACGTGAACCTGCGCAGGGCGCTGAGTGCGGCCCTCAACCGCGCCGAGATTGTCCGGCGTCTTTTCGCCGGGCGGGCAGCCCCTTCGGGGCCGATCGCCCCGGCGCTGCCGTCGTTCGCTCTGCCTGAGACCGCACTTGCCCGCTTCCCCGGCCACCGACAGCGGGCAGAGGACGATGTCCGTGACGCCCGGGCGCTGTGGCAGGCCGCAGGCGGGCCCGCTCTGGGTACGGTGACCGTCGACTTCCCGAGCATCTTCGACCCCCTGTACAGCGCAAGCTCGGTGGTGATTGGAATGCTGAACGAGGCGCTGGGCGGGAACCAGTTCCGCCCGGCCGTGGAGTCCTACGTGAACATCGCGCGGAAGGCGTCCGAGGGCCGGTACGGCAGCGGGAACGCCGCGTTCTGGTTCGGCTGGGGGCCGCACTTCCCGGGCCCCGATCCCGGGCGCTTCCTGATCGAGAACTATCGCTCCGGTTCTGGCGGAGCATCCGCTGCGGGCTTCCGCGACGATGCCATCGACAGCCTGCTCGACAGGCTCGGGGCGGAGTTCGATAAGGCCGCTCGCCGGACGTTGGTGGCCGGTGTGCAGACCAGTCTCCTGGAATCAGGCGGCGGCGGCATCATCGACTGGGTCGTGCAGCGCTCGGAGCTCTTCCGAAGTCCCCGCCTGGGGAACCGGCCGGCCCCCTCGCCATTCTGGGACCAGCACCTCGATGCCCGGACGTTCCTGAACGCCGCCGGCGCTGGCGGTTGACCGGGCCCGGGCGGCCCGTGCCTCAACCGCCTGTCGCGCCGCCGCTTCGTGGGAGGAGCGGCCCTGGCAGGCGCAGGGGCAGCGGCCTTCGGCCTTGCCGGCTGTGGGGACAATGACGACGACGGTGAGGAGCACGAGCCCAATTGCACGGCTCGGAGGGTGCGCCGTTCAGCACGGCTCGCCTCGTCGTCAACGCTGGATCGACCCGGACGACCCAACGTATCAGGGTCGTCCGGGCGACGCGGGCATCGTATAGTTCGCTCCACGCAGAAGGCGGGTGCGAGGGGGGAACAGTTCGCGCCCGCCTTAATGCCGCAATCACAGGGGGATGCCGCCGAAGTGGGGAACTATGTCATCCGGCGGGTGTTGATCAACATACCCGTCATCTGGCTCATCGCCACGCTGGTCTTCTTCGCCGTCAACGTGCTGCCGGGCGACTACGTCGCTCGCCAGATCTCCAACAACGTTCCCTCGGAGACGGAAGAGACCCGCGCCGCGCAGATCAAGAAGATCCGGCAGGAACTGGGCATCGACAAGCCGCTCGTGCCGCGATACATCGACTACATGGCGGACCTTGCGCGCGGGGACTTCGGCGTCTCCTACCGCACCAGGGAGCCTGCGCTCACCGGGTTCCGGCGAGGTCTACCGTACACACTCCAGCTCTCTCTGATGACGCTTGTCGTCGCTCTTTCCACAAGCATCCCCATCGGCATCATCTCAGCCATCCGCCAGGACTCCTGGATCGACTACGTGCTGCGCCTGTTCGCCATCGGCGCGGTGGCCGCGCCCAGTTTCTGGGTCGCCACGGTGCTCTTGTTAGGCGTGGTGCGCTACAAGTTATGGACGATCGACCTGGTGAATCACCCCCTGCTCTGGGAGGATCCGGGGCGTAGTCTCAAGCTCTTCGTGCTGCCGGCGGTGGCCGGCGGCATAGCCTCGGGGGCCGGCGTGATGCGCCTCCTTCGCTCCCAGATGCTTGAAGTGCTCAGGCAGGACTACATCCGCACGGCCTGGTCCAAGGGGCTTCGTGAACGCGTGATTATCGTTCGCCACGCGATGAAGAACGCCATGATCCCTGTCCTGACGGTCATCGGCCTGACAGTCGCCACGCTGTTGAGCGGGAACGTCGTCTTTGAGTTCCTGTTCAACATCCCCGGAATAGGCAACCGGATGCTGGCCGCCATCACCCAGCGCGACGTGCCGGTGGTGCAGTCCTTCGTGCTTGTGCTTGCCACGTTTGTGGTCTTCGTCAACCTTGGCGTCGATGTCCTCTACGGCTGGCTCGACCCCCGCATCCGGTTCTCGTAGGGAGATCGACATGGCACAGCAAGCGGCAATCGACTACGGAGCGGTGAGCCGAAGCCTGAGCGACCGCCCTGCGCCCGTCCGTTTCGGCGTCAATCTTTGGCGTTTCATCATCCACAAGCCGCTTGGCGGTTTTGGGGTGTTCCTCATCGTTGGCATCGTCCTCGTGGCCATACTTGCGCCCCAGATCCAGCGCTACGACCCGGACGATGTCTTCAAAGCTGGCAACCCCGCCTATGACCCCGAGATTGCGGCCAAGGCGCTGGAAGACCCGGCAATCCGGCTCAAGTACCCACCCGAGGTGTTCCAGGACACGGGTGTCATAGAGCCACAGGACCCTTCCTCGGCGCACTGGCTTGGCACTGACCGGGCGGGCCGCGACCTCTGGTCACGCATCGTCTGGGGGGCAAGGCTTTCTCTGCTGGTGGGTATCGGCGCAGCGCTAATTGCCGTGTGCTCCGGCCTGGTGTTCGGAACCGTGAGCGCCTACTTCGGTGGCGTCGTCGACCTGGTGATCCAGCGCGTCACCGACGCCCTGATGGCCTTCCCCGCGCTCATACTCCTGCTCCTTATCGTGCAGGTTGTGGACAACCCGGATAAGTACTGGATCACCATCGCCCTGGGCATCGTGGGGATATCGTCCGTCATTCGCGTGGTGCGAAGCGCGGTCCTGAGCGCGCGCCAGGAGGTCTACGTTACTGCTGCCCAGGTTGTCGGGGCGACGGACCTGCGCATCATGGTCAGGCACATCCTGCCCAACATCATGGCGCCCACGATCGTCATCTTCACCATCTCCATCGGGTCCTACATCCTCGCCGAAGCAAGCCTCAACTTCATCGGCTTCGGCGACCCCACCGCGATTTCGTGGGGGAAGATGGTGAACGATGGCCGCCAGCTCTTGCCCGCCAAGCCGATGATGTCGCTGTTCTCGGGCGGCGCGATCATGGTCTCTGTGCTCGGCTTCAACCTTGCGGGCGATGCGCTGCGCGACGTTCTCGACCCGCGGCTTCGCGGCCGCGGCGGGCGCGCCGGGTTCTAACTTTCGGGCGAAGCGGTCTCCGCTGCCCGCTGGTACGCCTCGTCGAGTAGTTCGGCGATGTGCATCACGCGGGCAGGAAGCCCCGCTTCGCGCACTGCCGCTTCGAACTGGAGCTGGCACCCCGGGTTGCCCGTGACGACCACATCGGGCGAGGCTGCGCGCAGTTCGCCCGCCTTGCGGGAGCGAAGCGCGGCGGACATGCCGGGCTGCGCAAGGCCGTAGATTCCGGCCGCGCCGCAGCACGTGTCTGCTCCCGGCGTTTCCACCAGCTCGCAGCCGTCGACTGCGCGTAACAACCGCCGGGGCTCGTCCGTGATGCGCTGAACGTGGGCCAGGTGGCACGGGTCCTGGTAGGTGACTCTTGCGGCAAAGCTCCCGGGCACTTCGCCCCCGAGCGTGGCCAGGAACTCCGTCAGGTCCTTCACGCGGTCCGCAAAGCGACTTGCGCGCCCGGCGAACTTCGGATCGTCGGCGAGCAGTTCGCCGTACTCCTTCATGGCCGCGCCACAGCCTGCGGAATTCACCACGATGGGCGCGTCCGGCTCACGCTCGAAGCGCTCGATGTTCTTTCTGGCCAGCTTTCGCGCGAAGCCGGCGTCTCCGTCGTGGGCGTGCAGGGCGCCGCAGCAGACTTGCCCCTTCGGCGCCCGCGCGGCGATCCCGTGCCGCGCCAATACACGCCCCGTTGCCCGGTGAACGTCTCCGAACAATTCACTCATCACGCAGCCGGTGAAGAGGAGCGCTTCCCCGCGGACGCTCGCGGGCTCTTCTAGCGCGTCGCCCGCGCGGAACGGTCTCCCCGTCCGCGCCGGTAGCTGAGCTTCCGCCTGTCCGAAGCGTGCCAGCAACCGGAACAGCCTGAGTCGCCGCAGGAGGCCTCTGCCGGGAAGCCCGGCGTACAGGCGGACCGGGGCAAGCGCCACCGCCAGGATCCGCGGGCGCGCGACGACGTGGCGCAGAAGCACCTTCCGGACGGTGCGTCCGCGCCGGCCCGAAGGGCCCCCGGCTGCCGTTTGCGCTCGCACTTTCTCGATTATCTGGCCATAGGGGACTGAGCTCGGGCAGACGGCCTCGCACGCCCGGCACTGGAGGCAGAGGTCCCAGTGCGCCTGAATGGCCGGTGTGATGGTCAGCCGTCCCTCCGACACAGCGCGGGCCAGGTAGATGCGCCCCCGCGGGGACTCCGTTTCGAGGCCGGTGACCATGTACGTCGGGCAGCTTGTGACGCACAGCCCGCAGTGAACGCAGCGCGAAAGCCCCTCCATGGATGGGACATCGGTTGCGCGCGGCCAGTTCCCTCTAGATTCCGCCAACGAAGCGCCCCCTGTTCAGCCTGCCTCCGGGGTCATAGGCGGCCTTCGTCGCGCGCATCAAGTCGAGGGCAGCCGGCGGGTCGCCCCAGGCGTCGGCGCCGGCGCGGAAGCTATCGGGCATCCGCTCCACTACGGCGGTTCCGCCATCCGGGCGGACCAGGGCCCGCAGCCGCTGCAGCGCGGGCAGGAACGCGCGCAGGGGCTGCATACCGCCCGCTGTCCAAACAGCGCAGAAGTTCCCGGCCAGCGGGCGCATGATCAGCGTTGTGGGTTTCATCTCGGCCAGGGCGCGCGCCGCGGCCGGGATACGGGCCGGGACCGTGTTCACCCGGAGCGCGAGAACCTCGCCCGGTCCCGTGCCAGCGTCGCGAAAGGACTCGTAGAGACCCTTCTCCGGCGCGAGTCCGCGGTGGTGGAGGAGCGAGGGCACCGCCGGGATCGCTTCCGCTACGACGCGGACGAGCCCCAGCCAGCCGCTTTCCACCAGCTCGAACTCCACGACCTCCGGCCGGACGTCTGCAAGTTGCAGACGGCGGGCAAACTCAAAGGCCGCAGAGGCGCTCTCCGCTTCGACCGCCACATCGGCCGTCTCCACGCGCGGGACGACTCGCAGCGTCACCTCCGCCAGGATGCCCAGCGTGCCGAGGGAGCCGCACATCAACCGCATCAGGTCGTAGCCGGTCACATTCTTCACCACCTGCCCGCCGGCCTTCACGAGCACACCGTCACCGCGGAGCACGGTCATTCCCAGGAGCAGGTCGCGCGGCAGCCCGAAGCGCGTCTGCAGCGGCCCGGCGGAACCAACAGCCAGGGCCCCGCCGACGGTCGCGCGGCCCGGCACGGGCGGGTCCAACGGCAGGCGCTGTCCGGTGGGCGCCAGCACGTCGTCAATCTCCGCCAGAGTCGTAGCGGTTCCGGCGGATACCGTAAGGTCATCCTTCCGGTGGCGGATCTCACCGCGGAGCGCCTTGCGAAGGTCCACCACGGCAAAGCGCCCCGCCGGGGGATTGCCGATCTCGATCCTTGTCCCGCCGCCTACCGGAACAAGCGTGTCGAATGCGGAGTCCCGGAGCGCGTCAGCGAGCTCGCCGATGGACCCCGGGGCCAGGACGGCGGCGGCCTCTCTCCCGGCCACGGTTGCCGGTGCGATGCTCTCCTGGTCAGACATATGCATCTGGCCCGGCGGCGCGCAACGCGGCCTCCTGGAGCGCCATCTCGCCGCAGCCCGCGCCTGAAGGAAGTACCTTGCAGGGGTTGAAGTTGCCCGTGTTCCCGAAGATGCCGCGCAGGCGGCCCATGTTCTCGAGGTCGGCCTCGCTGTAGAGCCAGCTCATGTAGCGTTGCTTTTCGTAGCCGACTCCGTGCTCTCCGGTGAGGGCGCCACCGGCATCCACGCAGGCGCGCATGATAGCGGCGCCCGCCGTCAGCACGCGCTCCGTGGCCCCCGCCTCGCGGCTGTCGAAGAGGATGCAGGGGTGCAGGTTGCCGTCTCCCGCATGGAAGACGTTGGCGATCGCGAGGCCGTGTTCAGCGCCGATCGCCCCGACCCGCGCCATCACCTCGACCAGCCGCGACCGCGGGACGACACCGTCGAGGATGTAGTAGTTGGGCGCGATGTGGCCGAGCGCGCCGATGGCGTGCTTCCTGCCCCGCCACAGGGCGGCCCGCTCAGCAGGGTCGTGGGCGACCCGAACCTCGATCGCGCCGCGAGCGAAGCAGGCTGCCCTTGCTCGCTCCGCCTGGTCATCGGCAACTTCGGCGATGCCATCCACCTCGATGAGCAGGATCGCACCTGCCCCGGACGGGTAGCCGCACTTCAGCCCCGCTTCCGCTGCCTGGATTGTGAGCCTGTCCATCATCTCCAGTGCCGCCGGGACCATGCCCGCGCCAATGATGGCACTCACCGTATCGCTCGCCTGCTCAACGCTGTCGAAAATGGCCAGCAGGGTGACGACCGAAGCCGGGAGCGGGAGCAGGCGGACCACGACCCGGGTGGCGATCCCCAGCGTTCCCTCAGAGCCGGTGAACGCCCCGCGCAGGTCGTAACCGGGCGTCTCAGCGACACGTCCCCCGAGCCAGGCCACCTCGCCGGCGGCGGTGACCACTTCGAGCCCGAGCACATGGTTCTGGGTCACGCCCAGGGCCAGGCAGTGCGGCCCTCCCGCGTTCTCGGCGACATTGCCACCGATGGTGCAGGCCTTCTGCGAACTCGGGTCAGGCGCGTAGAAGAGGCCGTGTTCGGCCGCCGCCTCGGAGAGCTGGATGTTTGGCAGCCCCGGCCCAACGACCGCGATCTGGTTCACAGGGTCCAGCTCGTGGATCTCGCGCATTCTGGTTGTTGCGATGACGACGCCCCTGCGCGTTGGCACCGCTCCGCCGCTCAGGCCGGTCCCGGCGCCGCGGGGCGTCACAGGCACTCCGAAGCGGTTGCACACGCGGACCAGCCCGGCGGTCTCTTCGGTGTCTGCGGGGAAGGCGACGGCATGCGGCATCTGTGTCTCGACTGTCCCGTCGAACTCGTAGACAAGCAGGTCTTCATGCCGCCAGAGCACGTTCTCGCGACCGGCCACCTTCTGCAGGGCGCTCACCAGCTCACGGCGTGTCGTCATCGGCCAATTCCACGGCCCGGCATTCCCTGCAGAGGCCGAATATGGCGAAGTGGTGGAGATCGGGCGCAAACCCGAAGCCGGCCCGGATCTTCTCGGCAAGTCCCTCGAGGTAGGCGTGCCCGAGCTCGGCGACGTCTCCGCAGGCGGAACAGATGAGGTGGTGGTGCGGCCGTGGGGCGGCCCATTCAAAGACCGCGTCACTGGCGCCCATGTCGGTCTCGGTAATCAGGCGCATGCGCTTGAGGACGTCGAGAGTGCGGTAGACCGTGCTCACGTCGACGAACGGGTACTGCTCGCGGACCTCGTCCGCGATTTGCGTTGCGCTCACGTGTCCCTCCGCGTGCCTGAGGGCGCGAAGGATGAGGAGACGCTGGGGCGTGAGCTTGTGTCCGGCCTGGCGGAGCAGTTCTGCGGTGTCTTCCTCGCAGCTCATTCCACCCAAGTCTACACGCAGCCCCGGTGAAGGTGGACCGCGCCTTGGGATTGCGCCCGGGTGCGCCGATTATCCGATCATGGGGATGACCGACCAGGAGTGGGTGGCACAGGCGCGCGAGCGCGTCGCCCGCGGCGAAGATTGGGAATCGCCGGATGGGGCGCCGCTCGCGATAACGATTTCGCCGCCGCCCGCCGAGCGCACGCTCCTGATCTGCCCTTATTGCGGGGCGCCGCGCATCCTCGAAGTCTTCCGGCGCTACGAAGTGGCCTCAGTGGAGCCGTTGCTCTATTGCCCCCGCTGCTACGGTTTCTGGGCCAGGGGAGACGCACTCGCCCACGGAATCGCCGATCCCTACGACGAACATCACGCGCTGTACGCGCATCCCGCCCCCGACCGGTGCCGTACCTGTTTCGGGCGACTGGACGCGAAAGGCGTCTGCCGGAAGTGCGGGAAGGGCATCCCGCTCCTCAACTGCCCGGCCTGCGGCGTGGCGATGGCCCGGGGCTCCCTCAGGGGCGTGACCGTAGATACCTGTGATGCCTGCAAGGGTGTCTGGTTTGATGTGGGCGAGCTTGCGGCCGCCTTCGGCCTCAAGCCGCCGCAGAGTCTCCCCATGCAGACAGTAGACGAGAATGCCGTGCCGGAAGGCGCGGAGGGCTGGGAAGAGGCCCTGACAACGGTGCTTGGACTGATGCTCCGGTTTGTGTGACTGGCTGTTACCAGATCCCGAGCGACATCTTCACGTCTTCGCTGGCCATGGTTCGGGGATCCCACGGGGGGCTCCAGACGATGCGCACGTCGACGTCCTTCACGCCGGGGAGTTCCTTCAGCTTTGCGTAGGCCTCGCCGCGGATCACCGGGCCGAGCGGGCAGCCGGGGCTGGTGAGGGTCATGGTCACCAGCACGTCGCCGTCGTCGAAGCTGACGTCGTAGATCAGGCCAAGGTCGACGATGCTCAGGCCGAGCTCGGGGTCGATGACCTCGCTGAGCTTCTCCATCAGCAGCTCCGGCGTGGGAATGGCGGTCGTCTCACTCATCATCAGTCTCCTTACGGGGCAGGCGGCGCCCCTTCAATGACTTCTTCCAGCACCTTCCAGGGCAACATGGCGCACTTGACGCGCACTGGGAACCTGGCCACGCCCTGGAAAGCTTCCAGATCGCCCAGGTCGCGGTCTGGCTCTGCGCCGTCGACCAGCATCGCCTGGAAGTGGTCGCGCATCTGAGCCACGGCGGCGACGGCCCGGCCCTTCACGTTCTCCGTCAGCATCGATGCGCTCGACTGGCTAATCGAGCAACCCAGGCCGGTGAAGGCGATATCGCGAATCTCCGAATCCGATATGTCGACATCGATGTGCACCTCGTCGCCGCAGACCGGGTTCACGCCTTCGAGCCGGTGCGTCGCGTGCTCCAGCGACCCACGGTTGCGCGGGTGGCGCATGTGGTCGAGCAGCAGCTCGCGGTAGAGGTCATCGAACTGCGGTTCGGGAATCGGCACTGGCGAAGATCCTGGTTGCTTCGTGGAGGGCGTCGACGAGGGCGTCGATCTCGCTCTCCTGGTTGTAAATGTACAGGCTCGCCCGGTTGGTCGCCGGAACCTTGAGCCGCCGCATCAAGAGCTGGGCGCAGTGATGCCCGGCCCGGATGGCCACGCCGTACGAATCCACGATGGTGCTCACATCGTGCGGGTGCACGCCCGGAACAGAGAAGCTGACAGCACCGCCCCGCCGCGCGGGGTCCAGCGGTCCGTGGACCTTCAGCCCCTCAATCGAGCGGAGGGCGTCGATGGTGTAGCCGGCGAGGTGCGCCTCGTGGCGGCGCACGTTCAGCATTCCTACGTCCTGGAGGTAGTCGAGCGCTGCGCCGAAAGCGATGACGTCCGCGATGTTGGGCGTCCCGGCTTCGAACTTGTGGGGCACTTCCGCCCACGTCGACTCCTCCTGCCTGACGATAGAGATCATCTCTCCCCCGCCGAGGAATGGGTCCATCGATTCGAGCAGCCCCGGCCGCGCCCAGAGGACGCCTACGCCGGTGGGCCCCAGCATCTTGTGGGCGGAGAAGGCGAAGAAGTCGCAGCCCAGTGCGCGCACGTCAAGCGGCAGGTGGGGCGCGCTCTGGGCCCCGTCTATTAGCGTGAGCGCCCCGGCCGCGTGGGCCATCTCGGCGATGTCCGCCACGGGGTTGATTGTGCCCAGGACGTTCGACATGTGGACGATCGAAACGAGCTTGGTGCGGGAACTGATGGTGGCGCGCAACTCATCCATGTCGAGCTCGCCGTCGTCGTTGATGTCCACGAAGCGGAGGACCGCCCCCGTGCGTTTCGCCAGCTGCTGCCACGGGACGATGTTCGAGTGGTGCTCCATCACCGAAAGGACCACTTCGTCGCCCGGGCCGACATTCGCATCGCCCCAGGCGCGCGCAACCAGGTTGATGGATTCCGTCGTGTTGCGTGTGAAGACGACATCGGCCGGGTTGGCGGCGCCGATGTGCGCGGCGACCTTCGCGCGCACGCCTTCGTACTGCTCTGTAGCCTGCACCGCGAGCGTGTGGATTCCCCGGTGGATATTCGCGTTCGTCGTCTCGTAGTAGCGGACGATGGCGTCGATCACCTGCCGCGGCTTCTGCGTGGTTGCCGCGTTGTCCAGGTACACGAGCGTCCGCCCGTTCACCTGCTGTTGAAGGATGGGGAAGTCCTGGCGGATGCGTTCTACGTCGAGCATGGTTCCTCAGCTTCCGTTCTCGACCGGATAGCGGCGACTCTCAACTCAGGTCGACCTCAATATGGCCGTCCACAACGCGCGTGGGGTACGTGCGTACCGGCCTGACCGCGGGCAGCCGGACCACCTTTCCCGTGGTGATGTCGAATCGGGCGCCGTGGCGCGGGCACTCGATCTGGTGGCCGTCGAGCAGCCCCTGGTCGAGGGAGCCGCCATCGTGCGTGCACTCATCGTCGATGGCATAGAAGCCGTCACCGGCGTTGCAAACGGCGATGCGCAGGCCATCGACCTCGAAGGCGCGCGCACAGCCGGGCTCCACATCAACCGCGGGCGTAACCGGCACCCAGCTCATGTGCCCGCCTCCAGCTTCGCATCAATCACGGTGGCAAGTTCGTCGCGAAGGCCTTCGTCGCGGATGCGGTCGAGCACCTGCCCGAGAAAGCCGCGCACGAGCAGTGCTTCGGCCTGCTGGCGGGGAATGCCACGCGCCTGGAGGTAGAAGATCTGCTCCTCGCTCACGGGGCCCACGGTCGCACCGTGGCTGGCGCGGATGACGTTGTTGGTGAGGATTTCGAGCACAGGGTCGCTGTCGGCGCGCGCCTTCTTGCTGAGCAGGAGGTTCCGGTTCTCCTGGTTCGCGTCGGCGTTCCGCGCCCCCAGCCCCACGCGCGTGACGCCATAGTAGGCCGAGCGCGAGCTGCCCTTGAGGGCCGACTTGAACAGCAGGTCGCTGCGCGTGTCCGGCCCGATGTGGTCCTGCAGCGTGTAGAAGTCGAACTGCTGCTGCCCGTCGCCGAGGACCAGCCCGAAGAGTTCGCTCGAAGAGCCCTGCTCCGAAAGCGTCGACTCGAGGTGCGCCCTAACGACGCGCCCGCCGATGGCCACGTTCAAGCCCACGATCGAGGCATCTCGCCCCGGCAAGGCGCGCTGCTCGCCGAACACGCGCGTGGCGGCGCCCCAGCGGTGCAGGGCGGTGTAGGTGACGTGCGAGCCCGGTCCGGCGATGATTTCGACGGCGGGCACCGCGAGAATCTCGCCCTCGCCCGAGCGGCAGTCCTCGACCACGCTCACGCGCGAGTTCGCGCCGGTCACGATGAGCGTGTGGGGCGCCGCGAACTGTCCGCCCTGCTCGTAGTCCCTGACGATCCGCACCTGGCCCGCGATCTCGGCCCCGGCGGGCACGTCGACGAGCACGCCGCCGCGTAGGAAGGCGTAATGGAGCGCCGTGAACCGGCTCCGCGAGACCGGCGCCGCGGTCGCGAGGTGCATCTCAATTAGCGCCGCCTGCGCCGGGTTCGCTGCCGCGAAGTCGGAGACAGCCACGCTCTTGCCCTGCTGGGTAAGGATGGTCTCGCTGTTGTTTTGCACGAGAAGCGCCGCAGTTGCCGCTCCAATGCCGTAGAGCGCGTGCGCCTCGTCCGAACCCGGTCGGCGGTTGGCGGCTATCGCGGGCGTATAGGGATCCAGGTCGAGCCGTGAGACGTCCAGGTACTTCCAGGGGCGTTCCATGGTGGAGGGCAGAGGGAGCGTTTCGGCGGCGTCCGCGCCTTGCTTCCGGAGCGCGGCCAGCCACGCCGGGTCACCCAGTTGCTCACCAATGGCGCGGCTCAGGGCGGGTGTGAGGAGCCCGGTCTTGGCCTTCTCGACGGCAGTACTCATCGCTTCTTGTCCTTCTCTGGGCGGCCGGCCTAGCCGATCGCACCCTCCATTTGAAGCTCGATGAGCCGGTTAAGCTCGACGGCGTACTCCATGGGGAGCTCCTTGACGATCGGCTCGACGAAGCCGTTGACGATCATCTTCGCGGCCGCGTCTTCGGTGAGGCCGCGGCTGGTGAGGTAGAAGAGCTGATCCTCGCTCAGCTTCGACACGTAAGCCTCGTGCTGGATGTGCACGTCCGGAGAGTCGATCTCCATCGTCGGGTACGTGTCTGAACGCGAGGTCTCGTCGAGCAGGAGGGCGTCGCAGCGGACCGTGGATCGCACGTTCTCGCAGCCGTCGTACACCTTCAGCAG
>CAYYYI010000002.1:47026-56701 GCA_964475735.1 uncultured Anaerolineaceae bacterium
CCGGTAGCTGGTACGGCCGCCGTCCTTGCTGAGCGACTTCGAAACGATCGTGGAGGTCGTGTTCGAAGCGGCGTGCACGATCTTCCCCCCCGCGTCCTGGTGCTGGCCCTTGCCCGCGAACGCCAGGGAGAGGATCTCGCCGTGGGCGCCGGGCTCCATGAGGTAGACGCTCGGGTACTTCATGGTCAGCTTCGAACCGAGGTTCCCGTCCACCCACTCCATGACCGCGTTCTCGTAGGCCACGGCGCGCTTGGTCACCAGGTTGTAGACGTTGTTCGACCAGTTCTGGATGGTCGAGTAGCGCACGCGCGCGCCCTTCTTGACGATGATCTCCACGACGGCGCTATGCAGGGAGTCGGAGCTGTAGGTCGGGGCCGTACAGCCCTCGACGTAGTGAACCTGGCTGCCTTCGTCGGCGATGATGAGCGTCCGCTCGAACTGGCCCATGTCCCTCGCGTTGATGCGGAAGTAGGCCTGCAGAGGGATGTCGACCTTCACGCCCTTCGGCACGTAGATGAACGACCCGCCGGACCAGACGGCGCTGTTGAGGGCGGCGTACTTGTTGTCGGCAGGCGGGACAATGGTACCGAAGTACTCCTTGAAGATGTCCTCGTGTTCTTTCAGGGCCTGGTCGGTGCCGAGGAAGACGACGCCCTGCTTCGCGAGATCCTCGCGGATGTTGTGGTAAACGACCTCGGAGTCGTATTGGGCGCCGACGCCGGCCAGGTACTTCTTCTCCGCCTCGGGGATGCCGAGCTTGTCGAAGGTGTCGCGGATGTACTCCGGGACGTCGTCCCAGGAGCGCTCATCCCGGTCCGTGGCCCGCACGTAGTAGTGGATGTCCTCGAGATCGATGTTCTTGAGCTCTGGCGCGGCCCAGGGCGGGTCGTGCTTTTGGCGAAAGATCTCGAGCGACCGCAAGCGGAACTCGCGCATCCACTGGGGCTCTTCCTTGATGTCGGAGATGGTGTTCACAATCTCCGGCGTGAGCCCCTTGTTTGCCTTGAACAGGGCTTCCTCTTCGTCGAAGAAGCCCCACTTGTAGCCTTCGTCGCGGACCAGTTCAGGCTTCGCAGTCATTTCGAATCTCCCTATGAGCGAGCGGCGGCCGTCTCAAGCTCGTCGTAGCCAGTGACTTCGAGCTCCTCGGCCAGGTCGGGCCCGCCCGACCGCACAATCCGGCCATCGATGAGGACGTGGACGAACTGCGGCTTGATGTAGTTCAGCAGCCGCTGGTAGTGCGTGATGAGGAGGAGGCCCATCTCCGGGCTCAGGAGCGCGTTCACGCCCTCGGCCACCGTTCGGAGGGCGTCGATGTCCAGGCCGGAGTCAGTCTCGTCGAGCACCGCGAGCGAAGGCTGGAGCATGGCGAGCTGGAGCATCTCTGCCCGCTTCTTTTCGCCGCCGCTGAAGCCATCGTTCACATAACGGCGGGCGAACTCCTGATCGACCTTGAGCATCGCCATCTTCTCAAACAGCAACTCGCGGAACTGGCGGATAGGCAGGTCGCGTCCCCGGACGGCGTTCACCGCCTGCCGGAGGAAGTTCACCATCGTCACGCCGGGGACTGCGACGGGGTACTGGAAGGCAAGGAAGATCCCTCTGCGCGCACGCTCGTCGGGCGAGAGATCGAGGATTGGCTCTCCCTTGAAGAGCACCTCACCCCCGTGGACGGCATAGGCCGGGTTCCCCATGAGCACGTTCGCAAGCGTGCTCTTGCCCGACCCGTTCGGACCCATAATGGCGTGCACTTCGCCCGGGTTGATGGTCAGCGAA
Source organism: uncultured Anaerolineaceae bacterium (assembly GCA_964475735.1). Lineage (GTDB taxonomy): Bacteria > Chloroflexota > Dehalococcoidia > Tepidiformales > Tepidiformaceae > UCB2. The sequence continues at coordinate 48,803 of CAYYYI010000002.1, forward strand.
AGCCCCGTGAGGATCTCCTTGTCGCCGATGCCCGCCCGGAGGTCCGTGATCTGCAGCAGTGGGGTCGTGCTCATTGGGTCTCCTAGCTCACTTCGATGAGTTCTTGCGGCCCGCGGACGGCACGGACCAGGTATTCGCAGACAGGCGAGCCATCCACGATGCGGTTGAGTTGCTCCACGTTGAGACCGAGCAGAAGCTCGATCGCCTGGCGATCGGTCTCGCAGGGAAGGGGCGAAAGCTCGGCCGCCTTCTTGTAGGGGCAGGCATCGTTCAGGAGGTGGATACCCTCGGCGTCGATGTGCCACCGGTCGAGGATGCCTTCCTGCCGCAGGCTGTCGGTGACTTGCTCTGCCCGCACTTCGATGGCGGGGTCGCCCGAGACCTCGCCACGGTGACGCGCGGCCAGGGCCTCGGCCACGTTCGCCATGACGGCGCTGATGACGTCCTCGCGTTCGCCGAGACTCCGGAGCATGCGCCCGAGCAGGTCTGCGTAGGCGGCAGGCAGTACGCCCGCTGCGCGTTCGGTGGGGTGGTAGGCGTAGTAAGGCCGGCCAGTCGGCTGCTTTACGGCCCGGACATCAACGAGGCCGTCGGCGCGGAGGTTGTCCAGGTGGCGCCGAACCGCCGCGGCGGTGATTCCCAGCGCATCGGCCAGTTCCTCCACGCGCGCTTCGCGGTGCTTCACGATGTGTTCGAGGATGCGCTCGCGGGTGCCCTGCATGCCACCAGTCTAGGCGGGATCGGCGGGCTACTCAAGCTTTTTCGACTATTTTGTTGTAAAAGCCGCTGAAGTCATTCTGGCAGGCCCGGGCTGTCCGCCAGGCTGGCCAACGCCGGCTGGCCGGTGTCCCGGTGCGCCAGCGCGCGGCCGAACTCGGAGCCCAGCAGCAGGATGCTCGCGTTCACGAACATCCAGAAGAGGAACGCGAGCGCAGAGCTAATTCCGGCGTACACCGTGGCATCGCGCGAGAACGCGGCCGCCCCCAGGAAGAGCGCAATCAGGTTCTTCGCCACCTCAAAGAGCACGGTGGCAAATAGCGCGCCCGCGAGCGCCTCTCCCGTTCGGGGCCGGACAGTCGGCACCAGCCTGTAGAGGAGGAAGAAGAGGAGCAGCGAGACAGCTGCCGGGAGCGCGAAGGCGACGATGCGAACCGCCGGGCCGGTATCGATATCGACCACGCCCAGGTTGCCCGTGCGCTCTATCGCCACATTGATTGCTGCCGTCAGGCTGAGCGAAAGCAGGATCAGCAGCCCGAGGGCGGGGATAAGGGCGAAGTCGATCAACTTGCTTGCCCAGAAGGGCCTCCCCTCACGCCTGTGGGCAGTCGCATCGAGTCCCCTTCTGACAGCGGAAAACATCCCGCTTGCTGACCAGAGAAGGCCGGCAAAGCCAAATGAAAGGCTGGCCACTGAGATCTGCTGTGCCCGCCGGACGATGTTTTCCACATCCGCGCGCACGGTGGCCGTCTCCTCAAGCGGGATCTGATCGAATACGAAGTCCACGACGTCCTCCTGTTCCACAACCAGGCCGAGCACCGCCAGGACCACCAGCGCCAGCGGCACCAGCGAAAAGATGGCGTAGTAGGCGATTGCCGCCGCATAGACCCCGCAGTGGTCCTGCGAGTAGAGCCTCACCGTGGTGATGAGCACCGTGACCGGTTCCCTGATCCGCCCGGGAATCCTGGCGAAAATGGCCTCCAGCCTCTGGAGCATGCCCTACTTCGCACCCGGGGACATGCCCGCCAGGTGCCGGATCATGCGCACGTAGTCTCCGAGGTAGCGCGTCAGGAGGAAGTGCTCGCGGACGTGCTCGCGGCCCGCTTGTCCCATCCTGTTGCGCAGCCCGTCGTCGTCCAGCAACTCGGCAACGCGCTCGCCACACTCGCGTACCGTTCGCACCAGGTACCCGGTCTCGCCGTCCAGCACCTGGAGAGTGATGCCGCCGGTGTCGCCGCCAACCACGGGCTTACCCTTCCAAAGGCCCTCGGTCACCACGAGCCCGAAACCTTCGCGGACCGACTTCTGCACAACCACCGTGGCGCCCCGCTGGAACGCGTTGACTTCCACGTTGCCCACGCCATCCAGGTTCGAAAGGATGGTGATGTCCGGGTCGTCGCCCGCGTGGCCTTTCACCAGTCCCAGCCATTCCCAGCCCTCCGGGTCGTCGTCGGCCATGGAGCCGACCAGCACGAGTTGGAGCTGGGGATGCGTCCGCTTTGCAACGCGGTAGGCGTCGATCACACCGAGCGGGTCCTTCCAGGGGTCGAAACGTGACACCTGCAGCATCATCGGCCGGGCGCGGTCGACCCCGAACCGCGCGAGTACGCGGTCTATCTCTTCCTGTGGCAGGTCCGAGTTCTTTGGCGAGTTCGGGTCTATCGCAGGCGGGACAATGAAGAGGCTGCTGGTCGGAGCGCCCTCGCGCACGTACTGGGGCATGGTCCAGATAGTGGCGTCGTACGGCTCGACCCACGGCCTGAGGATGTCCCATGCCTCGGGCTGGGCGTCGGTCAGGTCGATGTGGCAGCGCCATAGCCAGCGGCCGGTGGCCTCGCCGGCTTCCTTCAACAGCCCCAGTATCGGGGCCGGCTGGGGGTCGTGGATGACGACGAAGTCGTAGGCTTCCCACGCCCGCGTGTGGAGCCGGTTCTGGTCCACCCAGGTCGCGACTTCATCAGCGGTCCAGCGGTGTTCTTTCCCCTGGAGGGCGTTGTGCATTGCCTTCGTGACGGTGAAGAAGGCGTCCGTGCCGGTGAGCACCTTCCAGTCGACAGTGAAGCCAAGGTCGCGCTTGAGCGGGACCAGCCAGGAGAGGATCTCAGCGACTCCGCCCCCGTAGGCGGTGGCGTTGACGTGCAGCACGCGTGCACCCGCCAGCGGTTTCGAATCTGCCACGAGCTCGTCGAGCACCTCGTCGCGAACGATGCCGCGGAACTCCTCGATGCTCCTGGGGGCAAGCGGGACCGTGGTGAGCATATGCCATTGTACTCACGGGTCGTCGTTGCGAGAGAGCCGCCGGTGGCATATCAGGCGCTTCCGAAGCGATGACGTCCCACTCTGGTCACCCTGGCGATGGCTTCGTCCCACCGGCCGGCGACGTTCTGCCAGCTGAACCGCTTTGCTGATTCCCGCAGTCCATCGGGCGGGGGCAGCGGGTTCCTGATAAGCAGTCGCAGTCGCTCCAGCAGCCCGGCCTCATCGTCGTACAGGTATCGCTCGTGCAGGTGCGCTGGTACGAGCGCGGGGTAGTTGTAGCGCTTCGGCGCCACCGGCTGGCAGCCGCAATAGAGGGCCTCGACCATCCCCACGCCGAAGAACTCGTGCCGTGTGGTCGATACCACGATGTCGCTTCGCCACAGCAGCCGGGCGTACTCCTCGCGGCTCGCGGCGAATCCGAAGTGTTCGATGAGGCCCGGAAGGCTCTCCCTCAGTTCGAACAGCGCCGGCGAAGGGTTGTCGCCGGGCTCGCCCGCGATGGCGACGCGGAAATCGAGCCCCTCCTCAGCCATCTTCCGGACGGCGCGCGCAAACACTTCGGGGGCCTTGTCGAACTCCCAGCGGTGGTTCCAGAGCAGGAGCGGCGGAAGCCCGGGGTCCCTTGTGGCGCGGTGCTCGTCAAGCCACTCGAGTTCGACGCCGACAGGCAGCACCGCGCTTTTCGCCTCTATCTCCGCGATGCCGGGCTCGTGGAGCCAGTTGTTCGGTTGCCGCGCGAGCGTGTGCAGAGCCGACAGAAAGTCTGACCGGTGGTACTCGCTGTTGAAGACCACCGCGTCGGCCGCCAGCGCGGAGAGGAAGTTGACCTGCCCGAACCAGGAATTGAACTTCGTCCCCCGCAGGCGCGGGTAGGTGAACTGGTTTTCGTGCATGAAGAGCAGCGCCGGAACGCCATCGAACAGCGGCCGCGAAAGGGCGAGGAAGACCGGCAGGTCGAGCATGTCCGACGCAATCAGAGCATCGAACGGCCCGGAGAGCGTCTGCGCCTCCACGGCGAGCTCCGGTGCGCCTCGCCGCATTCGCCGTCGCCATTCCGCAGCCGGGAGTGTCAGCAGCTCGAAATCGTGCCGGCTGTGGTGCACGAGCCCTTCGGCAAATGCGCGATGGCTACCGCCAAAGAAGGGCTCCACGAGGAGGCGCCGCTCCATCCCTCACCTCACAGGTGGCCGAGTTCCGCAAGGCGTTCAAGCGCGGCGTGCAGCTCGCGGTCGTCCGGGTCCGCTGCCCGGTACTGGCTCACCAGCCAGCCGCCGTACTTCTCCACCAGGTACCAGTCATCATCGATGATGAAGTGGGGCTGCGGATCCACGCGCGGGTCCTTGCCGAAACACCCATCGACCCAGTGGGACAGGCCATGGATGGCCACGACACGCTCGACATAAGCCGCGCCCCCGGCCGACCAAACGTACACTCGATGCCCGGCTTCCTTGAGGCGGGCCATCACCTCGTGCGCACCGGGCCGCAGAAAGCTCTCATGCTGGTTGCTGAAGACGAGCGTGTGATCGACGTCGAAGAAGACGTTCAGGAACGCCGCGGTAGGGCCGCCTTCGGCCCGGTCAGGCGTTGGTGACCTCGAGGCCCCACACGGGGCGGAAGCGCCAGGTGCGAATGCCCGCGACCCGCACCCCGTGCTTCTTGCACAGCCGCCGGGCCTCTTTGACGCAGCCAACGGGCACGTAGAGCAGCAGATCGCCCTGCTTCGAATACGGGAGCCACTCGGTGAGGGCGCTCTCTTCGTTCACGGTGTCGGCGGTCTCGACTTCCGCCATGAGCCGCAGCCACTGGCCCGGGCGCTCAATGACCACGATATCCGGGAAGAGATCCTCGCCGCCGCCGTTCTTCCCAACGGAGAGGCTGGGGCCGGGCTCGTTGATCACCGTTTCCAGCTGGGGGTACTCGTCGTTGGGGAAGGGGAATTTCTGCCGGGCGATCTCGGCGACCGTTTCCTTGTGGCGCTGGTCGCGAAGGTACTTGAGAGTCACAGGCTAGCTCCTCGGCCGTGGCCGGCCGATGTTGTCGAAGGCAATTCTACGTTTGGCCCCGGATTGGGTCGAACGGACACCGGGCTACTCGAGAACCGCCAGCGTCTCGCCCTCGGTGACGCGCGTTCCCTCGGCCACAAGCACTTCCTTCACCTTGCCGTCGGCGGGGGCCTTGATCTCGTTCTCCATCTTCATCGCTTCGAGGATGAGGAGGACGTCGCCCTGCTTCACGGCATCGCCAGCCTTCACGCGCACGCTGAGGATCCGTCCCGCGATCTGGGCGGTGATTCCGCCCTTCACGCCCGCCTTCGGCGCCGGCGCCGAAGCTGCGCCTGCCTTCGGTTCACGCGGGGCCGGGCCGCCGCCGAGACGCCCTTCCCACTCCATTGTGAAGGGCCGGTAGTCCACGTTGAGGGCCATGCCGCTCTGGCGTTCGCCTTCGGGCGGCAGTTGCACGCGATATGCCACTCCTCCGGCCGTTACCGTCGTGTGCGCGGCCTCTTCGCGCACCTTCACCGGGAATTCGGCGCCATCTACCACCACGGTTTCGCCGCGAACCTCGACATCGTATGTGCGGCCGCCGATCGTCACCTTCGCCATCGTTGCTCTCCGTTCTCCGCCTAGCGCATCTGCCGCATGCGGCCGAAGCTGCGCCACGATTCCGCCGTGCCGTTCGCAGGGGCGGCCGCGGCCGCGACGATTGGTGCGGCGGCCCTCTTCTCGCGCACTACCATTGCCGCCACGACGGCTGCGACCAGCTCGCGCTCGGGGCCGCCGCCCTCCTTGCGCCACTGCAGGAACTCTTTCGCCGGCTGCGGGAACATCACGTAGCTCAGGACGTCGTCGATGTTCTCCGCCAGGTCGCCGATTTCGGCCTTCGATTTCTCCATCTCCGGCTCGATGTCGTCCGCGGGGCGGTGGTCGATGGGCTTGTCCTCTCCGAGGATCGTTTTCAGGATCTCGGGTGCGATGGGCGTGGCGGTGCGGCCGTACATCCCCTTGGCCAGGTTCTTCGTCTCCCGCGTCACGGTGCCGTAGCGTTTGCCGGTGAGCACATTCAGCACCGCCTGCGTGCCCACGATCTGCGAGCTCGGCGTCACCAGCGGCGGGTAGCCCAGGTCGGCGCGAACGGCAGCATTTTCCTTGAGCACTTGCGGCAGCTTCGCCTCCTGTCCCTGGTCACGCATCTGGCCGACCAGGTTCGAGATCATCCCCCCGGGCACCTGGTGCGAAAGCACGCCGGCGTCGACGCCAAGCAGGTTGCTTTCGAACTTCCAGTAGCGCTTGCGCACCTCACGGAAGTAGGCCGCAAGCTCGCCGAGCTTTTCGAGGTCGAGCCCGGTGGCGTGGTCCGGGTCTTCCGCGAGCGCGGCCACGAGCGTCTCCGTAGCGGGCTGAGAAGTGCCCCCGGCCATGCTGCTGATCGCGCAGTCGATGACATCCGCACCCGACTGCACGCCCATCAGGTAGGCCATCTCGGAGTAGCCCGAGGTGTCGTGGCAGTGCATCTGCACGAGCATCTGCGGGTGGTCCTTCTTCAGCCGGCTCACGAGTGCCTTCGCCTTCATCGGGCTCAGCAAGCCGGCCATGTCCTTCACGCAGAGCGAATCCGCGCCCATCTTCACCATCTCGTCTGCCATCTTCGCGAAGGCGTCGACCGTGTGGACCGGGGAAATCGTGTAGCAGATGGTGCCCTGGATGTGCCCGCCTGCGCGCTTCACCGCGTCGAAGGCAGTCTCCAGGTTCCGGGTGTCATTGAGGGCGTCGAAGATGCGGAAGATGTCCATGCCGTTTTCGACGGCCCGCTCACAAAAGGCGCGCACCACGTCGTCGGCGTAGTGGCGGTAGCCGACCGCGTTCTGGCCGCGAAGGAGCATCTGGGTGGGGGTCTTCTTCAGGCGCTTCTTAATCTCCCGCAGCCGCTCCCAGGGGTCTTCCTTCAGAAAGCGCATGGCGGTGTCGAAGGTGGCGCCGCCCCAGCATTCGATGCTGTGGTAGCCGATCTCGTCCATCTGCTCCAGCGCGGGGAGCATGTCTTCAGTGCGCATCCGCGTTGCCAGCAACGACTGGTGGCCGTCGCGGATGGCAGTCTCCATGATGCCGACTTTGGTCATCGTGCAGTCCGTGGGAAAGGGGTAAAGAACCCGCAGGTGGTGTTCCCGCGGGTCTCCTTGCAGCCTATCACACCGCCCCCTACCGGCGAACCGAAGCCCGCGAGGTGTGTCGCTGCCGAGAGAAAACGACCAAGTTAACTGCCGGGTGAATATGTCCCGGCCGCTGGTCCGGACAGGCCGTTGGCCTCAGACCAGGTAGGGAACGGCGATATCCGGGTCGTCCGGCGGGAAGTCCCGCGTGTTGCGCGTGACCAGGACGCAGTCATCGAGTTCTTGCGCGGTCGCCCACACCAGGGCGTCGGGCGTCTTCAGGCGGCGCCGCGCCCGGCGGAGACTGATAGCCCGCTCCGCGATTTCCAGGGACACGGGAACGATCTCGAACCCGCCCAGGACGGCTCGCGCCGAGGCGTCTTCGGCCGGTGAGGAGGCGCCGGTGAGCACTTCGACGAACGAGATGATGGAGATGAACCACCGCTCGTAGGCTTCGGGGATGTCTCGCGACAGCTCCAGCCCGCCCAGGTAGTCAATCAGGAAGTCGCTGTCGAATACCGCGTTCACGCTCGTCCCACTCCTCACGGATGGCGCGCGTGTACTCGACACCATCGAGCTTCTTGTGCCGCCAGGAACCGAACGCCTTGCGGGCCGCGTCGCGCTTCCGCTCGCGGAGGTACACGTCAACAGCCCGGCGAAGCGCCTCTGCGCGCGATATGCGTTCCTCGGCGGTAATTGCATCCAGTTCGGCCAACTGGTCGTCGCGCAGGTCGATGATGGTCCTCACGGCGTCATCATAGCACGTCATCAGGGGG
>CAYYYI010000003.1:0-10822 GCA_964475735.1 uncultured Anaerolineaceae bacterium
AGACACCGGGGTTCACCGCCTCGCGCGCCGCGGCCACGATCTGCTCAACCCGGGGAAGCGCCGCCTCCTCCATGTGCTTCGCGTACGGAACCGGGACTTCGGCCGTGCAGACTCGTGCGATCGGCGCTTCGAGATCGTAGAAGCATCCTTCCATGATGCGCGCCGAGATTTCGGCGGAGATGCCGCCGCTGCGCCAGCCCTCGTCGACGATCACGCCGCGGTGAGTCTTCGACACCGAGGTGATAATTGTCGCCGTGTCCAGCGGCCGGAGAACGCGCAGATCCACCACCTCGGCGCCAATGCCCGCAGCCGCCAGTTCTTCCGCCGCGGCGAGAGCCTTCGGCAACGAACCGCCATAGGTAATGATCGAGACGTCCCCGCCCTCGCGTCGAACCGCTGCCCGCTCAATGTCCACAGGAGCAGGTTCGGCCGGGAGTTCGCCTTCGGCATTGTAGAGCAGGGCATGCTCGAAGATGAGCACCGGGTTCGGATCTTCGAGGGCGGGCCACAGCATACCGCGGGCGTCCTCGATGGTCGCGGGTGTGAGCACCTTGATACCGGGGATGTGGGCGTACCACCCTTCGAGGCTGTGGGAGTGCTGGGCGGCGACCTGCCGGCCGGCGCCGGTCGCCATGCGTATCACCAGCGGCACCGGGAACTGCCCGCCCGACATGTGGAGGATGGTGGCGGCGTTGTTCATGATCTGGTCGAGGGCGAGGAGGCTGAAATTGCAGGTCATGATTTCGACGATGGGACGCATGCCGTTCATGGCCGCGCCGATTCCGGCCCCGACGAAGGCGGACTCGGAGAGGGGCGTGTCGCGAATCCGTTCGGGGCCGAATTCTTCGAGCAGGCCGCGCGAGACAGCGTAGCAGCCGCCATAGCGGCCCACGTCCTCGCCCATGAGGAAGACGCGGCTGTCACGCTGCAGCGCCTCGCGAATGGCAGACCGCATGGCCTCGCGGTAGGTGGTCCGAACGATGTCCCCGCTCATGCTCCCGCCCCCTCCGCGTACACGAACCGCTCCAGCTCCTCGATCGGTTCGAGCGTGCCCTCTTCGGCGAAAGCCACGGCCGCTTCGATCTCCTCGGATACGGCGGCCTCGATGGCCGTGAGTGCGTCATCGGTGAGCACACCGCGCTCGCCCAGCCGGGCCGCGTGCGTGGTGAGCGGGTCGCGCTCCTTCCATCCGGCGACTTCTTCCTTCGGGCGATAGAGCTCGGGGTCATACATGGAGTGCGGGCGGAAGCGGTAGGTCCGCAGTTCGAGGAAGGCCGGCCCGCCACCGCCTCGCACAATCTCCACGGCCGTTCGCGCGGCAGCCTCGACGGCCTCGACGTCCATGCCATCCACGGGCCAGGAGGGCATGCGGTAGCTCGCGGCCTTGAGGGCTAGGTTCGTCTCAGACTCGGACCGGGCCAGGGCGGTGCCCATGGCGTACAGGTTGTTCTCGCAGCAGAAAAGGACGGGCAGGTTCCACAGCGCGGCCAGGTTCATCGTCTCGTGGAACTCCCCTTCTGCGACCGCGCCCTCGCCGAAGAAGCAGCAGGTGACGCGCTGGTCGCCGCGCAGGTGGCCGGCCAGGGCGTAACCAACCGCCAGGGGTAGCCCCCCGCCCACAATCGCGTTGCCGCCCACAAAGCGCGTGGCAGCGTCGAAAATGTGCATCGAGCCGCCCCGGCCGCGGCTCGTGCCCTGGGCCTTCCCAAACATCTCTGCCATCACAGGCCCCATGCCGATGCCGCGCGCGATGGCATGGCCGTGCTCGCGGTAGGTGGCAACGACGGTGTCTTCGGGGCGAAGAGCCTGCATCACGCCCACGGCTACGGCCTCCTCGCCAACGTAGAGGTGGAGGAAGCCGCGGATCTTGCCCTCGCTGTATAGCTCGGCGGCCTTCTCCTCGAAGCGCCGGATTCTGAGCATCTCGCGCAGGAGCGCCAGGGAGTGCTCGTCGCGTTGAGGCGTGGTCTTGCGCGTCATCAGATCTGCTCCAGCGTGGAGGTATCGCCTTCGGGCAGGCCCAGCTCCCGGGCCTTGAGGAGGCGGCGCATTATCTTGCCACTGCGCGTCCGCGGCAACGAAGGAAGGAAGGCAATCTCCTTCGGAGCGACCACGGCGCCGAGCCGCTTGCGCGCGAAGCCCAGGATCTCGCGCAGGAGCGCATCCGAGCCATCGAATCCGGGCTTGAGGGAAACGAACGCCTTCACGATCTCGCCCGCCACCGGGTCGGGCTTGCCGATGACGCCCGCTTCGGCCACGGCAGGGTGCTCCAAGAACGCGCTCTCGACCTCGAAAGGCCCGATGAGATGCCCGGAGGACTTGATGACGTCATCGGCGCGCCCGACGAACCAGAAGTACCCATCGGCATCGCGCCGGGCGAGGTCGCCGGTGAGGTACCAGCCCCCGGCGAAGCACTTGCGGTACCGCTCCTCTTCACCAAGGTAGCCGCGGAACATTGAGGGCCACCCTGGCCGGAGCGCGAGTTCCCCTTCGCTGCCCGGCTCCGAGACCACGGTGAGGTCCCCTGTCGCCTCTCGGGCCACGATGGCGGCTTCCACGCCCGGAAGGGGCAGCCCCATCGACCCCGGCCGGATGTCAACCGAACGGAAGTTGGCGATCATGATCCCGCCGGTCTCGGTCTGCCACCAGTTGTCATGGATGGGAAGCCCCAAAGCTTCCTGCCCCCAGACGACCGCCTCCGGGTTCAGCGGCTCGCCCACGCTGGCCACGAACCGCAGCCCCGAGAGATCGTAGCCACGGGCCAGTTCGTTGCCCGCGCGCATGAGCATGCGAATCGCCGTCGGCGCGGTGTACCAAACCGTCACGCGCTCACGTTCGAGCACCTGGTACCACCGTTCCGCTTCGAATTCCGCCTCATCGACGATGCAGGTGAGGCCGTGCGTGAGCGGCGAGATGATGCCGTAGGAGGTGCCCGTCACCCAGCCGGGATCGGCGGTGCACCAGTAGACGTCGCCGGGGTGGAAGTCGAGGGCATAGGCGCCAGTGACATGGTGGGCGACGACGGCTTCGTGAACGTGCACCGCGCCCTTGGGCTTGCCCGTTGTGCCGCTTGTGAAATGAAGAATCGCCATGTCCCCGGGCGCCGTCTGAGCGGTCTCGAAGGCCGCAGCCGCGCCCGCCAGCCGATCGTGAAGGTCGAGCGTGCCTTCGGGAAGAGGGTCCCCGGAGGGCCGCAGAACGAGCACGTGGGCGAGGCCCGGCAGGCCCTCCCTGATTGCTGCGACCTTGCGCTCATAGAGGCTGGACGTGGTCACGAGCACGCGCCCATCGCCAATCTCCAGCCGCTGGCGCACCGGTTCGGGCCCAAACGCCGAAAAGAGCGGGCAGAAGACGGCGCCGTACTTCCAGGCGCCCAGCGCCGCGATGTAGAGCTCGGGGATCCTGCCCAGGAGACTGAACACCCGCTCGCCATGCCGGACGCCAAGCTCGCCGAGCAGGTTCGCAAACCGGTTCGCCTCGCTTTGAAGCTCCGCGTAGGTGATGTTGCGGGGCTCGCCGCTGCGCGAGAGCCAGCGGATGGCGACGGTGTCTCCCTTGCCCCGGTTCACGTGCCGGTCGACGGCCTCGTGGGCGATATTCAATGCCCCGCCCGGGAGGCCGTCCAGCTCCGCCCGGGCGGCTTCCCAGGTGAAGGAGACTCGCGTGGCGGCGTAGTCGCTGAGGTTGGGCTCTACTTCCCACTCAGCGGGAGCCTTGATGATGGGGAGCCGGCCGGTGAGAGCCGCGCTCGCGTGCGATCGGGCGCTCACCGGCGCCCTCCGATGGCCGGGTAGATTCGCGCGCGGCGAGTTACAGGAGGAACGATCGCGATGAGCCGCCCGGCTGCCAGCGACCCCCGGAGCATTGGCAGACCTCCACACCTGGCTAGAATCAGCGTGCCACCCGCAACCCGGGCCGCACAGCGCCGAAAGGCCAGCGTTCGCGTACCCATCGGTCCCCACGCTGCCAACCGGAAGAAACTACATGCGCAGGAAGAGCGAGGCCTCATCGCTGTCCACTTCGATGCGGTCGACGACCTCGCGGAGAGCGGATTGGAGCGCATCGAACTCAAGCGTCTCCCACTCGCGTACGAGCCGGGCGCGCAGATCCTCAATGTGGCGCTGGCGCTCCGCCTCCGTCTGGTGCGCAGCGAGGCGAGAACGGTTGTCCGCCAGCTCGTCCTCAAGCTCCTGCTGCTCGCGGGCGAGGTCAGCGCCGATGGTCTTCATCCGTTCCACCGTCATATGCCCATGGGCGGCATCGGCGACCAGTTCCTCCAGTTGACGGCGCACGCGCCGCATGCGGCCCTCGATGCGCTCGCCCTGCGCAATGACGTCGAGGAGGTAGGAGTCGACATTTCCCGCACGGCGGAGGCGTGTGACGGAGGGCGAATCCTCGGCCAGCATCGTGCGCACCCGCTCCTCGAGCACTGGCGCCCGCTGGGTGTTGTAGCCGCAGGTGCTCTGGTTAGTTCGGCTCTCACACTGGTAATAGCGGTAGGCTGCCGACCGTTCTTCGCCCGCCTTCGTGGTCCACTTCTGGCGGCGGCTGACGCCGATCATCTTGCTGCCGCAGCGGGCGCAGTAGACGAGCCCGCTGAGCAGGAACGGGACTACCTGGCGTTCGCGAACCGTGGCCTGGCGCGACTGAAGCCGCTCTTGAACCAGCCGGAAGTCGTCGGGGCTGACCAGGGCGGGGTGGCTGCCGGGCACCTTCACGCCAAAGCGCGTATAGGTGCCCAGGTAGGAGCGGTTGCGGAGCAGGTCACGGATGGAGACCATGCTCCACTTACCACCGCGACGCGTGGGGATGGCCTCCTGGTTGAGCTGCCCGGCGATTTTCCGGATTCCCATTCCTTCCTGCAGGTAGAGGCGGAAGATGTAGCGCACCACAATCGCCTCTTCAGGCACGAGTTCGAGACGGCGGCGCGGGCCAACACGGTAGCCGTAGGGGGGTCTCCCGAGCACTTCGCCCTTCACGGCCTTGCGGCGCATTGCCGTGCGCACCTTTTCCGAAACGGGAGTGCCTTCGCCACGATCGGCCCAGGTGCTCACCAGCTCGCGAATCGCCTCACGGCCGGTGTGCGCCGAGAGCACCTGCACCCCGAGGTTCTCGATCGTCAACAACTTGAGAGCGGCGCGGCCGAGGTCGGGGCCGAGCGTGCCAAGGCCATCGATAACAACCACCGTGAAGCCCCGGTCGGCGCGCTGCAGGAAGTGCAGCATCTGCCGGAAGCCGCTCTCTTCGGGCTGCTCGTCTTCGGTATCCAGGAAGGTGGCCGCTACCTCGTACCCATGCTCGGTGCAGAAGTCAAGGAACGCCCGGTTTTGGTCGCCAACCGGACGTTTGGCCTTGTTGCGGCGCGCGCCTTCGACGAAGTAGCCGATCGCCTTCACGGCTGAATCACGGGTGGAGGATGCGCTCGCAGCTCGGGCACTGGGCGAGGGCCACACCGGCCAGCGCTCGCGAGCGGACCGCATCGGGAATGCCGATCCTGCAGCCCGCGCAGGTGTTGCCCTGGATCCTCGCCACCGCGGTTCCCCCTTTCCGGCGCTTCAGATCTTCGTAGGTTGCGAGCAGACGGGGCGGAATCTTCGCCTTCTGCGCCTCTCGTCTCTGATCGATGCGAGCCATTGCGTCCCCGAGCCGGCGAGCCTCGATGCGAAGCTCCTCCTGAATGCGCGACCAGCGCGCCTCAAGCCGGGCAACTTCGCTCTGCAGCTCGGACCGTTGCCGCTCAACCGTTTCGGCTTTGTCGAGAACCTCGACCAAAGCGTCCTCCTGCTGGCTGCGGGCGGCCTTCAACAGCTCCAGCTCGTGTTGAATGCTGGTGAGCTCCTTGGGGTTCTTGACGGACCCGTCATAGAGGCGCTTTTCTTCGGGCGCGATCCGGCTGTTGAGGCGCTCAACCTCGTCCTCGAGCTTTCGCTGCTGGGCCAGGACAGCCTTCCGCTCGGCGTCTGTTTCGATCAGTTGGCGGCGCGCCTCATCCAGCTCCTCGTCTCCCTGGAGGCGGTTTTCGACATCCGACAGCGCGGCGCGCGCTGCCGCGGCCTCGCCGTCTATCTCCTGAAGTGCAACAAGCTCAGCTACCTGACTCATGGGGCTAACCCTAGCGCGAAGGCTAACGGGCACACGAGGGCGCGTAAACGGCTGCGGCGGCCGCGGCAGGGGAAATCGCCAAATCGTCACAGTGGGGCTCTTCTTATGCCGCGGGCAGCCCGGGGCGCCCGCGCTATACTGGCACCACCTCCATGCGCGAGGTTTTCCCCCAATGCAGTTCAATGTTTCCCAGCTATTGCGCGAACCGGTCGGCGCGACCCGGCGCTATGACCTTGAACCCGAGCCGCCTGTCCACCGGGGGTCCGTCCAATTGATGCGGACCCCTGCCGGCGTTCTCGTTCGATGCGAGGCCGATGTGGTGATCGACGCCGCCTGCAGCCGGTGCCTGGCGCCGTTCGGAGACCCCCGCCACATCAGCTTCGAAGAGGTCTACTACCAGCAGGTGGACGTCCTTACCGGCACGCCCGTCAGGACCGAGGCCGAGGCGGACAGCTTCCTCATCGAGACGAACCACATGATCGACATTACGGAGGGGGTGCGGCAATATAGCGAGATGGCTGCAGCGATGCAGCCGCTTTGCCGTCCTGATTGCCCGGGCATCTGTCCCGTGTGCGGCCAGGACTTGAGCATCACAACCTGCACATGCGACCGCACCCCGGCTGATCCCCGCTGGGGGGCCCTCGCAGAGCTGATGCGTTCACGCAATGGGTAACGTACTGAAGGAGATGGGATATGCCACCGCTGCCCAAGCGGAAATACCCGAAGTCGCGCCAGGGAAAGCGGCGCAGCCACCTCGCGCTGAAGCTGCCGCACGTGGTCGACTGTCCACGCTGCAAGAACCCCCGGCTCGCTCACCACGCATGCCCGATTTGCGGCACCTACCGGGGCCGGGAGGCGATCAACCTGCCGGCGCCCGAGCTCGACAACTAGACCCTCCGGCCAGCCAGGTGCCGGCGCCGATGGCCTTCCGCGACCCTGTGCACCGCGAGCGCGCGTTCGTGTTCCCCGGCCAGGGCGCGCAGGCCGTCGGCATGGGCAAGGATCTATACGACCAGTTCGCCACGGCCCGCGAGATCTACCAGCAGGCCGATGAGATCCTGGGCTTCGCCCTGAGCCGCGTCTGCTTCGAAGGCCCTGAACAGGAGCTGCAGCAGACCCGCAACGCCCAGCCCGCGATCGCCGTGACAAGCATCGCCCTCCTCGCCGTCGCACTGGAACACTCCCCTCAGCTGGGAGAGAAGCCGGCCTTCGTGGCAGGGCACTCGCTGGGCGAGTACTCGGCGCTGGTCGCCGCGGGGGCATTGCCGTTCGATGAAGCAATACGCCTCCTGCGCACCCGGGGAGAGCTCATGCAAACCGCGGGCGAACGCAACCCGGGCACCATGGCCGCCGTCCTGGGCCTCGATATCTCTGACTGCGAAGAGGTTTGCCGCGAAGCCGGCGCCGAGATCTGCAACATCAACGCCCCGGGACAGATCGTGATAGGCGGACGGCGCGAAGCGGTAGTGCGCGCACTCGACTACGCGAAGGCGCGGGGCGCGGCGAAGGTCATCCCGCTGAGCGTGAGCGGGGCATTCCACAGTTCGCTCATGCGCCCCGCCGCCGACGGGATGGTGCACCCCGTCGCCACGGCCGAGATCCTCGACCCGCAGGTGCCCGTGGTGGCGAACTGCACCGCAGCGCCAATCACTGACGAGACCGCAATCAGGCACGAGTTGGTGGACCAGGTGTGCCGCCCCGTGCAGTGGAGCGGCACCGTGGAGTTCCTGGGCAGCCAGGGCGTCGAGACCTTCATCGAATTTGGGCCGGGCCGCGTGCTCACTGCCATCATCAAGCGCATGCTGCGGAAGTCGAACTGCATCAACGTGAACGACGCCTCATCGGTGCACGTCGAGCTTTAGCATCCAGGAGGGAACGGTGGGGAACCTCGACGGGCGCGTCGCGCTGGTCACTGGCGGCTCGCGCGGGATAGGCCGCGCCATCGCGATCGAGTTGGCGCGCCAGGGCGCGAGGGTGGCCGTGAACTACAACGCCAGCGAGCGCGCCGCGACGGCTGTGGTCGCAGAAATCACCGCGGCTGGCGGCGAAGCCATCGCCATCGGCGGCGACGTTTCGCGCGCCGATGAGGCTGCCGCGCTCGTGAAGGGCGCCGTTGACCACTTCGGGGGCCTCGACATCCTGGTGAACAACGCGGGCATCACGCGCGACGGCCTCCTGATGCGCATGAGCGAGGACGATTGGGATGCCGTCCAGGCCACGAACCTGCGGGGCGCGTTTCTCGTCACCAAGACAGCCCTGCGCCCGATGCTGCGGGCCCACAACGGGCGGATCATCAACATCACCAGCGTCGTGGGCGTCATGGGGAACCCCGGCCAGGCGAACTACGCGGCGGCCAAGGCGGGGCTCATAGGGTTCACGCGCGCGGTCGCCCGCGAAGTGGCCTCGCGCGGAATCACGGTCAACGCCGTGGCGCCGGGCTTCATCAACACCGACATCACGGCAGCGATGACGGACGCCCAGGCACAGGCGGTCATGGGGCAGATCCCCCTCGGCCGCATCGCGGAACCGGCCGAAGTTGCACCGCTCGTCGCCTTCCTCGCGGGCGACGGCGCATCCTACATCACCGGGCAGTGCATCCACGTAGACGGCGGTATGGTAATGGCATGACCGACAGCGTCATGCGCCGTGCCCGGTTCCTGGTACTTGAGACGCTCTACGAGTCCGAAACATCAGACCACGACCCCGAGGCGGTCTACAATCGCCGCCTGTCGGAAGTCGCGGAAGAGGACCCCGAAATTGCGGGGCCGGGCCCGTCGGGCTTCGGCCGGGGAGTGCTCCGTGGTGTGCTGCGCATGGTTGGCGAACTTGACCGCCACATCGGGGAGGCGGCGACGCAGTACCCGGTCGAGACCATGGCCATCGTTGACCGCAACATTCTGCGGCTTGCAATATGGGAACTGCTTTCCGATAATTCGGCGCCGGTCGCCGCCGTTGTGAACGAGGCCCTGGAGTTGGCGCACCGCTACGGCGGCGAAAGCTCACCGGGCTTTGTCCATGGCGTGTTGAGGACAGTAAGTACGAGAATCCAGGCGGAGAGAGCCGCCGGGGGGCCGCCAGCATCAGCGGCGCAAACCACCACAAGACAGCAGGAGAACTAGAACCGTGGCCACAGTTTTCGAACGGGTCCGCGCAATTGTCGTGGAGCAACTGGGCGTCGACGAAGAAGAAGTCGTCCTCACCGCGTCGTTTGTCGACGACCTCAACGCGGACTCGCTCGACCTGGTCGAGCTCATTATGTCGCTTGAAGAGGAGTTCTCCAAGGACGGCGTCGAGATCGAGATCTCCGACGAGGATGCGGAGAAGATCGTGACCGTGCAGGACGCCGTAGACTATGTGAAGGACCACGGCATCGAGGACAAGTAGGCCTCTGGGCCTGCCCCGGGCCCGGGGTCTCTCCATCGCCCGGAGGCGACAGATTTGAACTTCCTCGGAATCGGCTACCAGGAGCTCCTGCTCGTGCTCGTGCTCCTGCTCGTGGTCGTTGGCCCCGAACGGCTGCCCACCATGGCGTATCAGATTGGGCGCGCGGTGCGGCAGATGCAGCGCTATGCGCGTGCCGTTCGTGACGAGTTCAGCGAGGAGTTCGACTACCTCGAGACCCAATACCGCACCGTTCGCGGCGAGATCGAAACCACGAAATCGACATTGCGCGAAGGCCAGGCGAAGTTCGAATCCGAGCTGCAGAGCGCCACGCCAGCGCTCTCGGGGCCGCTGCTCCCGCCCATCGACTCTTCCAACGTGATGGGAACGGGCGACCCTACTGCCGCCACCACCGCGGCGGAGGCCCCGACGCCAGCGCCTGCAGGCGAGCCTGAAGGCCCGCCGCTGGTGTTCTAGGCCATCATGAGCGCCGAACCCACAGCCGAAGCCCAAGCCCACCTGGCGCCAGTCGAGGTTTCGACCGGCGGAGCGGAAATGACCTTGATGGAGCACCTGAAGGAGCTCCGCAACCGTGTTCTCGTAAGTGCCCTTGCCCTGATCATCACGACCGTCGCCTGCTTCACTTTCTGGCGCACGATCATCGGCTGGCTGATCGCGCCGGCCCGCGCCGACCACCCCGAGTTCACGCTGACCGTCTTCTCTCCCACCGAGACGATCGGGGTCTTCTTCAAGGTCGGTCTCTACGGCGGACTGTTGCTCGCCTCGCCGGTGTTCGTTTATGAGCTGTTGGCGTTCGTGGTGCCGGGTCTGACGCCCCGCGAGAAGAAGATCCTTCTCCCCGGGATCCTGGGCACAGCCTTCTTTCTGCTGGCCGGCATGGCATTCGCCTACTGGGTAATCCTGCCCTCCTCGCTCGGGTTCCTGCTCGACTTTGGAGGCGACCAGTTCGACGAAAAGATTGGCGCGAAGCAGTACCTCGACTTCGCCACCCGGATCATCTTCTGGGTGGGGATCTCGTTCCAGCTGCCCATGGTCCTCATGCTTGCGGCGCGGCTCGGGCTGGTGAGGGCGCGCCAGATGCTCGCGTTCTGGCGCTACGCCATCGTCATCGTGTTCGTCGTCGCGGCCATCGTTACTCCAACCCCGGACCCGTGGACGCAGTCCCTCGTTGCGGGCCCGCTCTTGTTCCTCTACTTCCTTGGGATTCTCATGTCGTGGCTGGTCCAGCCAAAGAAGGGGCCGCCCCCGGATGCGGAGGCCTCGGCGGCATGAGGCTGGGGCGAGCATCTCCCCCTTCCATGGCCGCGACCGGCGGCAT
>CAYYYI010000003.1:10922-54098 GCA_964475735.1 uncultured Anaerolineaceae bacterium
GTGTTCCTGCTGGCGGTAGGTGCACGCCTCCTCCTCTTCCACGACGCGGACCCGCTGCTTTCCGCGTCCGGGGCCACGGAGCATGCGCTGGGCGCGGCCATTGGCCTTGCGGGCGGGCTCTCCGCGGGGGCGCTGGGCGTCGGGGGCGGAGCGATCTTCGTGCCGGGCCTCGTGATTCTCCTTGGCGTCGGGCAGCACGATGCCCAGGCAGCCTCGCTCAACGTGATCGTGGTGACCGCCATGGTGGGCGGCTTCACCCACTACCGCCACGGCACGGCCGACCTGAAGGCGGCGGCCTGGATTACGCCCGCAGCCGTTCCGGCAGGCATCGCCGGGGCGATGATCGCGGACCGGCTCGACGGGGCGATGCTTCAGCGCATCTTCGCGCTCGTCCTTGTCGGAGTGGGGACACAGATGCTGGTGACTGCGACCCGTGTCCTGCGGCGGCCACCCATCCTGCAGCCCGGATTGGCCGAGGCACGCCAATGAGCGGCCGCGAAGCTACTGCGGCCGCACTCTACGCGCGCATTCGCGAGTGCGACCTTTGTCCGCTGGCGCGGACGCGCGCCCACGCCGTGCCCGGGGAAGGGCCGCTTGACTCCGAGGTGATGTTCATCGGCGAGGCGCCGGGCATGAACGAAGACCGCCAGGGGCGCCCCTTCGTGGGGCAGGCGGGGCAGTTCCTGGAGGAATTGCTGGCTGCCGCCGGGCTGCAGCGCAGCGGGGTCTACATCTGCAATGTGCTGAAGTGCCGCCCGCCCAACAACCGCGATCCGCTCCCCGGCGAGATTGAAGCGTGCCGCGACTACCTCGACGAGCAGATAGCGCTGATTGACCCCTTGCTGATAGTCACCCTGGGGCGGTTTTCGATGGCGCGCTGGTTCCCAGGGCAGTCCATATCCCGCATTCATGGCAAGGTAGTGGAGAGAGATGGGAGGCTGGTGGCGCCCATGTACCACCCGGCCGCCGCGCTTCACCAGCAGGCGCTCCGCGCGACCATCATCCATGACTTCGAATTGCTCCCCGCGGTGCTGGACCGCGCAAGGCAACACCCCGCCACAATGGCTACACAATCTGACGCGCCCGCGAGCGGGCAAACAACGACACAGGAAGCCACCGCCGCACAGATGCGGCTGTTTGAATAGAGGACCTGCTCATGACTCGGACCCCTTTGCGGGTGATCCCGCTCGGCGGACTCGGCGAAATCGGCCGCAACATGATGCTGCTGGAATTCGGCGACGACATCATCGCCATCGATGTCGGACTTATGTTCCCCGAGGAGGAGATGCTCGGCGTCGACCTCGTCATCCCGGACTTCACGTACCTGAGAGAAAACCCCGGCAAGCTGCGCGCAATCTTCCTCACGCACGGTCACGAAGACCACGTCGGTGCGCTTCCCTACTTCATGCGCGAATTCAATGCGCCCATCTACAGCACCCGGCTCACGGACGGCCTGGTGAAGGTGAAGCTCAACGAGCACCGGCTTCTGCAGAACGCCGAACTGAACGTCATCCAGCCGGGCGAGCTCATCCAGGCGGGCGTGTTCGAAGTTGAGTTCTTCACCGTCGCCCACTCCATCCCCGATGCCTGCGGCCTGATCATCCGTACGCCGTTGGGGCTCGTGGTGCATACCGGCGACTTCAAGCTCGACCACACGCCGGTGATGGACCAGCACACCGACCTCATTCGCCTCGGGCAGGTAGGCGCAGAGGGGTGCCTGCTGCTGCTGGCCGACTCCACCTATGCGGAGATCGACGGCTACACACCGAGCGAGCAGCTCGTCGGCGAATCGCTCCGGAACATCCTTGTCAACGCGCCCGGCCGGGTCATCGTGGCGACCTTCGCTTCGTTGATCTCGCGGGTGCAGCAGGTCATCGACGGGGCGGTGTTCACGGGCCGGAAGGTCTTTGTCACCGGCCGTTCTATGATCGACAACGTCGCCATGGCCCGGCAGCTTGGCTACCTCGATGCGCCTGATGGGGTGATCGTCGGCGTCGAAGAGATGCGCAACACACCACCATCGAAACTGGTGGTCATCACCACCGGCAGCCAGGGCGAGCCCACCAGCGCCCTCACGCGCATGGCCAACGGCGACCACCGCTACATCACCATCTCCGAAGGGGACACGGTCGTTCTTTCGGCCACGCCGATCCCGGGGAACGAGCAGGCAGTCTACCGCAACGTGGATAACCTTTTCCGGCTGGGAGCGGAAGTGCTCTACAACCGCATCTCCAACATCCATGTGCGGGGGCACGCCAGCCGCGAGGAGCTGAAGATCGTGCAGGGGCTGCTGCAGCCGGAGTACTTCGTGCCCATCCATGGGGAATACCGGCACCTGGTGGTGCACGCCCGCCTCGCAGAATCGGTCGGCGTCCCCAGAGGGAACGCATTCGTGATGACCGACGGGGACGTGCTGGAGATCGACGAAGAGGCGGCCCAATTGGCGGGCCGCGTTTCGGCGAGCTACGTCTACGTCGACGGGTTGGGCATCGGCGACGTCGATCAGCACATCCTGCGCGACCGCGCTCATCTCTCGACGGACGGCGTGGTGGTCGTGATCGTCGCTGTGGACAAGCAAACCGGGCGCCTGACGCGCCCTGCCGAGCTGCTCTCGCGCGGGTTCGTGGACGTGGAGGAAGGCGGAGACGTCCTGGAACGAGGCAAGCAGATAGTGGCGCGCTCACTCGAAGGCGCGGCACATTACGCCGAGTTCGGCGATATAAACGCCCGGATCAAAGACTCATTGAGCAAGTTCCTGTACGATGAGACTCGCCGCCGGCCGATGGTGCTGACGGTGACCGTGGAGGTCTAGTCGAGAGGCCACGGAACGTGCCGGCCCGGCAAGCGGGGTGATCGGGCCGCGGAAGCAAGGAGTGGTGCGCCATGACGGCACACACACGGAGTCGCCCCCGCGCGTCCCGCTCGCCCCGGACACGGCGGCGTAAAGGCGGATGGAAATTTACCTCGTTCCTGCGCCCCGAGTTCATCGGGCTGGCCATCGCCGCGCTCACGCTGGCGGCTATCCCGTTCGTGGTCGACGTCGCCGCTATCGCCGCGGAGACGCGCGACTGGCTGATGCAGACGTTTGGGTTCGGGGTGTTCGTTCTCGCGGCCCTCTCTGTATTCGGCGGCCTGGCCATTTCGCGGCGCGCTTACGATGACCCGAAGCGGTTTGCCCGGCTTGGGGCAGGTTCGGTCTGTTTGGGTCTTTTCACGTGGGGAGCTCTTGGCTTGAACAGGGCGGAGTGGACGCTGGGTGGGGTGGACTTCCGCGAAGTCACCCTGGGCGGAGATATCGGCCGGTACATGGTTGCCGGGCTCCTGGGGAAGCTGGCGTGGCTCAGCACACTCGTTCTTGCCGCAGCACTGCTCGCGCCCGGCGCTACGCGCGCGTTCGCGCGGAACGCCCCGGGTTGGGTGGAACTGGTCTGGGAGCGCCGCTGGCCGCACCGCGCGGCCCACGGTATCGGGCGCTTCTTCGCCTTCGTCTTCAGGCGGCCCCGTAGCCGCGGTCGCGACGAAGCCGAACTGGTGATCGGCGGGACCCTGCGCGAGAGGCTTCAGCCGCGCCCCGTGCCCACGTTCGAAGAGAACCCGGTCCAGATTCGCCCCTCGATCGATCCCGGCGGCCCGATGTCGCCCATCGGCAGCGGGGCGGCCGCGCACTTCCGGCCGCAGACAGCCCCCGTCCCCCTGGAGGACGAGGAGGATGACCCGGCTGCGGCAAGCGACACGGACGACGATAACCTGGCCGGCGAGCCCCAACAGCTCGCGCTGGGCATCGGCCAGCAGAGCGGATGGCACCTGCCGGCGCTCGAGCTGCTCAATGCGCCCCAGATCAGCACCAACCGCAAGCACGACAACGCCGCCCGGGCGCAGCTAATCGTTGACACCCTCGCCAGCTTCGGGGTCGACGCGACGGTAGTGGAGATAAACGAAGGTCCCACGGTCACCCAATTCGGCGTGGAGCCGGGCTGGGAGGTTCGCTTCAAGGACGTCCCGCTAAAGGACGAGACCGGGCGCGCGCTGCTCGGGCCCGACGGGCGGAACCGGACGGAGCGCGTGGAAGTGGGCCGGACTCGTGTGCGGGTCAACAAGATCACTGCCCTGCAAAACGACCTGGCGCTCGCTCTCGCCGCCCCGAGCCTCCGCATCGAGGCGCCCGTCCCCGGCCGGGCGATAGTGGGCATCGAGGTGCCGAACGACAGCGCCACCGTCGTCACCCTGCGCAACGTGATGGAATCGAAGGAGTTCCGCGACCTTGCGAAGAAGACGAAGCTCGCCCTGGCGCTCGGAAAGGGTGTCTCGGGAGTGCCCATCGTTGCAGACCTGGCGAAGATGCCTCACCTGCTCATCGCGGGGGCCACGGGCAGCGGCAAGAGCGTCTGCATGAACTCGATCATCGCGGGCATCATGATGGAGGCTTCGCCGGCCGACGTCCGTTTCGTGATGGTGGACCCGAAGCGAGTTGAGCTGACCGCATACAAGGGCATCCCACACCTCGCCTTCAGCGAAGTGATCGTCGATGTCGACAAGGTGGTGGGGGCACTGCAGGCGGTCGTCTCCGAGATGGAGTCCCGCTACAAGAAGTTCGCCGCCGTAGCCGTGCGGAACATTGAGACGTACAACCGTCACCCGCGCGTGCTCAACAAGCTGCCCTACTGGGTCGTGATCATCGACGAACTGGCCGACCTGATGATGGCGGCCCCGTTTGAGGTGGAGAAGCTGATCTGCCGGCTGGCCCAGCTCGCACGGGCGACGGGGATTCACCTTGTCGTCGCCACCCAGCGCCCTTCGGTCGATGTGGTAACGGGCCTGATCAAGGCGAACTTCCCCACGCGCATCGCGTTCGCGGTAACGTCGATGACCGATTCACGCACCATCCTCGACATGGGCGGCGCCGAGAAGCTTCTCGGACGCGGCGACATGCTCTACATGCCCACTGACGCCGCCAAGCCGATCCGGCTCCAGGGCGTCTATGTTTCCGATGCTGAGGTCGAACGGATCGTGCAGTTTTGGACTGACGACCGCTTCCGCGGCCTTACTCCCGAGACGGCCGACAGCCTGCTCGAAGAGGCGCTTACGGAGCTCAACGGCGATGGCGACTTCGCGGTGGACGAAGGCGACCCCATTGTCGAGCGGGCGAGGGGGCTTGCCCTGCAGCACCGGCACGTTTCGCCTTCGCTCTTCCAGCGCCGTCTGCGCGTTGGCTACGTGAAGGCGACGAAGCTGATCGACATCCTTGAGGAGGAGGGGATCGTCGGCCCGCGGGAGGAAGGCGAATCGCGCAAAGTTATCGCCTCAGCCGCGGAGGACGGCCTCTATTGATACACTACGAGCCGTGAAGACCATCCGAGACCTGCTGCGAAGAGCGGAGTCCGCTGAGGGGCCCGAGCTCCCCGCTGAGCACGAGCGTTGCCTCTCCTGCCAGGCCGACCTGGAGGGCTCCCGTTCGTACCAGCAGCTGCGCGTTTGCCATTCCTGCGGCTTCCACTTCCACCTGAGCGCTCGCGAACGCCTGGCGACGCTGCTCGACGCGGGAAGCTTCCACGAGGACGACCGGGGCGTCACCGCCCTTGATCCGCTGTCGTTTCAGAGCAAGCAGTCGTACCGGTCCCGGGTCATCAGCGCCCAACGGCGGACGGGCCTTGCCGAAGCTGCCCTGACCGGCACTGGCGCAATCCTCGGGCGCGAAGTGGTGTTAGCCGTCCTCGACTTCTCGTTCCTCGGGGGCTCCATCGGCGTGGCCGCAGGGGAGCGCCTGGCGAGAGCATTCGAGAAGGCGGCGGACCGGCGGGCGCCCTTGATCTCCATCTGCTCCACATCCGGGACGCGGATGCAGGAAGGGCTGCTCGCGCTAATGCAGCTTCCGCGCGTGGTGGCTGCCGCCCGCAGGCACCACCGGGCCGGGCTGGCGCACATCGCCGTGCTCACGGACCCCACGACAGGGTCCGCCTACACGGGGTTCGTGAACCTGGCCGACTTTGTCGTCGCCGAGCCGAATGCGCTGCTGGGATACGCCGCGATGCGCGTGCTCCAGGAGCATGCGGGGGCTGAGATGCCGGGCGATGCGCACACCAGTGAGTGGCACCTCAAGCACGGCCTGGTCGATGCCGTGGTCGCGCGGCCGCAGCTCCGGGACTTCGTTGCGAGCGTGCTCGATCTGCTTCTCAACGACTACCACCTCAGCGCCTCGAAGCCGCAACGGGCGACACCGGCCTCGCACTCGGATCGGGTTGCCTGGCAGCAGGTGCAGCTCTCCCGGCACCGCCTGCGCCCCACAGCGATCGACCTCATCGGCCACATGACAACGAGCTTCATCGAGATCCGTGGCGACCGCGCCGGCGCCGACGACCCTGCGGTTGTGGCGGGTATCGGCTCGCTTGGCGGGGAGCCGGTGGTCGTGATCGGGCAGGTGCGCCCCCACGATGGTGACAAGAAGAGCGGCCTCATACGGGCCGCCGGTTTCCGGAAGGCGCGGCGAGCGATGAGCCTGGGCGGCAAGTTCGGGTTGCCGATCGTGACACTCATCGACACCGCCGGCGCCGACCCTAGCCTTGAAGGTGAGATGGAAGGCCTCGGTCAGGCGGTAGCGGAATGCATGGCGGCGATGCTCGAAGCGCCTTCGCCGACGATCGCTGTGATTATCGGCGAGGGAAACTCCGAAGGAGCGGTGGCCATGGCTGTGGCCGATCGCGTGCTCATGCTCGACAACGCCGTGTACGAGGTGATCAGGCCGGAGGACGCCGCCGCCATCCTCTTCCAGGAAGCTGATCGGGCGGGCGAAGCGGCCGAGCGCCTCAGGATCACCTCCCACGACTGCATGAGGCTCGGGATAGTCGATGCGACCGTGTCCGAGCCCGGCGAAGGCGCACACACAGACCACGCGGAGACTGCCCGGCTGTTGCGCAGGAGCATCCTGCGCAACCTGGTGCCCCTCCGGCGCCTTCGCACGAAGAAGCTCCTCGACAGGCGCTATTCCCGCTACCGCGAAATCGGATCGACGCACTCGTGGATCCGCGGAACGCTGGAACGGCGCATGGCCCACTTCACCGATCGGTTTGCCGGGGCCGTCAGCCGGATCCGCAATCGCTCGTCGCTCGTGAGGCGCCGGACCGATTACGGGGAGGAGTCGGACATCCCGGTTTAGCAGGCGCCGGCACAACCATGCGCCGGGCGCGGGCCTGGCTCAACTCAACGCCCGGAGGAGCACCTGGAGCCCATCGACCTGCTGTTGCTGCCGCTGGGCGCCGCCATCGGGGCCTTTGGCACCCTGGTGGGAGCCGGCGGCGGCTTCGTCCTCGTCCCCATCCTGCTCCTCGTCTACCCCGATGCCAGCGCAGAAGATGTGACCGCGACGTCGCTATTCGTGGTCTGCGCAAACGCGGCCTCGGGCACGCTTGCCTACGCCCGGCAGCGCCGCATTGACTACCGGAGCGGGGCGTGGTTCGCGATGGCCACACTTCCCGGGGCAGTCGCCGGGGCGATCGTCGTAGCTTACATTCCGCGGCGGGCATTCGATGGAATCTTTGCCACCGTGCTCGTGGCGCTGGGCCTCTGGCTCACGCTACGCGCGGGCGCGACCGCGATCCGCTCGCCAGTCAGCGGGCGCGGCGTGGTCCGCAGAATGTTGCGCGACGCGCGCGGCAACACGTTTGTCTACTCATTTCAGCTCTGGAAGGGTGTTGTTCTGAGCACGCTGATTGGCTTTGTGAGCAGCCTGCTGGGCATTGGCGGCGGGGTCATCCACGTCCCCGTGATGGCGACGATCCTGCACTTCCCAATCCACGTTGCCACGGCCACGTCGCAATTCGTCCTGATGTTCATGGCGGCAGAAGGCAGCGGCGTGCACTTCCTCACCGGCGCCCTGGGCTGGAACGAATGGCTGGGGCACGGTCTGCTGCTTTCTGCCGGGGCTGTGCCGGGCGCACAGGCAGGGGCGTGGTTTGCCCAGAGGGTCCACCAGCGAATCATTGTCCGGGCGCTCTCGGCGGCACTTGTGCTGGTCGGAGCGCGCCTCGCGCTGAAGGCGATCTGGGGCTGAGCGGGTTAGGGCGTGTTTTCCCAGTCTCGCCAGCGGCTCCTGCCTTCGGGAATGTAGTGTCCTGATGAAGTGGAGCCTTTGCCTGCGTCGCGGCGCCCCCCCCTATCCACGCGCGCAAGCAGGTAGTAGACGCCAACGCACGCCGCCCCCATGAGGCCAAAGAAGATGGCCAACCGCTTGAGACCGCGGGCGTCCGCTTCGTTCCAGCCGTCGTAGGCCAACTTCGAGAACTTCAGGGCGGTTGCAGCGTCGCCCGCCTCGTGGGCAGCCTCAGCTTTGGCAAGGTCCCCGGCGGGGTCTTCAAACAGCATCCCGATGCGCGCGAGCACGCCCGGCTTGAAGGCAGCCTGCTTCTCCTTCGCCAGGGAGATGAGCTGTTCTGCCGTTCCCTTGTCTGTGAGGGTGGTGATGGCGAGCGAGGCCAGCCGCTTCGCGCCTGTGAAGTCGCCCGCGGCGTAGGCCACACGGGCCTCTTCGAGCCGTGCGAGCGAGGGGCTATTGGGCGGCTCGTTCGTGAGCTCTTTCGCTGTCCCGCTAATGGCCACAATTGCCTGGCGCTGGTTTTCGATCATGCTGGCAAGTCCGGCCATGTTACTGGTTTGCCACACCTTGGCGACAGCCCCGGAGGGCGGCAGCCCGGCTTCAGCCGAGAGCGCGCTCACGGTGGCAAGGGCATCCAGCAGGGCGTGCACCTTTTCGACCTGCCCCGCGATGCCGCCGAATTCCCATGCGTCGAGGTTGGCGTGCAGGTCGGTGGGGAAGCCGCTCAGCCCGAATCCGGCCTGCCGGGCGGCCAGGGCGCTCACCAGGTTGTGCGCGGCGCGACGCTCCTTGACAGTGGCCTGGGCCGTCTCGGCATTGAACACCCACGTAAGGAACAGCTCATCGAGGTTTGAGCCGCTTGCATATTCGCCCGCGTCCATGAACCAGCGAGCATCGAGCGGCAGCCGGGACGGTTCATCGTCCATCCGCTGAAGCACGGCTTTCATGCCTTCGCGCCCCCCGATGACCTTCTCATATTCGAACCAGAAGGCGCCTGCCTTGCCGTACCAGTACATCGGATCGTAGACGTTGGAGCCGCTGTACCAGGTTGCGAGCGGATCGGTGTAGCCGGATGACTTCCAGGGGCGCTCGATGGGGACAAACCCCACCTGAAAGGCGACGACGCGCGTCGCATATTCGGCGAGCCCCTCCCAGAGCCATTTCACGGCCAGGTTGTCGCCTGCCCATTGATGGGCGAGCTCGTGCACGGTGACCTCACGGTCAAACCCGGTATCCGTCGCAAGCAGGACTTGGCCCTCGGAGGGGAAGGCCACGCCAGCAGCGCCCACAAGCTCGATGTGGTGCGACTGCCGCATGAGGATCTCATCTTTGGGGTAGTCGAAACCGAAGAGATCTCGCAGGAGCGGAAGCGCGGCCAGCGCAGTGGCAAACTGCTCCTCAGCCCACTTCTCATCGCGCCGGAAGTACCGGAAAGTGAGCTTGACGGTGCGGTCCCCCATGGCGACATCGGCCACTTGCGAGCCACGCAGAGAGGAGTCGGAGATCGACTGCACGTAGGCCGAATAGGGGCTCACGTTGAATCGCTGCCGGCAGCTGTTGTCGGCGTTCGCGCAGCGCTTGAGCACGGTTGGGTCGCCGGCGCTGAGCGCGATGAGCGTGGCTTCGCCGCAGATCCACCGTTCGTACCCGGAGCTCTTGACCTCGCCGGGTTGGTGCGAAGCGCGCAGGCAACCGGGATCGAAGTAGTTCTCCGCACTGAGCGGCACGTCGACCCACACGAAGGAGCCTTCGCCCTGGCCGAGGAACGGCAACTCGATGGAGCCAGGCTCCATGGCCATGACGCTGTTCTTGAGGGCGGGCATGTCGTAGGTCATGACGAAGTCGAACTTCGCGCCGGGCTTCATCGGCTTCGGCAGGGTCACCGTGACAACGGAGAGCGCGCCGAAGAACTCGGCCACATCGCTGGACTTCACTTCGACGGGCAGATCGCCTCGCATGACAACGAGGTTCTGTGCGCCCGGCATGGCCCACAGGTAGACGATCGGAAGGTCCTTCGCAGTCGCGTTCTGGATGGTCGCTTCAACGCGGACGGTGAGCGTGCCGGTGGGAGGGTCGAGGCGGTAGTAGGAATCAGAAGCGACGTTCTGGGTGCTGCCGTCGGCAGCAATCGCCGGGCCGGACAGTGAGACGGACGTGAGCGCGCCCGCCATGAGCACGCACAGGAGCAGCAGGCGCCAGACCCTCATACAAGAGAATTCGGCGCGATGGGCGTGGACCAGCAGGGGCCATTCGGTGAAGGCGGCTTGCCCGCGAAGATGACGGTACGGGCGGCTCGCTTAGCATGAGCGGGAACAGACCGGCGGCGCCCCCACCGCGGAGATCGGGATGAGAACCCTGGCGCTTTCGATGGTGCGCGTAGCCGTCGCGGGTCTCGCGCTGCGCCGTTCGGGTGGCGACCATTCGGGCGCCAGGATCGCCGAAAGCCAGGTACCGCGGGCGCTGCGCTCCTTTTGGGCCGATGGGTTCTTCGCGGCAGGCCAGGACGCTTTCATCCTCGCGTACCTGCCGCTGCTCGTGACGGCGCTCGGGGGCGGGCCGTTCGAAGTGGGGCTGCTCTCGGCCAGCACAAGCCTCGGGGCGCTGCTGGCGCTCTACCCGGGAGCCATCATCTCGCGACGGGCGCGCAGCCGCCGGTGGGTGGTGGTGTTCTACGCCGGCATCCTGGGGAGGCTGGCGCTGCTTGCAGCGGCATTTGCAGTGGCCGCCTTCGATGGCAACAGCGCGCTCTACGCCGTCATCGGGCTCTTCACTCTCCGCGCGTTCCTGGGCAACTTCACGCTACCGGCCTGGACGGCGTTGGCCGCGGACGTAATCCCGGAGCACTTCCGGTCGCGCTATTTCGCCTCGCGCAACTTCGCCATGAGCATCGCCACGATGACCATCACGCCGCTTGGGGGGCTTCTGCTCGACTACATGGGCTTCCCCGGCGGTTATGTGGCGGCCCTCTGCGTTTCCTTCGCGCTCGGGATGATGGCGACGCTCGCCTACGCGCGCATCCCGGAACCGGAAAAACTGGCGGAGGCAGAGACGCGCCCCCGGATTGGGCCGACGGCCACGATGCGGAATGGCGCGTTCCGGCGCTTCGTTTCAGCCACCTTTGCCCTCCACTTCGCGACGATGATCGCGGGGCCCTTCTTCACTGTTCACCTGAAGAACAACCTCGGCGCCACCAACTTCGAGGTGGGGTGGCTCACGACTGTCTCGCCGTTGGCGGGGCTCCTGGCCCTGCTGGTTGGGGGCGAGCTGCAGCACAGCCGCGGCGCGCTCTGGATGACCAGGCTCTCGCTTCTCGTCCTCCCCACCCTTCCTCTCATGTGGGCCTTCATCGATGCGCCCTGGATGGTGCTGGCGCCGAACATAGTGGGAGGATTCATCTGGGCCGCCTTCAACCTGGCCAACTTCCAACTGCTGCTCGAAGTGACGCCTGAGGAACACCGCGAGGAGTACGTGGCGGTCTTCCACATGACCGTGTTCGCGGCCCTGTTCGTGGCGCCGTTCCTGGGGAGCGCCATCGTAGACACGTGGGGTTACCGGACGGCCTTCGCGGTCTCGGGACTGGGAAGGCTTGTCTCGACGGCGCTGTTCTTCTTCACAGTCCGGCCCGCTGGCAGGGAGGGCGCGAGCCGCGAGCGGGCAGAGGAGGCGCTCGCTTCTTAGGTGGCTACCTCTGACTCCGCGCGAAGGGCCGCGGCGCGCTGCCCACGGCCAAACTCGATGAAACGAGTAAGCGCCGCGGTCACCTCTTCGAGTTCGTCATCGCTCATGCCGCCGAGGAGCTCCCGGCCGAACTCTGCAGCCTCAGAAAGGCTTGTCTCGACCGCCTGGCGGCCGCGCTCCTCAAGCCAGATGCGGATTCCGCGACGGTCGTGCGGGGCGACCTCGCGACGAATGAACCCACCGCGTTCAAGACGCTCGAGAAGCGCCGAGACCGATGGGCGCGTGACGAGCAGGCGGTCGGCGAGCTCGGCGTTGCTGAGGCCACCCTCCTCGGCCAGGAAGACAAGCAGCCGGAGTTGTGTGACCGTCAGCCCTTCCCGGTCCCAGATGCTGAGACGCACGGGGTCCAGCAGGCCGCTGGCCAGGAAGATGGAACGGATGGCGGCTTCGAGGGCCGGTCGGGTGCGGTCGTTATCCATAAGCCAATTATAAGTCCTCAACCGGGAGATAAAGAAATCCCCACTTGTCAAACTTCTTCTGCCACCAACGGAATAGGCATGAGGAGGCCTGACAAGCGCGAGGAGCGGCGAATGCCTGGCGCCCTGGCGGGAAACCTCGAAATGGTGAGCAGTCGCGAGCGCGCGAAGGCTGGCGGCGTCCTGGTGGCAACGTTCTGGATTAGGGGGCGCACAGGGCCCCCATTAGGGAACAGCCCGTAGGTGCATAGGGAAGTCGCCGCCCTGCACGGAAGCCGCAACCCGCCGATGATCAGATTGCAGGGGAAAGGGCCGGCGAGGTAGCCGCCCGGGAGGACCAGCACGATGGAAACGCCGCACATCAGGATCTGTAAGCATTGCGAAGCGCCCTACGACTGGCGCCGGTCCCCCAGCTCAAGCCTGAAGATGACTTACTGCGGCTCGCTTTGCGAGCGCGCCGACCTCGGTTTCACGATCGAGGCGCTGCTGGCCGACGCCCAGGTTGTGCGGTCGGCCTGGCGCGAGCTGCTGGCCGCCTGACGGCCGGGCGCACGCTGCGGTGCCTCCACTACAGGTGTGTTCCGCACGCAATGTAGGCTGCATGCGTTGCGCAGCCGGTGAGCTCGATGCCACGGCAATGCCCTTTACCAAACCGCGCTGGCGCTTCAGCGGGGGAACAACCTACGCTAGATCTGCGTAGTAATGGATGAGGGCCTTATCAAACCGGCCCTCGATTGGAGAAACGCGTGGTAACGCTCATCGGCCCCGGCGGCGCCGGGATGAACCCGGACAATATCAAGATTTGCGCCCGCTGCGGGCTGCGCTATGACTGGCGCAAGTCGGCCAGCTCTGCCCTCAAGATGACTTACTGCAGCTCCCTCTGCGAGCGTGCAGACCTTGGGTTCACCCTTGAGGCCCTGCTGAGGGTCGAGCGCGTGCAGCGTGAAACGCCCGAACCGGCCACCCCGGCTGTCTAGCCACAAACCCTGACCAGTAGTTGAGGGGCTCCTTGCGGAGCCCCTCTTTCGTTCCGGCGCTCATGCTCATTCGATGGTGAGCGGCGTGTCGTCGCGGTTGGCCCACTCCTTCATCGAGCCGTCGTAGACGCGCACGTTGTCGTAGCCCAGCAGGGCCAGCGCAAAGGCGGCGTGAGCAGCGCGAATGCCCCCCTGGCAGTAGGTGACCGTCTCCTTGCCACGGACGATGCCTGCCTCGTCCAGGAGCGACTGCAACGCCCCGGCAGGGAGGAACCGGCGGAAGCTATCGCTGGCCACGAAGCGCACCCATTCCAGGTGTTTCGCCCCGGGCACGTGGCCCACGCGACGGTTGCCGCGGTCCTCGCGGCCAAGCCACTCCCCGTCGCTGCGGGCATCGAGCACCTGGCACGTGGGGTTCGAAAGGCGCCCCAGCAGGTACTCGCACGAGGCGTGGATTTCAGGGACGGTCCGTGCGCGGAACGTGGCCGGGGGCGGAGCGCTGGCCTCGAAGGTCACCGGGCGCCCCTCGCTGAGCCAGCTGTGCCAGCCGCCGTTGAGCACCTTCACATTGCTGTGGCCGTAGTAGTTCAGCACCCACCACAGGCGGGTAGCCACCCTTGCATTGTCGTCGTCATAGGCGACGACGGCGGTGTCATTGCCGATCCCAAGACCGCCCATGAGCGCTTCGAAGTCCGGCGGGGACATGACAAGAACGCCGAACTCCCCGCCAGCGGGGTCCGCCTCCTTGATGTAGTGATGCACTGGCAACCCCACCGCCCCGGAGATGTGGGCCCGCTTGAAGGCGTCGGGGAAGCCGCAATCCACGACCCTGACCGAGGGGTCGTCAAGCCGCTCAGCGAGCCAGCCGGTTTCGGCCAGCAGTTCGGGGCGGGAGTAGTCCATGGCGAGTGCTCCTTCGTTTCGCGGGGCGCCCTTCGAAACCAGCCTCACAGGTGTGCGCGGAAGTACTCGATGAGTCGCCGCTCCTGGTATTCGAGCCCTTTGGCGTCGCGCGGCATGTGGCGTTCCTCGGGGAACACGAGCAGGTCATATTCCTTCTGCGCCGCCGAAAGCGCCACGATCAGGCGCGCCGTGTGCCGGAAGTGGACGTTCTCGTCGATCATGCCGTGGATGAGCAGCAGCTTCCCATTGAGGCGGGAGACGTGGGCCATGACCGAGCTCTCATCATAGCCGCCGGGATTTAGTTCGGGAGTGCTCATGTACCTCTCGGTGTAGGCGGTGTCGTAGCCGTCCCAGTGCGTCACCGGCGCGCCGGCCACGCCAACGCGAAAGATGCCGGGCTCCCTCGCCATTGCCATCAGCGTCATGTAGCCGCCATAGCTCCAGCCATAGATGCCCACCCGCGACGGCTCAGCCACTCCAAGGGCGGCGAGGTGGCGCACCCCCGCCGCCTGGTCTTCGACCTCAACCCGCCCTGTGCAGAGGTGGATGGGCGCTTCGAAAGCCAGCCCGCGATTGGCGCTCCCCCGGTTGTCGAGCTTGAAGACGGCGTAGCCCTCGCGGGCAAGGTACTGCGCGCGCAGGTCCACGGTCAGCGACCACTCGTTCGCCACGCGCTGGACGTGCGGCCCCCCGTACACAGAGACGATCAGCGGGAACGGGCCGTCGCCCCGCGAACCAGGCGGCCGGTAGAGCGCGCCGTGGAGGGGGGTGCTGCCATCGGCGGCCGTGAGGGTCAGGATCTCCGGCTCCACGAGCCCGAGGTCAGTTGCTGTGGCGCCCTCGTTCGCGAACAGCACCGTTTCGAGCGACCCGCCGATCGAGCGCAGGGCAACCCGCGGCCCGTGGCTGAGCGAGCTCCAGGTATCCACGAAGCGGGTGTGACCGGGGTCGAGGACGGCATCGTGCCAGCCGGGCTCGCTCGTGAGCCTGCGGGCCTCTCCGCCGTCGAGCGAAACGGCGTAGAGGTGGCGTTCGAGGACCGACTCCCGGGTCGCCATGAAGTAGGCGACGCGGCGCTCTTCGTCAACCGAAACAAGCCGGGTTATCACCCATTCGCCGCCGGTGAGCTGGCGGGATTCGCGCTCGGCCGGGCTATTGAGGTAGAGATGCCGGTAGCCGGACTTCTCACTTGTGCGGACCACCTCGCCCGAGGCGAGGAAGCGGGTGTCGTTGTCCAGGTTGATCCACGGCTCGCCTCGGCGTTCGAGCAGCAGCTCGCGCTTGCCGGTGGCGGCATCGAAGGCAAACAGCTGCAGGGAGCGCTGGTCGCGAGAAAGCAACTGGGCGGTGAGGGTGTTGCCTGGCCTCCAGCAAACGCGGGCGATATAGATGTCCCGTTCGGGGCCCAGGTCCATCCAGCGCACTTCCCCGGATGCGACGTCCACCACACCGAGGTCAACGTATGCGTTGGCCTCGCCCGCGAAGGGGTAGCGGTGCTCTTCGACGTCCACATCGTCTCGGCCCTGGTGGACTATGGGGTACTTGGGAATGTGCCTGCTGCCGGACCGGATGAAGGCGATCCGGGCGCCATCGGGGCTCCACCAGAAGCCCTCGTCGCGGTCGAGCTCCTCCTGGGCGATGAACTCGGCCAGCCCGTTGGTGACGCCATCCTCCGCGCCGCTGGTGAGCTGGCGAGGCACTCCCCCGTCAGCGGAGCTCACGTGTAGCTCGCCGTCGCGCACGAAGGCGAGCTGGCTGCCGTCGTCGCTCAGACGGGGGTCGAGTGCCCCGCCGGTCCCGGGAAGCTCGCGCAGGGCTTCTCCCCCAACGCTCACGAAGAGCGAGCCGCCGCCGGGGACGAGAAGCACGGCCGGATCGGCCTTCTTCGCGAACTGGTAGTGCGTGACACCGAGCTCGCGCAGCCGGGCGCGCTCGCGCCGGAGCTCCTCTTCGCGGGAGAGCTTGCTTTCGTCGTGCGATGCCGCCGGTGGCCCGGCGAGAACCGTCCGCTCCCCGGTAGCGATGTCGTACCGCCAGAGGCTGCGGACGAGCGTGCCCTCTTCGCTGAACAGGTAGGTGACGGCGGCCCCATCGGGCGTGAACCGGATGGAGGCAGGCGCAGCCATCCCCGGCCTTGGGAAGCGAGCCACCTGCTCGATGGTGATTGTTTCGAAGGGGCGCGTCACCGGGCCAGCCCTTCTGCTCGCAGCGCTTCTATCCCGGCAATCGACTTCGGGATGTCCGCTGTCAGCACATCGGCCCCCTCCCTGGTAACGAGCACGTCGTCTTCGATGCGGATCCCGCCCACGTGCAGGAGAGTGTCGACAAGCTCCCAGTTGACGGCATCGGCGTAGGCCTCCCGGCGTGCGGGGTTGGTCAACAGGGCGGGGATGAAGTAGATCCCCGGCTCGATCGTGACGACGTAGCCCGGTTGGAGAGGGAGGTCGGCGCGAAGGTACTTCAGTCCGAACCGGTCACTCGGAGTGCGCCCGGCAAGGCACCCGCCGGCGTCGTGGGTGGATAGGCCCAGCATGTGGCCCAGGCCGTGGGGGAAGAAGAGCGCGTGCGCGTCGCGTTCCACAAGGGCAGAAGGCTCCCCACGGAGGATACCCAGCTGAACCAGCCCTTCGGCGAGCTGGTGGCTGGCGGCCATGTGCAGGTCGCGGTACTCGGCTCCCGGCCGCACCGCGGCGATAGCAGCTTCCTGGACGGCAAGCACGAGCCGGTAGAGGTCCCTGTGCAGCCCTTCGAACCGCGGGCCCACCGGGTAGGTGCGGGTCACGTCGCTGGCGTACCCGCCGGCCTCTGCGCCGGCATCGACGAGAACCAGCTCGCCATCTCCCATCACGCGAGAGGTGGGCGCGAAGTGCAGCACGGCACCGTTGGGCCCGCTGCCAACGATCGAGCCGTAGGCCGTCCGGTCGCCGCCGGCGCGAAAGAGGGCCGCTTCGATTTCGACCTGGAGGGCGCGCTCCGTCATACCCGGGCGGGCCAGTCGGATACCGGCGAGATGGCCCTCGCGGCTTGCCGCGGCCGCCCGCCGCATGAGCGCAAGCTCACCGTCGTCCTTGCCCCGCCGCATCTCGGCGACTGCCGCGGAAAGGCGCGCCGCCAGGGTGCCATCCACCTCCAGTTCGAGCGCCTCCCAGCGCTCAATGCCGTAGCCGCCCGGCCGGTGGCGGATGTCTCCGTTCCCAACAATCGCCACCGGTTCGCCGCGGCGCCGTTCCAGCCACTCGCCGAGGCGGTCTGACTGCAACACGCGCTCGATCCCCGTGCGCGACGCCTGCTCCACGACCGTCTCGGAATCGCCCGACCAGACGCGCTCCTCCTCCGAGGCTACGTGGGCGAAGAGCGTCCAGCCTTCGCGCGGGTCGAAGGTGAGAACGGCCCCCGGATGGGATACACCGGAGAAGTAGTAGTGCTCGGGATGGGCGTGGAACTCGTGATACTGGTCGGTGCCAGCAATGGGCACGGGCAGGCCTGACGGGATCAGGACCGCCCCGCGCTGAAGCTCCCATCGTCGCGCGGCTTCCCTGCGCCGGGCATCCAGCCTTCGCGGCAAATCGCTGTCCTCTTGCATCGCAGAGAGACAGTCTATCGAATCTCTTCCTTCGCGGTGGCGTCAGCCCGCGGCCGGGTCAACACCGTAGGCGCTGGCGGCGGCCTGGAGGCTGCACGCCACCTCGCTCAGCAATTCCGGCGGAGAGACGACCCGGGCATCGGGGCCCCAGCTTCGCACCCAGGGAACGAACTCCATGAGGCTGGGAAGCTGCAGCTCCATTCGCACGCCTCCGTCCTGGAGCGTAGTAAGCCGCTGCGAGGGATGCCAGTTGGTTTCGCAGATGCGCTGGGATACGGCCGGGCTGAAATCGACCACGATGTCGAACTTGTCGTCGCCGTAGACAACCCCCCAGCTGTGGGCGAGCCGCTCGGCAATCTCGGTGGTGTCCGGCGGCTCGAAAGGCGAACCTGTCACCTCGGCATGCGTGATGCGCTCGATCTTGAAGGTGCGCACCGCATCGTGGGCGTGGCTGAAGCCGATGACGTACGTTGCCGCCCCGGTGGCGCTCGGCTCTAGCAGGTACGGGTCCAGCTCTGTGCGGCGGACGTGGGAGTCGCGGGCGGAGTGGTACCTGATCGAGACGGTGTGGGACTCGGCCCAGCCCTCGGTGATGCGGCACAGGATCTCCTGGGCCTTCTTCTGTGCGGGCCGCCCACGGAGCTGCTCAACCGTGACAGCGACCTGGCGCGCGATGGGCTCGGGTAGCGCGTGGGCGAGCTTGTCGAGCGCGGAAATGCCGTTGGGGTCGCGATCGTCGGCGTGCCTGAGAAAGAGGCGGGTCGCCAGGTAAAGCGCCCTCGCCTCCTGCAGGGTGAAACGGACGGGCGCGAGAGAGCCCGTATCGGGCATGATGCGGTAGCTCCGCCCGTCGAGCATGAGGGGAACGTTTAGTTCGCTTTCAAGGGCGGCGATATCTCGTTGAATGGTGCGCTGGCTGTACCCCAGCTCTTCCGCGAGCTCTCGCGCGGACCAGCCCTGCACGCGTTTGCGCAGCAGCCGTTCCATCTCCAGTAGCCGTGTTGCCCGCCTGACTTGCTCGGTCATGTGTCGCTTCACCTGCCCCAGATTTCGTATGGCGACCACCCTGGCAGACCAATGCGACAGCTCATGTCGCTTTGATAAAGCCCCCAGCCCGCAGGATTATAGTTCAGAACAACCGAACTATGCGATAGGGGAATGACCCGCGACTCGCGGGCCGCAGTGGCGTACCATCAACAGTCGATGGCGGAACCTCGCGACTTCGGAGCGCTCAGCCACATCTCAGCAGAGGCGATCGGCGAGCCGGGCCGCCGCCGGTTCCGGCTCACAGCCCTGGGCCAGTCGGGCAATTCGGCCTCCATGTGGCTCGAAAAGGAGCAACTGGCAGCGCTCGGCGATGCCATCGAGACCGTACTTGCGGGCGAGGGATACCAACATTCCGCGGCGCCCCCCGACGATGTCACACCCCCGGTGGAGTCCCCCGCGCGGCCCGGAATCGACTTCCGGATCGTCCAGCTCTCCATGGGCGTCGACCAGCGGCGGGGGAAGATGATCATCGTCGCCGCTGATGCCGAGGAGGGCGGCGAGGTCTCCGTGTCGATGGAGATCGGCTTTCGCAGCGCCTACGAGCTCAGGCAGCAGATCACGGCGGTCATCGCCGCAGGGCGCCCTCCGTGCCCGTTATGCGGCGGT
The DNA here is from genome assembly GCA_964475735.1 of uncultured Anaerolineaceae bacterium. Lineage (GTDB taxonomy): Bacteria > Chloroflexota > Dehalococcoidia > Tepidiformales > Tepidiformaceae > UCB2. The sequence goes on from CAYYYI010000003.1 coordinate 30,279, forward strand.
CCGCTCGATCCCGAAGGCCATGTCTGCCCACGAACGAACGGCCACCACGAGACAGCCTGAAGGCCCGCGGCTTCAGTTCGCCGTGGCGGTCGCCTCTGGCGAACCTGTGGGTGGTGGTGCTGGAGAGGGGCTTGCCGGCGGGGTTGTTGTGCCTGGCGTTCCCGAAGCCGAAGGGCTGGCAGTTCCCGGCGTAGAGCTCCCGGGCGTTCCGGTGGCGGACGGACTTGCAGAAGCCGTACCTGACGGCGAGGGCGACGGCGAAGCGCCGCCCGGGGGCGTGGGCGTCTCGGTCGGGGCGACGGTCCCAGTTTCTTCCGGCTCGGGAGTGTATTGCGGGGGAGGCTCGTAGGATGGAATTGGGGGCAGGCCCGAAACCTCCGCCGCCACCGCGACCAGGCTCTCGGGCCCGACTACCTCGATGAAGACCGGGCCGCGGTTGAAGGCGATCTCGTTGCCCGCGGCATCGTAGAAGCGGGTGCGGGCAGTGCGGTCAGCCTTCTTCCACTTACCTTCAATCGCCTTGCCATCGAGGAAGACCGTGGCCGGTCCCTCCCCGATCTGGCCGAGCAGCACGTGTGCGCTCGCGTCAACAACTTCCCAGGTCGTCTGCATCACAACGATGTTCTTGAAGCGGAGTTGCTCCTTCGACTGCGCATCGGCGTGGGGCCCGCCTGCCTGGAAGCGAAGGTAAGAGTTGGTGGCGGGGTCCCAGTGCCACTGGACGAGTTGCCAGGCAACGCGGCGCTCGCGGAAGTTGACCTCAATCCCGGCCGCCGCCGACCGCGAAGACGTGCCCTCTCCGTCATCCTTGAAGAGCCACGGTTCCACCCGGGGAGGGTCCTTGTGACCGAGCGCGGCGGCAATGCCGCGAAGCTTCTGCGTGTCCAGCACAAGATTGTGGGGGGCATAGCGTGAAGCATCGCGGTGGTAAGCGCCCTCGGCCCCTGAGCCGAACGCCGAGAGCCCCCTTATCCCCCATTCCGCGATCTGCCCGACTGCATTTGCCTCGTTGCTCGTCTCTGCGCCGCCCGCATAGGCGTAGAGGGCGTCAATCTCGCTCACCCATATCACGAACGGCGTCCTGGCAGACCGGACGGGCTCGATGAAGGGCGCCTCCTGCCGCCAGTAGACGGCCATGAAGCGTGTGATTGTGCCTTCGACAAAGGCTTCGTACACCAGGTCCGCCCGGTCGAGCCCGCTATGCGGCATGGCCGAGGGACTGTTGTCGATCATGACGGCGATGGGGAGCAGGTCCTTGCGCGCTTCCCATTCCGCTTCGCTCATCAGCACGCCATCGAGGATGGCGGCATGCCGAACCGGGGTGGACGAAGCTGTGGGGGTTGAAGTGGAGGTGGCCGTCGACGTGGAGGTAGCCAGTGGCGCGGGGGTCTCCCGCGCAGAGGTCGAGGCGGAACCTCCTCCGGTGAGCGCGATCAGCCCGATCGTCGCTCCACCCACGACACCCACCGCTGCTGCCAGGCCAAGCGCAATGCGCTTGCGCCCGCTAACCTTCCGCCAGAAGCGCATGCGCTGATGCTACGCAGGCGCCCGGGTAGGGACCAGCAACGCCTGACGCGGGATTGCATGCGCGCCACTCCGGGGGGCAGAGTTAGGACGTGAAGAAGCTCGGGATCCTGACAAGCGGGGGAGACGCCCCCGGCATGAACGCCGCAATCCGTGCCGCCGTTCGCACGGCAAGCACCCGGGAGATCGCCATGGTGGGGTACATCGATGGCTTCGCCGGCTTCGTGGCCGGGGAGTTCCTGGAACTTGATGACCGGGCAGTCGGCAACATCATCCAGCGGGGCGGCACATTCATCGGCACTTCGCGCTGCCCCGAGTTCCTGGATGCGAGCGTACGTGCCGCGTCCGTCCGCCAGATGCGGGCGGCCGGGGTCGACGGCCTCATCATCGTCGGGGGCGACGGCAGCTTCCGCGGGGCGAGAGCACTCGAACTGGAACATGGTGTCCCGGTCGCCGGGGTACCGGGGACGATTGACAACGACGTATATGGCACCGAGGAGACGATCGGGTTTGACACGGCGGTCAACACGGCCGTCCTGGCCATCGACAACGTCCGCGACACCAGCGAATCGACGGGGACGATGTTCTTCGTCGAAGTGATGGGGCGAACGAGCGGCGCAATTGCCCTGCACACTGCCCTGGCAGGCGGCGCCGCCGGGGTCCTTGTTCCCGAGGCGCACGAGGACATAGCACAACTACTCGAGCGGCTTCGTACCTCGATCGAGCGCGGCAAGCGCAGCCACATTGTGGTTGTGGCCGAAGGCGATCAGGCAGGCGGCGCCTTCGCGGTGGCCGAAATGGTAGGCAAGCACATCGACCACCCCCACCGGGTTATCGTGCTTGGGCACATCCAGCGGGGAGGACGCCCGACAGCGCGAGACCGCATCGTAGCTTCGCTCTCCGGGGCGCTGGCGGTGGAGGGGCTGGCCGCAGGCCGGTCCGGGTTCATGGTCGGAATGCAGGGCGGCCGTGCCGTCGAGGTGCCGCTCGAGGCGGTCGTGGAGCAGGCGCATCCGGAGCCTGAGTACGGCCTTCTACAGTTGGCGCAGACGCTTTCAGGGTGACTTGGGCGGGGCCTGCGCTGGCAGCCGGTGGCGGGCAGTTCTCAGAGTGCGCGTCCGCCATATACTCAGGGTTGTGAGCGAGTCCTTCATCCTTGCCATTGACCAGGGGACCACAAGCTCCCGCGCGCTTGTGGTGGACGCACGTGGCGCCGTCCGCGGAACGGGGCAGGTACCGTTCACACAGCACTTCCCGCAGCCAGGCCGGGTCGAACACGACCCGGAAGAGATCTGGGCATCGACGCAGGCGGCCATTGCCGCCGCGCTCGAGGATGCAGGCATCACAACGGGCGACCTCGTAGCAGTGGGCATCACGAACCAGCGGGAAACGGTGGTGGCCTGGGACCGCGAGACGGGCGAGCCGGTTGGCCGCGCCATTGTCTGGCAGGACCGGCGTACCGCGAAAATCTGCGACGACCTCCGCGCCGCAGGCCATGAAGACACCATCACCCGGGCCACAGGCCTCACCATCGACCCCTATTTTTCGGGGACGAAGCTCACCTGGCTCCTGCGAGAGTGGCCCGAACTGCGGGAGCGAGCGGAGCGAGGCGAGATTGTCGCGGGGACGATCGACTCGTGGCTAACCTGGAAGCTGACGGCCGGGCAGCGCCATGTGACCGACTACACGAACGCCAGCCGCACCCTCCTTTTCAACATCACGAAGGGACGCTGGGACGAGCGGCTTTGCGAACTGCTCGAAGTGCCGCGAGCGATGCTGCCAAAAGCCCAACCTTCACGCTCGCCCTTCGGCGACACCGATGAGGATGTCTTCGGTGCACGGGTACCGATTTGTGGCATCGCTGGCGATCAGCAGTCGGCGCTCTTCGGGCAGGCGTGCCTGTCGCCGGGGCAGGCCAAGAACACCTACGGCACGGGGTGCTTCCTGCTCGCCAACGCCGGGCCGAGGCCGGCTCTCCCGGCGAACCGCCTGCTGTTATCCATCGGCGCGAACGCCGGGCTCCAGGGGCCTGAGTACGTCATCGAAGGCTCGGTCTTCGTAGCAGGAGCGCTCATCCAGTGGCTGCGAGACGAGCTTGGCATCATCGAGCGCGCCGCAGACGTGGAAGCCCTGGCGGAATCGGTGCGCGATAGCGGCGGGGTCACCATCGTCCCTGCGTTCACGGGGCTGGGTGCTCCCCACTGGGATCCGCGTGCCCGCGGCGCGATCCTCGGCCTCACACGAGGGGCGGGCAGGGCTCACATCGCCAGGGCTGCGCTCGAAGCGATCGCGCTTTCCAGCGCCGAGCTCGTGGAGGCGATGAACGCGAGCCTGCCCACTGCCATTTCGGAACTCCGCGTTGATGGCGGCGCGGCGGCGAACGATCTGCTCATGCAGATGCAGGCCGACTTCGCAGGTGTCCCAGTGGTGCGGCCCCGGCAGACCGAAACAACCGCGATGGGGGCGGCCTTCCTGGCAGGCATCCAGGCCGGCATCTGGGCAGACGCCACGGAGATCTCAACCCTCTGGCAGGCCGAGCGCGTCTTCGAGCCCCGGATGAACGGCGCCCAGCGCGCCGAGCGGATGGGGAATTGGCGGCGCGCGGTCGAGCGCTCCCTCGATTGGGCTACGGAGGAGTGAGCACGGACTCGAGCGTTCCCCTCCCGGCAGACCCCGACACCAGGCGGCGGCTTGCCACCATCTCCTCGGGGCCGCCCCTTGACGCCGTCATCATCGGCGGCGGCATCAACGGTTGCGGCATCGCAGAGGACCTGGCGGCCCGGGGCCTCCGCGTGGCGCTCTTCGAAGCCGGCGACTTCGGCTTCGGCACGACATGGCGATCCACGAAGCTGATCCATGGCGGCCTGCGCTACCTGGAGCACGGCGACGTCCGCCTTGTGTTCGAATCGCTGCGCGAGCGGGCCTGGCTGCTTCGCGCCCGGCGCCATCTCGTGCGGCCGCAACGGTTCATCTTCCCGCGGCTGCCGTGGACGCGGCGCCCGGTATGGCAGCTAAGGGCGGGGCTCGCTCTCTACGACTTCCTTGCTCGTGACCGTGCTGTTCCCGGGCATCGCAGCCTCTCGCGGGCCACGACGCTGGAGGCCGCGCCCTGGCTCCCACCCGATACCGCGAGCGGCTTCTCGTTCTACGATGCGCGTTGCATCGCCCCCGAACGTCTCACCCTCGAACTGGCGCTCGGCGCCCGCGACCACGGCGCCATCATCGCGAACCACACCCCCGTGCGCCGCATCCTCACGCACGATTGGGAGGTTGCAGCGGTCGAAGCCGGGCACGGCGGCGAAACCTTCGAGATCCCCACGCGCGCCGTGATCAATGCTGCGGGACCGTGGGTCGATGCCGTGAACGCGCTTGCGCAGGCGCCCGCGCCCGCCCTGCTCGATATGACCCGGGGCACGCACATCGTCGTGGAGCCCGGGCAGCCAGTCGGGAAGGACGCGGTGTTTTCCACGGCGAGGAGCGACGGCCGGGTCCTGTTCGCAGTGCCGCAGGATGGCCTGCTGCTGATCGGGACAACGGACCTCCGCTACGAAGGTGACCCGGGCGCCATCCGGCCCACGGCCGAAGAGGTTGACTACCTGCTGGAGGAGGCGCAGGCGCTGCTCCCTGGCCTCGGCATCGGCAAGAGCCACGTGCGCTACGCCTACGCCGGGCTGCGCCCGCTTCAGAAGCTGAAGGAAGGGCCCGAAGTCGCCATGACCCGGCGCCACGTGGTCACGGACCACGGCGAGCAGGGGCTTGCTCACGGCCTCTATAGCGTCGCCGGGGGCAAGTTGAGCACGTTCCGGCCAATCGCCCGCGAACTGGCCGCGAGGCTGCATTCCGGCCCGCGCGTTGAGCCCGAACCAGACACGGGCCGGGATCGCGCCTGGTTCGAGGAGCTAAGAGCGGCGCCACTCCCGCTCACATCCAGGGAGCACCTGCGGCGCTACGGCACGGCCATCACGCAGGTGCTCGCGGGCGGGCAAGAGATCCTTTGCAGCCACAGTGGAGCGGTTACGGGCGAAATCGCCCATGCCGCGCGCGCCGAGGCGGCGGTCACCCTCGCGGACGTGCTCATGCTGAGGACGGGCGTGGCGTGGGCCTCGTGCCGGGGGCTGTGCTGCCATCGCCAGGCGGCCCGCATCGTCGCCACCGTGCTCGGGTGGGATGCGGACCGTGAAGAGCAGGAAGTGCACGCCTTCGAGGCGGCCCTCGACTATCATCTTCCTGACGTGCAGTCCCTCATTTCCACAGGCGCCGGCAGTGCACCAGCGTGACGATCTTGAGCGGGTGATCGAGGCCGCCGCGCGTGAACTGAAGCGCGCGACGCACGCAGTCGCACTCGTGGGGGCCGGGCTTTCGGCGGAGAGCGGCATCCCCACATTCCGGGGCGATGGCGGGCTCTGGACAAAGCTCGGCGAGCCCACCTTTGACGGCTGGGAGCTCTTCAACGAAGACCCCGCGGCGTGGTGGCGCCAGGCCATCTCCTTCAAAGAAGAGTACGCCGACTTCAATCGCTCAATTGACGATGCAAAGCCAAACCCGGGTCACTACGCCATGGCTGACCTGGAGGGAATGGGACATCTCGCGCACATCATCACGCAGAACATTGACAACCTGCACCAGCGGGCGGGGTCGAGGCAGATCACCGAGATCCACGGCAACCGGTACCTTGTGCGCTGCATGAGCTGTGGTTCGCGGGACCGGCTGGAGAGCGTTCGGCTCGACCGCCTTCCACCACTGTGCCCGGAGTGCGGCGGCTTCCTGAAGAACGACACGGTCATGTTCGGCGAACCAATCCCCGAAGACGCGCTGCGTGAGTGCTACCGCCAGGCTGCCCTGTGCGACCTGTTCCTGGCCGTGGGAACCTCTGCGGTGGTCTACCCCGCGGCCGAGTTCCCCGTGATGGCCCGCAGGAGGGGAGTGACACTGATCGAAATCAACCCCGAAGAGACCCCGCTCAGCGGCATCGCAGACATCATTATCCGCGCTCCTGCGGGGCAGAGTCTGCCTGCGATTGTCGAACGGTTGAAAGCGGGGGCATAGCCTCGCCTACACCTTTCGGGGTCACCGCCCGGAAGTGGAATCGGGCGCGAGGAATTCGAGCTGGTTTCCCGGGTGAGTCACGCTCGCGGCGCCCGGTGGCAGTTCCACCACACCGTGCGCCCCCCTGCCGCCAAAGGCAATGCCGATCCAGGGGCGCACGTTGCGAGCGACCTTCGTCACTTTGCCGTCGCGGTCGAAGAACACGGCATCTATCGAGAAGAGCATGAACATCATGTGGATGGAGCCACAGGGCGCGATGATGAGACCTTCTTCGGGCCCCAGGCGGCGCCGCAGCATGAGGCCCCGGAAGCGGGCCCAGACGCTCTTCGCCTCGACGGCCGAGGCGGCAAGGGTGGCTCCGGCGGTGACGTCGCGCAGCACAACCACGTGCGAAGCCTACTCGATGTTCATGAGCTGAAGTACGGCCGGGCCGCCAATCACCACCATGATCGCCGGGAAGATGAAGAACACCAGCGGGAAGACCATCTTGATGGGCGCCTTGAAGGCTGCTTCTTCGGCCTTCTGCCGCCGCTTGGTGCGCATGACGCCGGTCTGGACCCGGATCACAGTGCCGATGGAGATACCCATCTGTTCCGCCTGGACGATGGCGTTGACAAGCGATCGGAGCTCATCGACGCCGGTGCGGCTGGCCATGTCCTGGAATGCCTCGCGGCGCGAGCGCCCCATGGTGATCTCACGCATGGTTCGGGTGAGCTCGTCTGCGAAGGGACCTTGAACCTTCTCGATGACGCGCGTGAAGGCGGCGTCAATGCCGAGGCCGGCTTCAACGGAGGCGGTGATGAGATCGAAGGCATCGGGCAGGGCCCGCCAGATTGCCTTCTGGCGCTTCTTGATCCTGGATCCGAGCCAAAGGCGCGGGCCGTAAAGACCAAGGACGACCAGGACGCCCCAGCCAATGAGGACATTCTGCGCCGGCGTCCCCGTGCTGAGCAGAAAGACTGCCGCCAGGACCGGGAACAAGCCACCCGCCAGGGCGACGATTACCAGGAACTGTCCCGGCGTAAGCTTGAGGCCCGCCTGAAGAATGGAGAGCTCGAGCCGTTCGGATATTGACGATGGCAGCACGGAGTTGGCGCGGCGGCTGATGTTGCGAACCAGCGGCCGCAGAACACGCACGGAGAATGCTGCGTCAGCATCGGGGAGGACTTCGCGGCGGCGCTGGTAGCGCAGGCCGCCAAGGCGCACGTCCATGGCGCTGGACTCGGAACGGGCGAGCAGGCCGTAGGCGGCGAGCGTCACCGAAACGAAGGTCGCAAGGGCAATCATCAACGCCATCTCATCAGACCTCGATGTTCACGATCTTGCGAATGACGAGGAATCCGAAGACTTCCATCGTGCCCGCCGCGCCAAGCATCATCCGGCCGGTTGGATCGGTGAAGAGACGGCCGGTGAATTCCGGGCTGATCATCATGAAGATCAGCAGGAGACCAATCGGGATACCGCCAATAACGAAGCCCGTCATCCGTTGCTGCGATGTGAGGGTGCGGATTTCGCCGCGGATGCGCTCACGTTCGCGCATGGTGTGCGCCACGTTGTCCAGGATCTCGGCAAGGTTTCCGCCAACTGACCGCTGAATGAGCATCGCGGTGATGACGATGTCGAAGTCCGAGCTGCCGACACGTTCATTGAGGGCCGTAAGTGCCTGTTCCACGCTGGCGCCGATGGCGATGTCGCGGAGCGTGCGCCTGAGCTCAACGGAGAGGGGGTCGGGCAGTTGCTCGGCCGAGGTCTCAAGCGCCTGGAGGAGGCCGAAGCCGGCGCGAAGCCCGCTGGCAATCATCTGGAGCATTTCCACGACCTGACTTTCGAGCTTGCGGCGCCGTGACGAGATCCGCCTGTTCAACCAGAACCCGGCGGAAAGGTAGCCGAACAGCGCCGTGGCAACCGCCAGCGCTGGCCACGGCAGGAGCAGCATTCCCATGGCGCCCGCCGCCAGACCAATGATGAGTCTCAGGATGAAGTACTCCCGTACGTTGAGGGTGAGACCGGCGCGCTCGAGTTGCACCGACCACTTCTGGGAGATGTTGGCCGAAACCAGGTTCACCCCGGCGAGGCTGATTCCCCCGCGCTTGCGAAGGTTGACGGACTCGGCTTGCTGAGCAGGCAGGTGGGCTCCCGCATCACGCAGCCTTGTCAGCCGGCCCGTGGCATCGGCCGAAACCGCGCCGAACCCGGTCAGCCACAGCGTGACAGTGAACGCAAACGCACCGGTTGTCACAGCCGCCAGCAGCAGCATCAGAGTCATCTCACCACTCCTTTCCGCTGTCGAAGAGCTGCGTGGGGAAGTCGATGCCGGCCATGGCGAACTTTTCGACAAACGACGGGCGAAGGCCTGTCGGGAGCATGGAGCCGCGGACGCGGCCATCGTGGTCGATATGGTCCAGCTTGAAGAGGAACACATCCTGGAGGGTGATCACCTCACCTTCCATTCCGCTTACCTCTGTAACATGAGTGACTTTGCGCGAGCCATCCTGGAGGCGCTGCACCTGGATGATGACGTCGATGGCAGAAGCGATCTGCTCGCGGATGGCGCGCATTGGCAGGTCCAACCCGGCCATGAGGACAAGGTTCTCCATGCGGGCGATTGCGTCGCGCGGGTTGTTGGCGTGGACGGTCGAAATCGAGCCTTCGTGACCGGTGTTCATGGCCTGCAGCATGTCGAAGCATTCGGCGCCGCGCACCTCACCGATGATGATGCGGTCCGGACGCATGCGGAGACTGTTCCTCACAAGGTCACGCTGGTGAACGGCGTTCTTGCCTTCGATGCTCGGGGGGCGGGCTTCGAGCGTGATCACGTGCTCCTGCTGGAGCCGCAATTCCGACGGGTCTTCAATGGTGACGATTCGCTCCGTGTTCGGGATGAACGAGGAGAGGGCGTTCAGCATTGTGGTCTTACCGGTGCCGGTGCCGCCGCTAATGATGATGTTCAGCTTGGCGCGAATGCACATCGCCAGGAATTCTGCCGTCGCATCGCTCAGCGCGCCGACGGCGATGAGGTCGGCCATGCGCATCTTATCCGCCCGGAACTTTCGGATGGTGATGCTGGCAGCCTTGGGTGAGACAGGGGGAATGGTGACGTTGACGCGCGAGCCATCAGGCAGGCGTGCATCAACCATGGGGCTCGCTTCGTCGATTCGCCGCCCCAGGGGAGCAACGATCCGCTCGATGATGCGCATCACGTGCTGCTTATCGCGGAACCTGGCCGGGCTTCGGAAGATGCGCCCCTCCTGTTCGAAGAAGATCTTGTCGAGGTCATTGACCATGATTTCGGAGACGGAGGGGTCGCGCAGGAGCGGTTCAAGGGGGCCGAGGCCCAGGACCTCGTCGGCCACGGCTTCGACGAGGTCGTCGCGCGTCATTCCGGCAAGCGGGATCTGCTCCTGGACGATCAGCTCGCGGGCAGCGCGGACCACCGCCTCGCGCTGCGCGCCGGGGTCCAGCCCTTCGAGGACACCGTGCTCGAGCTCTTCGATGAGGAGCTCGTGAAGGCGTGTCTTGGCCGCCTCGGCCTGCGGATTGCCCTTTGTTGGCGTTGACGAAGCAGACCGGTTCTCCGGTGCCCGGCGGCGCCCGGCCGGTTCAGGGGCGGGAGTGGGCTCAGGGGCCGGGGCCGGGCCGGTCGCCGCCGTGGGCCGCAGTGGCAATGGGCGGGGCGAGGGCGTTTCGGGGTCACTCGCGGGAGCAGCGGAGAGATCGGTTCCGGCGCCCCACCGGCGGCGCCCTGCGCCGAATTGTCCCGAAGGGCGCAGCCTCGGTATCCCGGGCAGTTCGTCGTGGGCATCTTGTGCAGGTTCTGGAGCGCCGGGAGCAGGATTCGAAGCCTCACCCGCGCCAAACCGGCGCCGGGCGCCGGCCCAGCCAAACGGCCGTTCGTCCTCTCCGGGGTCTGACCTTGCCTGATCTTCGTCTGCCACGATTGACTATCCTTCCCGGGTGCTCGCCTAGGCCGACTTCCGGAACAGCGGCCGGAGGATCCTTGCGAAACCTCCGCCGCCAGCCTTGTGGCCGTTGGACCGGTTGCGCACGCCGGCGAGAGAGCGCGCTATGTCCCGGATCTCGATTGAGACTTTGCTGTTCGGGCGGCTCATGACGATCGGCCGGCCAAGTTGCGCCGACTTCACGACTTCGTTGTCCTGGGGGATACGCCTCCAGAGTGGCGAATCGAGAGTTCGCTCGACATCGCTTTCCCTGACGCCGGTATCCATCCCGGCGCGGTTGAGCACGACCTTCACGCGCTCCTCATCGTTTCCAAAGCGCTCGTGAAGCATCTCCAGGGCAAGCACCGTGTCCTTGATGCTGGCCATGTCGAGCGTTGTGATGAGGAGGATCATCGTGCCCACTTCGATTGCCGCAGCCACGATCTCGTTGAATGTGCCCGGCGTATCGAGGATGACGAAGTCGTGTGTCTGAGCCAGCACGTCGACGACATCGCGGATGTGCTGAGCATGAAGATTGCGCCAATCGCTGGGGCGGGTCGGTGCGGGGAGGATGTTCACGCCCGACTCATGCCGCACGAGGTAGTCTTTGAGGGAGTTGCGGTCGACGTTGTCGAGGTTTCGCGCGAGATCGGCGATGGAACGTTCGACTGGAATGTCCATGGTGATGGCAACATCCCCGAAGCGCGTGTCCATATCGACGAGCGCAACTGTCTGATGCGCTTCCATGGAGAGCGCGACGGCGAGGTTGGAGGCGATCGTTGTCTTGCCGATGCCGCCCTTGGCGCCAAAGATGGTGATGATGGTTCCCTGTGGAACGGGGGCCTCGAGTTCTCCGCTGCGCCGCAGTTGCTCCCTTTCCTTGCGCTCCAGAACACGCATAATCGAGGACTCAAGCTCCTCTTCGGACAGCGGTTCCTGGAGGTAGTCGGAAGCTCCCGAGACCATCGACTGGCGCATAAGGCGGATGTTCGCTTCCGAGGAGTAAACGATAATCGGGAGATCGGGCAGGCCATCGGTAAGGCGTGCGAGCGTTTGCACGGGGCGAACCAGGGGCTCCTCAATCCGCATTAGCACGAGGTCAGGCTTCATCTGGAAGGCCAAAGTGAAGGCCTCCACCCCATAGCTGGCGCTCGCAATGACGGCGAGCCCAAGCATGTTGAGCATCTTCTGAACCTCCGCCGCGCTTTCGCGGTCTGGGTCCACCACAATCACCTGCGGCACCCTCGCCATTGAATGTTCCTCCACCGTCTTTGCCTCCCGGGACCACCGGGGGCCTTCGTGACTCTGCGGGCTTTCGCTCCCTGCACGGGAGCGAGAACCCGCCCGTTTGCGGTTCTGTCCCGTCTACTTCTTCTTCAGCCCTGCCAGCACGTCGTCGAGGCTCCACGAAGTCGCGCCACTCAGCTTCGAGCCATCGCCTTTCTGGCGCGGCATCAGGCGGTACTGGGCAACGTCGTCCTTAATGGCGTCCACGATTGCCATCCCCGCGGCAAGCTCCGGGGGCAGGGCGAGCGTGACGGAAATGGCCTTCTCGTAAGTGTCTGCATCTTTAAGGGGGTCACCGGAAGCGACAGGCGCCGAGGCGCCGGGTGTGCCAGTTGCCGCACCGGTATCACCGGCCGTTGCGTCGTCGGCGGGCTTCTTTGCATCAAGATTCGGAATAGTCTTCACGAGCACCTGGGACATCGCCAGGATCTCGACGTCTTCGGCTATGACCGCGCCAGTGATCTTCGGCTTCTCTTCGCCGGTGAGCGGGTCGACCTCGGTCAACGTCAGGATTGCGAGGACATCCACGCGGTCTCCGGGCTGGATAAGGCCAGCTGCGATCCAGGCTTCGTGGGGAACCTGAATGGAAATAGCCCGCATGCCATCGGGGACCTTGTAGGCAATGGCGTTCTGCCCATCGAACGATGTCACCTTCGCGAGCAGCACCTGTTCGCCAGCGAAGAGGGGGGTGGTTGCAACCTTCCCGACGAGGTCATCGGCGCTGGCAGAGCCGCCAGCGAGCAGCAGGCTCCTTGGCAGCGTGCGCGTGGTGAGCATGTCGGCGGTTATCTTCTCGCCCACGTTCACGTTTCGAGTCATCACAACCACGGACTCAGCGCCCTCTGTTGGGCTGAGCGCTTCATCGGCGCTATCGCCCCCGCCCTGGCCGCTCAAGAACGCGAAGACGAGCACGGCGCTCAGCAGGCCAAACACGGCCGCGAGCATCAACACCGCGCGATTTCGCGATGAATTCCCCGCCACTGCTGCAATAGAACGTGCCATAGTTCTGGTCCTCCCCTTGGAATATCGGCGCGGGAATGGCCCCGCCACAGGTCGCAGTTGGAACTGATTCCGGGGCGCCTGCGCAGACGGCGAAGGGGGCCAAATCGGCCCCCTTCCGGATACGGCGGCGCCGGGCCCTCCGGTTACCTGACCAGGGCGATGTGCGTTTGGGCCGCAATCGCCTCGAAGGCCTCATCCAGGTCAGCAGTGCTGGGCGCTTTGTAATATGCGCCCCCGCCGGCCTGGGCTATGTCTTCCAAAATGCAGTCGAGTACACCGTCGCCAAGGCCGATGGTGTACACCGTGATGTCAGATGCCTTCGCCACTGCCGCCTGACTTATCGCATCGGTGATCGCAGGCGACGAAGCCGGGCAGGATGACGGAGACGAGTGGCTCACGGTGGAGCAACTGGACGAGTTGTAGCCGTTACTGCAGGTGACGTTTGGGATACCGTCGGTGAGGATGACCAGGACGCGCACCGCGTTCGCGCGCTTGCCTGATCCATCGAGAATTTGCCGTCCCATCCCGATCCCGTGGGCGATGTTCGTGGAACCCGTGGGGTAGAGGATGCTATCCATGGATGAGCGCACGGTGGTGAAGCCATTCGTGAGCGACTGCCGGTTGGTGGCCCGCGTCGAATAGGAAGCCACACCGATCTTGTCGTAGGCCGGATCGAACAGCGTGGTGAAGTACTGGGCGTTTGAAATGGCGGAGTCGAACGGCTGGTGGGGGCCGTTCTGGGTCGTAGTGGCCTGGTAGTAGCTGGCCTGGTTGCAGTAGTCGCTCGTGCTGCTGTAGCCCGTGCGGTTGGCCCAAACCTCGGCATTCACAGAGTGCGCCTGCTGTGGCGATGCCACTCCCGTGGAGTTGTTCGTGCGCGCCCGGCTGACCGTTAGCTCGTTCTGAGCGGCATTCACCCCCGTGATCTGGAAAATCTCCTGATCGATCATGATGATCCCCGCTCGCAAGCCGGACCGCGAGCGCTGCCAGTACGGAGTCGACGAATTCCACGACGTGCCGAAGTTGCTGCGATTGGTGGATGAGCTGGTGCTGGTGAAGATGCGCACGTCGTTGAGCGTGATGACGACGCCTGTCACGGGGCCACCGGAAGGGATGGCCTGCGCGAGCTTCGGGAAGGCGAATCCTCCCGCCGGCGTCAGACGCCCGGGGCTCATGCGGTACGATGAGCCGCTTTCCGTCTGCGGATACGAGTCAAAGCACATCGAGCCGGAGGTGTCGAGGACGACGGCAATATCGAGCACCTGAGACTCGGCATCGCCTTCGGCCCAGACGTGCCAGTGGTCGAGCCCGAAGATACGGGCGAACCAGGTAGGGATGTCGGCATCGGCCCGGACCCGGATGGTCTTGTTGCCGGGCGGGTAGCTCACCGCGAGCTGGACGTTATCTCCCTGGCTGCGAATGAAACCGCTGTTGGCGGTCCAGTACTCGGTCGCCTTCGAGGCGGCATCGGTCTCGCTGGGCATGCTTTGCGCAGCGGCAAGCGCGGCGGCATCGACGGCGGCCTGCATCTGTGTCCGTGCCCAGACATAGCGGCCAACGTCGACACTGATAGCCACAAGGCCCAGGAAAAAAATGAGCCCGGCAGCGAAAAGCACCAGGGTGGCGCCGGACTCAGAGTCGCCCGCAGGGCGAATGCGCAGCATTCCAGACATCGCTGCATCTCCTTGCTGTTGCCGCGGTCGTGCGCGCTCTTATTCGAGGCGCATCGATGCGGTGCTGGTTATCGTCGGCGCGTTGAGTGTCCCCCCACTGACCAGGTTGAGGATGTCCCCGATGGGCGTGACGAAGCCAAAGTCGTAGCTAAGGTCCACTACGATCGGTTGTCCCCGTGGCCCCTGCACGTTGGTTACGGTGATCGTCAGGTCTGCCGTGTCGAGGCCCGAGGCGCTATCGAGGATTCTCTGCTGGATATCGGTCAGCGGCTTCTGGGTTGCGCCGACGCGAGCCCCTTCGCGCGCGGCATTCGTGACCACCAGCCACGTGTAAAAGCCCCTGCCAAAGTCGACCAGCGCAAACAGCATGAGGAGCATGACTGGCAGCACAAGCGCGAACTCAACCAGCGCCTGGCCGGTATCGGTCCTGCGGAGGCGCTGAAGCAGCCCGCGGTGGCCGCGCCGGCGGTCAACTTCACTGCTTTCGGACTGGTTCGTGCTCATTCCGTTTTTCCACGTCCGCCCCGGGTGCTCTCATGATCCGGAAACGATGAGCGGGGTGGGGCCGATGGTGATCGTCCCCACCCCGCTCGGTCTGTGTTGGCTGCCTTAGAGGGCGGCGTTGATCGCATCGAGCTTGGCGTCGATGCTCGTGCCCAGCAGGGTGAGAGCGGCGATGCAGACGACGGCGATGAGCGCGAGGATCAGGCCGTACTCGGCGAGACCCTGGCCCTCTTCGTCGCGGTGGGTGAGCTGGATGTACTTCTTCGCAGCCCAGTTCTGAAGCTTCGACATGGTTGGTTCCTACCTCTTCCTTTTTTCGGGTTGTTCCCGTGGTGTTGCTACCGCCGGCGTTGCGTTCGGGCCTCCCCGGCCAGCGTTCCTGCCATGGCCCCTTCCGCTTGCAGGAGCCCGGCCTGGCTATGCTGGCCATTACCCCGCGTCCCTTCCCCTCGAACCCCTTGGGCAGGGGTGGCCTTCGAAGGTTCGGACCGCCCGGGTCCGGCCGCTCCACCGACTGGAGCTACTAGCAGAGTCGTCCGCGCCAAAGCACCCTAAAGGCCTATCACCCGCTGTTCACGGAATTTCTCCCGCGGAAGGCGGACTGAGCCAGTGGGCGTTCCTGCCGAATCTAACTGTGAGTGGACATGGCATTCACCTGGAACCGCCCGCGAGGAGCAAAGTGCAGTTAGCACAACCGGACACAGCAACCAGCTTCGGGATGAAGAGACGCCTGGGCAGCTACGGCTCATTCGCACAGGACGCCGTGCTGATCCTGGTCGCGTCCTTCTTCTTCTATATCCACATCGAACGCATGCTGGCCCATGGCGTCTTCACCAGCGCGCCGTTTGCCATCGAACAGGGACTTCTGGTTGGCCTCTTCCTGACGCGGCGGCGTGCCAGGGCGACTTCGAAGCGCCTGATCGACTGGGTGGCTGCTGTGGGAGGATGGCTGCCCTTCGCCTTCATGCCGGCCGATAACATTGCCCGATGGCTGGCGACTTCGGGAACGGCGGTGCAGATGGTTGGCTTGTCCCTGACAATCGTGTGCTTCATGGCGCTTGGCAGGAGCTTCGGAATTGTCGCGGCGAACCGCGGCCTCAAGGTGAATGGACCGTACCGGATCGTCCGGCATCCCATCTACTTCGCCCACGTAGTGACAATGACGGGCTTTGTCATCGCCAACCTTCACGCCTACAACGTCGCACTCTTCGCGATCATCATGGCGTTCCAGGTGTACCGCATGAATGCCGAGGAGCGCGTCCTTACAGAGACAGGCGACTACGCGCAGTACGCCAGCCGGGTGCGCTGGCGGCTCATCCCCGGCGTGTACTAGACGAATCTCTCGGGCCAGAGCAGGACAACCGCTCCCCCCAGGGCCAGGTAGGGGCCATAGCTGAAGACGCGCTTCGCGCCGCCCATGACAAGCATGACGATGCTGGGAACGCCCGCGGCAATCACCCCCAGGAAGAGCGCAGGCATTATCGCCGGCCACCCGGCGAGCAACCCGGTGAGCAGGATAAGCTTCACGTCGCCAAGGCCGAACGGCGTCGCCTTCACTCCCAGCAGAGCGCCGGCGAGCAGGCCGGCCACGAACAGCACACCCCCGGCCGCGAGCGCAGTTGCAGCGCCCAGCCAGATGCCGGCCACCGAGCGGTCGGGCCAGGCCCAGCAGAGCCCCGCTGCAGCCAGCAGAGAAGGGTAGAGCAGCCTGTTCGGGATGATGCGCCGTTCGAAGTCAGCGCTCGAAAGAACCGCCAGGACCAGCACGAAACCGGCGGTGAGAACGGCGGGACCGGCGTCGTAGTGGTCCGGGCGCAGGGCGAGCGCTGCCCCGGCCGCGCAGGCCCCCGCCAGCAGGGCGCGGTAGCGGAGGAGCTTGGCGCCGCGCAGGGGATCCTCGCGGTACTCCTGCTGACGGTAGAGCAGGTGCTGCCACCCGGCGGCGAACCAGCCGAAAGCGAGCCCGGCCGCGCCTGCCGCCACGGTCAGAGCGATTTCCACGCTCGCAACTATCGGTTGAAGGCCCGCTGTCCACAACCTTGCCCGGCGCGAGTCCTGTGCGCCGTTCCCGGGAGCCGGGGTACACTCCGCCAAACCCCGCCCGGAATCGAGCCGCCATGACCACTGAGATCGACTGGAACGCCGCGACCAACGAAGCCGTCCGCATCCTCCGTGAGTACCTGCGCATCGACACCTCTAACCCGCCGGGAAACGAGGAGCGCGCGGTCCGCTTCCTGGGCGAGATATTGGCTGCTGAGGGCATTCCCTTTGAGACGGCCGAGTCAGCGCCCGGGCGCTCGAACCTCATCGCCCGCGTGGGGCCAGGCAAGGGCGGCATCTGCCTGCTCAACCACACCGACGTCGTGCCCGTTGAGCGCCAGTTCTGGGACGTGGACCCGTTCGGTGGCGAGCTGCGCGACGGGATGATCTGGGGGCGCGGCGCCCTCGACATGAAGGCGATGGGGGTGATGGAGCTGATGACCGTCATCCTGCTGAAGCGGCAGGGAGTCCCGCTCCGGCGCGCGGTCACGTTCCTGGCCGTTGCCGATGAGGAGGCCGGGAGCGAGTTCGGCGCCGCCTGGATCGAGCGGCATCGCCCCACCTGGCTCGGCGCTGACCTGGTCATCAACGAGGGGGCGTATGGCCTGAGCGAAATCGCGGGCAGCGGGACGCCCGTGTTCACCTTCGCGCCGAGCGAGAAGGTCCCCTTCTGGCTGCGGCTTGTCACGCGAGGCAGACCGGGGCACGGCTCCGTGCCCCACGGCGACAACTGCGCCGAACGGCTCGTTCAGGCCCTCGACCGGGTCGGCCGCTGGCAGCAGGGGGTGCGCGTGACCCCGGTGATGCAGGCCCACTTCGACGCCCTCGCAGAGGCCGGGCTGGGCCCGGGCTCAGGCGAGGCCGCGATCCGCGCCACGGCGGGCGAGAACCCCGCCGCCAGGGCACGGCTGGCGAACACCATCTCCCTCACGACCATCGCCACGGGGGTCAAGGTGAACGTCATCCCCGCGGAGGCGAGCGCCACGCTCGACTGCCGCCTTCTCCCCGATGTTGACCCGGACGAGTTCCTCGCCGCCCTGCGGGCTGTGATCGGCGACGAACGGGTGGAGATCGAGGTCATCAACCGGTACCAGGGCGCGGCCTCGCCGCTTGATTCCGAATTCACCCGCGTGGTGAGCGAGGTGGTCTCGGAGATGGTTGAAGGCGCAAGGCTCATCCCGGAGCTAACCCCCGGCTTCACCGACTCGCGCATCTATCGCATGCGCGGGGTGCCCGCCTACGGGTTCGTCCCCTGCGTGCTCCCACCGGGCGACCTCGCCACCATCCACGGCCACAACGAACGCATCAGCGTGGAGAACATCCGCCTGGGGTTGCAGGTGATGTACGAGGTGGTGCGAAGGCTCTGCGCCTCCTGATGCGGCCTGGTCTCAGGCGTCGCGGACGGCCGCTTCGAGGCGCTCGGTAGCCTCGGCGTAGCTGGTGCCCGGCTCGAACGTGATGGGCTCGCCAATGTTGACGCGCACGCGTGCACGCGGATGGGGCAGCCACTTGCCCTCGTAGAACCCCGGGCGGAGCACGTCGATGCGCATCGGGAGGACGGGCACGCCCGTCTCAACGGCCAGCAGCCCGGTGCCGCTCTTGAACGGCTGCATCGGACCGAGAACCGTCAGCATCCCTTCCGGGAAGATGAGCACGTTCCAGCCCTCTTCGAGCATCTTCGCCACATGCTCAAGGCTCTCGCGAACGCCGCTCCCTTCTTTGGCGAAGGGGAAGGCATTGCCCAGCAGGCTTGCGCTGAAGCCGCGCAGCCGGTTCCCAAAGATGTCGCTCGCAGCCGCCGCCACCGCCACCCGCTGCCGGAACGAAGCCGGCATGCTGCGCAGCAAGAGCGAGTGGTCGACGTGCATGTTGTGGTTGCTGACGATGAGGCAGGGCTCGCGCAGGTCGCGGAAGCGTCCGCGGCCGCGCACCTCAACGCTATAGCCCAGCCGCAGGAGCGGGAACACAATGCCCGACATGAGCACGCGCCGCAGCCAGCGCACCGGCCGCCTGCGGGGCCAGCCAGGGAAGCGGTGAGCCTTTGGACGGCGTTCTCCCTGCTCTGTCATTGTCCGCAGTTCCGAAACCGTGGTCTGCGGGCCAATTTCCGTGTCATCAACGAATACACCAATCTCTTCCTCGATCGCTGAAAGCAACTCGACTCTCCCCAGGGAGTCAAGGCCCAGGTCGGGTCCCAGCGCATGGTCCTCGCGGATGGTCCCTTCAAACTTGCTGCACGAGGCTATCACGCGGCGGAGCTCATCGCTGTCGGCGACGCCCGCGGCGGACACGGGCGCAGATACTTCAAGCCCCTTCAGGAAATCGGTAACGAGGTTCTTCCGCACCTTCAGCGTGTGGGTCCGCGGGAAGTCCTCTTCGGGCCACACGGTGAAGCCCATTATCTGCTGGCGGTCGTCGAGCTTCGTGTTTGCGGCACGCACGGCCTGCTCGGCGGCGCCCGGCTGGTCCTCGATCAGTACAGCGTGGATTCGTACGTCTCCGTCGCGCTCGAGGCCCACGACAACCGCGTCGATCACCCCGGGCTCGCGCGACAACACCCCCTCGATGTCCTCGGGATAGACGTTCTGACCATCGGCGAGGACGATGAGGTCCTTCTTCCGCCCCTTCAGGAAGAGGTAGCCGTCCTCGATGTAGCCGAGGTCGCCGGTGCGGTACCAGTCGCCGTCGAAGGCCGCGGCGGTCGCCGCTTCGTTCTTCCAGTAGCCTCTGAACACATTGGGGCCGCGCGTCTGCACCTCGCCGTCTTCGGTCACGCGCACCTGCTGCCCCGGGAGCGGGCGCCCGACGCTCTTCAATCGCCGATCGTTTCGAGGATTGATGCTGACGACGGGAGCGGCCTCGGTGGCCCCGTACCCTTCGACGATGGGGACGCCCATGGCCTCCCACTTGAGCTGCACTTCAGAATCGAGGGCGGCGCCGCCGCTGGCGATAAAGTCGATCTTCGCTCCGAAGCGGCTCAGCACTGACCGGAACAGCAGCCTCCGGGCGCGCGACGGAAGGGGGGCGGCGATGCGCCGCAGCCGCTTCAACATCGCCATCCGGCCCTGGTTCGTGGCCTCGCGCTCGATGCCGTTCATGAACAGCGAAAGCACCTGCGGCACGGCGATGATGATCGTCGGTTTCCAATCCTGCATGACGCGGGCGAGCGCCGCGGGCTGGCGGCTTGCCGGGTAGTAGATGGCCGCGCCGGCCGCAATGGCAGCGTGGCATCCGCCAGTCTGCTCAAACATGTGGCTGAGAGGCAGCAGCGAGAGCAGCCGGCTCTCGCGCGAGAAGTGAATGACTGTCAGGGCCGCCTCGACGTTCGCGGCGATGTTGCGGTGTGAGAGCATGACACCTTTGGGATCGCCGGTGGTGCCGGACGTGAAGATGATCTCCGCGATGTCATCGCCGCTGATGGGCGCCGGGGTCACCTTGCCGTCGGCCGGGAGGTGGAGCGACTCCATTTCGAGCACGGGGACTTCGAGCTCGCGCAGCACGGCTGCCTGGTCGCGCCCGGCGAAGGCGAGGGCCGGCTCGGTTTGGGACACTACACGTTCGACGAATTCTCGCGAACTGCGCACGTCGAGAGGCACCAGGATTCCGCCCGCCAGGAAGGTCCCGTACATGGCGGCGACCCAGTCGGGCTGGTTCGGCGCCCAGATCAGCACCCGATCGCCCACCTTCATGTGGCGCTGCTCCATTAGCCGTGCGTAGGCATGGGCCCGTTGTTCGAGCTCGCCGTAGGTGTAGCGGATGGAGCGCACCCCAAGGCGCATGAGCAGAGCCGTCCGGTCACGGTTCTCGTTGGCAGCCTGTTCCAGGAGGTCGGCGAGCGTGTTCATCGGATCATCCGGTCAGCGTGGCTACGAACTGGCGGACCTGCGCGTCGGCGCCCGTGAGAATCGGGCGGAAGTGGCTGAAACAGAGGGTGTCGAAGTCAAGAGCTGCCAGCTTCCTGACTGATTCGGCGGCCTCGGCCATGTCCTGGGTGAACAGCCGGTTCGGCAGCATGAGCCGCCCAAACTTGAACTGCATGGCATCGCCGATGAGGAGCAGGCCCCGGTTCGGGAAATGGATGGAGATGCTGCCCGCGGTATGGCCGGGCGCGTGGACAATGCGCATCCCGCCGAAGGCTGGGAGCTCGTCGCCATCCTTCAGGTGAACGTCGACGCGAGCCGAGCCCGGGTCCTGCCGCAGCAGGTACGGTTCGCAGATCTTCGCCAGGAGAGGATGCATGAACGGGTTGGGGAGCGGCTCGTCGCTCTCCACGTGGGGCGCCTCGGCCAGATGAACACCCGTCCGGGCATCGACGTACTTCTGGATCTCGGGCAGCCCGCCCACGTGGTCTATGTGGTAGTGGGTGATGACGATGTTCTTGATGTCCTCGGGCGAACGGCCGATCTCCTGCAGGGCCTTCAGTATGCGAATACCTGAACCCGGGTTGCCGGTATCGATGAGCGTTATGTCGTCTTCGACAATGAGGTAGGCGCGGGAGCCACGGGTGCGTACCTGGTAGAGGCCAGGCAGCACTTCGCGCGCGAGGCGAAAGGGGGCCGGCTTCATCTCGTCCCAGCGTTCCTGCCATGGCCGTACGGCCGTCTGACGCGTAGGCATGGCCTAAGCATATCAGGAACGCGAGCGCGCGAAGCCCGGGCGGGGTCAACTTCGAAGCGAAAAGTCTCCGCAGGCGCGCAACAGGCGGGCAAGTCTCGCGTAAGGATGCACCCTGGCCGGAAGGCGCGCATCGCCGTACCGTGCGCAGCTTCGAGTGCATGCGATCGTGTCCGGCAATTCTGGAGGCTCAGCGACGCCCGGGCTTCTCGCATCGAGCGCCAGAAGCTATCCCTGGAGGCATCGATAACTTGCGGGCAAGGCTCCAATAACCAGCAGGAACCGGGCGCAATCGGGGACTGCATCTGAGTTGCGTGGGCAGCGGGACGTCGAGTATCGTGCTGTGACGAGCAAGGAGAATTCGATGCAGGTTGAGCAAGTACGGTTCCGTAGTGGTGACGGTGAATGCGGGGCGGACCTCTACTTGCCGGGCGACAGGGCATCTGGCGAACGCCGCCCTGCGATTGTTCTCGGAAGCGGCTTTGCAACGCGAAAAGAGAGCATCAGACCACACGCCGAATATTTCGCCAAAGCTGGATTTATCGCACTGGCGATTGACTACCGCACTTTCGGAGAAAGCAGCGGTGATGTCCGTCACCAGGTGTTTCCGCTTTGGCAAGTAGAAGATTACCGGTCAGGGATCTCCTATCTTGAGACTCGCAAAGAGGTTGATCCCGATCGGATCGGCATCTGGGGCATGAGTTTCGCGGGCGGTGTCGTTCTGTATACGGCGGCCTTCGAGCCGCGCATTAAGGCGGTGGTTTCGCAAACACCGGTCGTGAACGGATGGCGATGGGCGCAGGGGTTAAGGACACGAGGTGAATGGGAGAAGCTGATCAACGTAACGCTCGTTGAGGATCGCCGCCGCCGCGCGTCGGGCGAGTTGAGCCGTCTCATCCCTCACTCAGGCGCCATGTACGCGGCAATGCCATTCAGCGAACCTGACATCGCCGAGATAGATGTGATGCGCGAGCCCGACGGCTCCCTCCCCATGCATGTGGCGCTCAGGGTCACTCTTGAGTCACTCGAAAAGGTCATCGAGTTCCTGCCCGACACCGTAATCGACCGCATCGCGCCACGGCCGCTGTGCATCATCACCGTTTCGGGGTATGACGCCGTCCACCCCCTGGATCACATCCAGGAAGCCTACCAGCGGGCAGGTGAACCGAAGAAGCTGGTCCTGCTCCCCTACCGCCAGTTCGACGTGTACGTCGAGCCGGGGCGGTCGGTAGCCCTTGACCACGCACGGGACTGGTTTCAGTCACACATGTAGGCGCTCCTGGCGCCCGGGGCCGGGTTCGTGGCGGAAGCGCCGGTTTGCGTTTCGCGCCGGGAGCGGTACCTTAAGCCGCCATGACAACAGCACTCTCGGGTGAATGGTCCCTGGTCCTCGGTTCATCAAGCGGCTTTGGAGCGGCAGTTGCCGTCGAGCTTGCCCGGCACGGATCGAACGTTTTCGGCGTGCACCTGGACCGGCGGCAGACGATGCCAGCGGTCGAGGCCATTGTCAGCGAGATCGATGCGTCGGGTGTCCGCGCCCGGTTCTTCAACATCAATGTGGCCGACGAAGAGAAGCGCCAGGCCGCTGTCGCTGAGATGGCCACATTGACGAGCCGCCCCCTGCGTGTGGTGCTTCACTCCATCGCCTTCGGCACCACGGGCCTCGGCTTGCTGCCCGGCGCCTCAGGCGCCGCCCTCAACCAGAAGCAGATCGAAATGACCCTCGACACGATGGCGAACAGCCTCGTCTACTGGGTCCAGGACCTGTTCAATGCTGGGCTCGTCGGCATGGGGACGCGCGTCTACGGGATGACGAGCGCGGGCAACCAGCGGGTCATCCCGGGATACGGTGCGGTATCAGCCGCGAAGTCGGTTCTTGAGTCGCACCTCCGCCAGCTTGCAGTGGAGCTGGCGCCGCATGGCGCAACCGCGAACGCCATCCAGGCGGGCGTCACCGATACGCCCGCACTCAGCAAGATCCCCGGCGCGGAGCGGCTTCGCGAATTCGCCCGCGCCGCCAACCCGTCCGGCCGGATGACGACGCCCGGGGACGTGGCCCGCGCCATCGTGGCGCTTTCAAGCGATGGAACGGAATGGATGACGGGAAATGTCATCCGCGTCGACGGCGGCGAGGATTTGGTCATCACGCCCTGAAGTCCATCGTGAAGAGCGCTTCCAAGAAGAAAGGCCCC
>CAYYYI010000004.1:0-19706 GCA_964475735.1 uncultured Anaerolineaceae bacterium
CGTCATCGTAGCCGACGTAGCCGGGAGGGGCGCCGACCAGACGCGAGACAGCGTGCTTTTCGCTTAATTCGCTCATGTCGAGCTTAATCATGTTGTCCTGAGAATCGAACATGAACTCGGCGAGGGCGCGCGCAAGGTGGGTTTTGCCGACGCCGGTGGGGCCGAGGAACAGGAAGACGCCAATCGGACGGCGCGGATCCTTGAGCCCGGCGCGGGCGCGGCGAACGGCGCGGGCGATCGACTCGATCGCTTCGTCCTGGCCAATAACCCGGGAGCGCAGGTTCTCTTCCATCTTCAGGAGGCGGGCGCTTTCCTCGCTGGCGATGCGGGAGACGGGGATGCCGGTCCACATTGAGACAACTTCGGCAATGTCTTCATCGGAGACGATGGGGGTGGCGATTCCTTCCTCGCCTTCTTCCCATTCGCCCATCTCGCCAATCTTTTCCTGGAGCTTGATCTCGCGGTCGCGAAGCTCGGCGGCGTATTCGAACTGCTGGGCAGCGATGGCCTGTTCCTTTTCGCGGCGCAGGCTTTCGAGGCCTTTCATGGCCTCCTTGAGCGACGGGGGCGTGGCGGCGCGGCGGATGCGCACGCGGCTGGCAGCTTCGTCGATCAGGTCGATGGCCTTGTCGGGCAGGAAGCGGTCGATGACGTACCGGGCGGAAAGCTCGGCGGCGGCGGAGAGTGCGGAGTCGCTTATCTTCAGCTTGTGGTGGTCTTCGTAGCGCTGGCGGATGCCCTTGAGGATTTCGACGGTTTCTTCGACCGAGGGCTCATCGACGATGATCGGCTGGAAGCGGCGCTCGAGGGCGGCGTCGCGCTCGATGTGCTTGCGGTACTCATCGAGGGTGGTAGCGCCGATGCACTGGAGCTCGCCGCGGGCGAGAGAGGGTTTGAGGATGTTGGCCGCATCGACAGCGCCTTCGGCAGCGCCGGCCCCGACGAGCATGTGGAGCTCGTCGATGAACAGGATGCAGTTGCCAGCGCCCTTGATCTCTTCGACGACCTTCTTCAGGCGCTCTTCGAACTCGCCGCGGTACTTCGTGCCGGCCACGAGCGAGCCAATGTCGAGCGTGAGCAGGCGCTTGCCATGGAGCGTCTCGGGGACATCGCCGCCGATGATGCGCTGGGCAAGGAGTTCGGCGATGGCAGTCTTGCCGACGCCGGGCTCACCAATGAGAACGGGGTTGTTCTTCGTGCGGCGGGAAAGGATCTGGACCACGCGTTCGAGCTCGTTGGAGCGGCCAATGACGGGGTCGAGCTGGTTGTTGCGGGCGGCCTGGGTAAGGTCGATTCCAAGCTGGTCGACGGTGGGGGTGCGGGTAGCCTGGCGGGCGCCTGCGCCTGAAGCGGCCGCCTGGGGAGCCGATTGGCTGAGGATGCGGGTAGTTTCGGCGCGCACTCTTTCGAGGTTGACGCCGAGGCTTTCGAGCACGCCGGCGGCGATGCCTTCGCCTTCGCGGACGAGGCCGAGGAGCAGGTGTTCGGTGCCGATGTAGCTGTGGTTGAGGCGGCGGGCTTCGTCCACCGCGAGCTCGATGACCTTCTTGGCGCGAGGGGTAAGGCCGATTTCGCCAAGCACGGTGCGGTCGCCCCGGCCGATGATGAACTCGACGGCGGAGCGGACCTTGTTGAGCTCGACTCCGAGGTTGGCGAGGACCTTGGCGGCGACGCCATCGCCTTCGCGCACGAGGCCCAGGAGGATGTGCTCGGTGCCGATATAGTTGTGGTTGAAGCGGTGTGCTTCTTCCTGCGCAAGGGTCAGGACCCTTCGCGCGCGTTCTGTGAACTTGTCGAATCTATCGGCCATCTAGCGTTCTCCCAGCCTCACGGCTACACCTGTCGGCCACTACGTGCCCTCTGCAGCAGCGTCCTCCCTGGCGTCCTCTCCTTGTTCGGGCGATGCCTCGCCCTCTTCTATCTTATCCCCTGTTGGGGCTGCTATCTCAACTGCCTCCGCGGGCTCGGCCTGGGCCTCGGCCACGGTGTCCACAGCAGCTTCGATGGTGGCGTCCGGAGCGTCGTTCGGCTCGTCGTTCGCAGTTGCCGTTTCGGGGAGATCTTCACTCACCTCTGCGATGGTTTCCCCGGCAACCGCTGCGGAAGCGTCCGTACTATCATCCGGCTCCGCATCCACGGCTGTCATCTCGGGGAGATCCTGACTTGCCTCGGCCGCCGCCCCGGCTTCCGGTGCACTTTCCTCCGGGGCGAACGGAGGGGCGGCTTCCGCGTTTTCGAGAGCCTGAGCGAACGCGTGAGCGAAGGCCGACACGGGCTCTGGATCACGGGCAACGGCGCGCTCGATGGCTTCCTGGGCGGTGCGGGGCTCGGTGCGCGGCGCAGCGGCTCCTTCTGCCCGGGCGGGCAGGGCGAACTGCTCGCGCACGTCATCGGGGTAGTCCACCACGCGGCCCTCGTGGTCGAATACGAAGCCCATCGCTTCAGCATCGGCGCGAGCCTGCCTGAGGCTGAGGCCGAGGCGGTGCCGGTCCTTTTCGATGCGCACGAGCTTCACCGGCACCACGTCGCCTTCTTTCACAACATCTCTCGGATGCTGGATACGACGGTTGGAGAGCTCAGAGATGTGAATCAGGCCCTCGACCGGGCCATCGAGCCTGACGAAGGCGCCGAACGCCATGAGCTTGGTCACGCGGCCGATGAGGATCTGGCCGATGACATAGCGGTTGACGGTGGAATCCCAGCGCTCGGGCTGGGCGCGTTTAAGCGAAAGGGAGATCTTCTTGGTCTCCTGATCGACCTTCAGAATATAGGCCTGGACTTCATCGCCAACGTTGTACAGGTCGCGGGCCTTCTTGCCACGCTCCCATGTGAGCTCGGTCATGTGGGCGAGACCGTCCGCGCCGCCGAGGTCGACAAAGACACCGAAATCAGTGATGGAGGAGACCCTGCCGGTGCGGATTTCGCCTTCCTGGAGCTCGTCGAGGATGCGGTCTTTCTGGGCGCGGCGGAAATCGGCCATGGCAGCGCGCTCGGACAGGATGACGCGATTTCGCTTGCGGTTGAGCTCGATCACCTTGAGCTGAATGGGGTTACCGACGAGGTTAGCAAGCTGAGCGGCCGCGTCGGGGTCGTCGCGGCGCACGCTGTCAATCTGCGACAGTGGGACGAAGGCGTTGACGCCATCGACGTTCACAAGGATGCCGCCGCGATTGTGGCCAGTCACCTGGGCCTCGAAGACGGCGCCGCTTTCGTAGCGCTCGGCGAGGAGATCCCAGCCCTCTTCGCCGCGAGCGCGATCGAGGGAAACGATGGCGTGGCCTTCGGCCGAGGACGGCTGGAGAACCATCACGCGGACGGTGTCGCCGGCCTTCAGCTTTGCGGCGCCATCGACGCCGAGGGAGAGCATCTCATTTTGGGGAATGACGGCCTCGGTCTTGGTGCCTACATCGACAATGAGGCCATCGGGCGAGGCGCCCATGACCATGCCCTCGACGATCTCTCCGCGACGCAGCGTTCCCGGCTGTGCGGTCTCAAGATCGAGGAGGGCCCCCATGTCCATCTCCACCTCTACCGGTTCTACCGGTTCGGCAGGGGGTTCGACGCCGGGGATGCTGGAATGGGCGGTATCTGTTGACAACTTGGGGGCTCCGTTTGGGGGCAGACTCCCGGTAAAAGGGAGTGGCCCGGGGGGATAGCGGCTCTAGCGCAAAGGAGATTGTACCAGCGAGCGATCGTTCCGTGGAAGCAAAGCCCAACCGGGATGGAGTTGAGGGTGCGCGGACGGCGTTTTCCGCCGCTCACATGCCCGTAACACACTTTCAACCGGTTCAACGAAATCCGGGCTGCTTCGAAGGCTGATAATGCAATCGCGGGGACCCCCGGGGCTGGCCGCGGAGGGACTTTGGATCAGTTTGGAAGGCTCAGGAAGAGTAGCCCCACCGTTCTTCTGAGCGGTTGCGCCGGCCCGGCCGCGAGGCGAAAGCGGCGGATCGTGGTGGGACTCGCCGGCGCCGTGGGTGTGGCGGAAGTTGCGGCTCTCGTGACATCGCTGCCCCTAGGAGCCGCCGTGCTACCAGTGGCCGGACTCCTGTATCTGTTCGCGCGCCGGCTTGCGCGGCCCGAGCGTGAATCGCGGGCGAACGGCGCCCCCGCGCCGGCGGTGAAGGCGCTGCCCCCGTCACTTACGGACGCGGAGACGGGGTTGCCCAATCGCCGCTACCTGATCGATGAGCTGGCGCGGGAGATGGGCCGGTCAGCCCGCCATTCGTACGCGGTGACACTGGCGGTGGTGGAGGTAGCGCGGCTCGAAGAGATGGAGCCTGCATTCGGGCCGGCCGCTGCCAGCCAGGCCGCGCAGCACGTCGCAGCGACTTTGAAGCGCATCACGCGGGCGTCGGACTTCCTCGCCCGGCTCGATGATTCCCGGTTTGCCGTGTGTCTCACGCGGTGCACCAGAACACAATCAGACCGCTTCAGTGAACGAGTTGCCCTGGCAGTCGCCAACAGGCCGCTGCCGGGGGATGGACGGCAGCGGGCGCCAATCTACGTGAACGCGACGGCTTCGGCGGTTGAGCTTGACCGCGAGCGCTTCGCAAGCCCTGTCGACTTTCTCCGCGCTGCCGGGAGAGATGGCCGCCGGGAAGCGGCAAGCGGGGGCCTGTCTCCCGGAGTCGACGTCCGGGAACTCCGGCGGCAGCTGGTGCGGGGCTACCGGCCGCAAGAGGATGGGCGTGGCAGGGCGTGGGCAAAGCGACCACTGGCCCGGGCCGGGTAAACCAGGCTCAGGAGCGAACGCAACGGGAAGGGGCGGCCGTGTGGGCCGCCCCCTGCGCTGCCATTGGGCTGCGGCCTGCTACTGACCCTTGCTGGCCAGGTAGGCGGCGAGCGGCGTCTGGGCGTTCCACATCGGGACAGCGCCTTCGAGGCTGCTGATCTTCGCCCAGTTGGACTGCACCCACTCGGCGTCCTTGACTTCGTCCAGGCCCGTCTCAACGACGGGGCCCTTCACCAGCGAGGCCCTATTGAAGCGGCCCGCGCCAGCTTCGATGATGAAGCCGCTGTCCTTGCATTCCCTGGAAACGAGGTAGGTGACGGCCGGGACGACGAAGTCGGGCTTGAGCTTGTCGACCATCTCCTGGGGCATGACGGTCTGGGTGAGGCGGGTTCCAGCCACCGGAGCGATGGTGTTGACGTTGACGTTGTACTTGGCGCCCTCCTGCTTGAGGACGTTCATGAGTCCGAGCATGGCCGTCTTGGCGGCGCCGTAGTTCGCCTGGCCAAACTGGCCCCAAATGCCGGAAGACGACGAGGTAAGCACGACGCGGCCGTAGGCCTGCTGCCGGAAAACGGGCCACGCGGCGCGCAGGACGGTGAACGACCCCTTGATGTGGACAGCGAACACCTTGTCCCAATCGTCTTCGCCCATGTTGTGGAAGGCGACATCGCGGAGGATGCCGGCATTGCAGATGACTACGTCAAGACGGCCATAGCTGTCGATGGCCGTCTTGACCATGTTGAAGCCGCCGTCGTAGCTGGCGACGCTGTCGTAGTTGGGGACGGCCTCGCCGCCTGCGGCCTTGATCTCGTCGACCACCTTCTGGGCGGCCGAGCGATTCTCGCCCTGGCCGTGGGGGTCGCCGCCGAGGTCGTTGACGACGACCTTTGCGCCGCGCTTCGCGAGGTCGAGGGCATAGGCGCGGCCAAGCCCGCCGCCGGCGCCGGTGACGAGTGCGACCTGGCCTTCAAATGAGATAGCCATGTTGTTAGGAATCCTCTCGTGTGTGTAAATTGCCGCGCACACCGCCACAACAGCGGGCGGGCACTCGCCGCGCCTGGTGGTGGCCCTGCGCAAGAGTCAGCAGGGGAAGGTTACCAGCTAAGCGTGCTAATTTCTGCACGACCATGGGGCGCGCGGGCAGGGGCATCGATCATTGCCTGGAACCAGGCTTCGGTGCTCAGTACTCTCCAGGTCAACGGACTGTTTGATTGCCCGCCAGCGCGGGCGCGAAGCCGGAGAACGGTCCGCCTGTTGAAGACGCCGGTCCGCCGCACGGCGTCGGCGAGGAGGCCCTCGACCCAGGGTCGCAGGGGCCCCCGCACCCAGGCTTCCTGGGGAGGCGAATAGGCGAGCTTGTCACGACGCTGAAGGACGCGGCCGGGAACAATGCCTGTCATCGCCTCACGAAGGACGGTCTTGGTCACGGCGTTGCGCAGAAGCATGCCGGGGGGAAGACCGAAGCAGTAATCGACAAGGCGGTGATCGAGAAAAGGAAGCCTGACTTCGCGGCCAAATGCCATGCTGTTGCGATCCGCATAGCGAAGGAACTCGGGGAGCTGCGTGGCGGTCTGCCAGCGGACCATCTCGTTCCTGAGGCGGTCGGGGAAGGGATGTGAGGCGCTGGCATGAGCAGGCGAGAATTCGCGGTGGAGATCTTGCGAGACGACGTTGCTGGACCGGTAGTACCGCTCAGCGAGCCTGTCGCGCGGAGTCTCAGGAAGGGAGTAGTAGGCAGCGAACAGGACGGGTTCGCGGATAGTGCGATAGCGGCGCAGGAACGAGAGGACCTCGCTCGCCAGGCGGTCAAAGCGGCCGCGGCGGGCCCAGTGGGCCCAAAACATCCCATGGGATTGGTCGTAGCCCGCCAGCAACTCGTCGGCGCCCTGTCCGTCGAGCAGAACGGTTGTGCCATGCTGCCTTGCGAGTTCCATCACGAGCCACTGTGCGAAGGGGCTGGAGCTGGCGATGGGCTCTTCCTGGTGCCATTGCAGGCGCTGAAACTCTGTGAGGAAGCGGTCAGGTTCGACCCAAACTTGATGCGCCTCGGCATCGGCCTGGCAGGTAACGAGATTGATGAATTCGCCTTCGTCGTGCGCCCGCGAATGAAAGCGGGCACTGAAGGTTCTCTGGTGAACCGCCTGCGAGGTCTTCTGGGCATCGATGGTGGCGACAATGCTGGACGAGTCGAGCCCGCCGCTGAGCGAGCTGCCAACCGGCACATCGCTACGAAGGCGGATGCGCACGGAATCAAAGAGCAGCTCGCGGAAGCCCTCGACGGCAACTTTGGGTGAGGCCGGGACGGCAGCTGCCACCGGACACCAGTAGCGCTCGGGCCGGCCCTTGCCTTCGTGGTCGAGCACCATGAAGTGCGCAGCGGGAAGGCTCTCGATCCCGTCGAAAAAGCTTTCGTGATCCTGGTTCAGGTCACCGCGGACGAGGTAGCGGAAGATGGGCCGGAAGTTCGGGCGGCGAAGCTCCGGGCGCACGGCGAGGATGGCCTTCATTTCGCTGGCGAAGGCTATGCCGCGAGGGGAGCGGGCAATGAAGAGGGGCTTCTCGCCGAAGCGGTCGCGGGCAAGGAAGAGCTGGCGCTTGCGGTTATCCCAGATGGCGAAGGCGAACATGCCGTTGAAGCGGCGGAGGCAGTCCGGGCCCCACTCTTCGTACGCGCGCATCAGGACTTCGACATCGCCATCCGAGCGGAACGTATGCCCAAGCGACTGCAGCTCTTTGCGGAGTTCGACGTAGTTGTAGATTTCGCCGTTATAGACGAGCGCGAGGCCAGCTGCCTCGTCGACAAAGGGCTGGTTAGACGCCGCCGAGAGATCGATGATCGCCAGCCGCGTGTGGCCGAGGCCAATGCCAGGTGCGAAGAAGGTCCCTTCGCCATCGGGCCCGCGGTGACGCAGGGTGTCCACCATGGCAGCGATGTATTCGGGAGGTACGGGTTCGCCATCGGCGCGAAGCAGGCCAGCGATGCCACACATGGTCGGTTCTGATTCTCTCGTGGGCCGCGGGGGCTGGGGGCGCCGCAAATGCCGCGGAACCCGTACCCCCAGACGATGTCGCGAATGCTAGCAGCATGTTGCGCTACGAATGAGAGCCCGGCGGATCGCCGGGGCTTATAGTGGCGGCATGACACGGGAAACCAGTGGTGACGAGCATGATCCGGGGGCTGCCGCCGAGGATCTGACTCTCCGGCTACTACGTGTTGCCGCCGCCCCGGGCGACGCCGAGGGAAGTCTGCTGCTCAAGATGGAGACGAGCCGCGGCGAAATCAGCGGCGTCCTCCACCCTGTCGAGGGCGGGACGGGTGCGGTGATCTGCGTGGGCGGCGCCATGGGCGGTCTCGATGGTCCTGCAGACAACCTGTACTGCGACCTGCCCGGGCTGCTGGCGGCGCAGGCGGTCACGGTGCTGCGGCTGGAATACCGGTCGCCCAACAACTTCGAGGAGTGCGTGCTTGACGTGCTGGCGGGGTGCTCGTTTCTGAAGGGAATCGGGGCCAGCAGCATTGTGCTCGCGGGGCACAGCTTCGGCGGGGCAGTGGTAATAAAGGCGGGGCAGCTTCACCCGTCGGTGATGGGGGTGGCTTCGCTTTCGCCGCAGCTCTTCGGCACTCGCCAGGTAGAGGAGTTGGGGCGGCCGCTGCTGCTGGTGCACGGAATGGCGGATTCGGTGCTCGACCACGAGGCGAGTGAAGACATCTACCGGCGAGCACAGGAGCCGAAGCGGATTGTGCTCTATGCCGAGGCCGGGCACTCGCTCATCCAGGTCAAGGACGAGCTGCGGGCGCTGCTCGCAGAGTGGATCCCCGCGCGGCTCGCGGGCGAGGCGATGGAGTCCGGGGAGACGCAGTTCGAAGGGAAGCCCTGAGAGCCGGTCGCCACTGTGCTCGCGATTTCAGCCAGATCGCATCCGACCGCGGAGACGGCAGCGCGGCTTGCTCTTCCCGCCTATCCCGGCTGCCAGAAGGGCCCGGTCTTGCCGAGATCGGTGAGCGCCCGCCGGAAGGCGGCTCCCCCTTCGCCCCCGAGTGAGAGATAGTCTGGGCGCAGCCTCTCGCGGAACATCGGCCCGCTGAAGACCTTCGCCCAGTGCTCCACGGGCATGATCCCGTCCTCGGACTCGGGCTCGTAGCGGAACCAGTTCTTTGCATGCTCTTCCGACCG
This sequence comes from uncultured Anaerolineaceae bacterium, assembly GCA_964475735.1. Lineage (GTDB taxonomy): Bacteria > Chloroflexota > Dehalococcoidia > Tepidiformales > Tepidiformaceae > UCB2. Next base: position 8,911 of record CAYYYI010000004.1, read on the forward strand.
GAAGAGATTCATGCGGCTTCACCTGTACGAAGATGTGTACTCGGTCCGTTTCATGAACGAGGTGACGGTATGGCCGACGGCCTGGGGCGTGTCAACCTCCAGTATCTCCTCGTCGCGCATGCGGATGACTATCGGGTCGCCGCAGTCGAGGCAGGGGGCATCGATGCGAACTTCTTTGCCGGGGAAGAGCCAGCGCACGGCCAGCGACTCGAGCCCTCACTGGCCGTACCACTTCTGGATTCCATCGACACTCACGCGGTAGTGGGTGGGCAGGTTCGAAAATGGCGCGAAGGAGTGGATTTCGTCCGTGCCGGGGCTGATCCAGCACCCCGCGGCAGACCGCGCGGCCTCGTTTTGGAGGTCGAGCGCGTCGCCGGGCGAAACGCCCAGCAACTTCGCCAGGGTGGTGTAGTGCGGAGCCACGCCGGTCTCGATCGAGTGCCGGATGATGGCCGTGTAGGCGCGCTGCACGAGTGCGGAATCAGCCATGCGAACGCCTCCGGGGTTTGGTCGGCGTTACCTTAGCACACGCGGAAGGGGCGCAGAGAGCCGCGCACGGGCCGGGAAGGTTAGAATCAGCCGCGTGGAACCTACGATCACAGTTCGCGAGGCGATGCTTGCGGACACCGCCCTCCTCTCATCGCTTGAGAGGAATTCGCCGCTGGTCTTCGATGACGGTAGCTCGATTGCCATCGACCGGGGCGACGACTATTTCGCGGCGACGCGGCTCATGGGCGGCGCGAAGGTCCTGATCGCGGAGGTCGATGGCGATCCGGCAGGCGTGTTCTGCACGTGCGCGCACGAAACGATGGTCGGAGGCGAACCACGGCGGATGCTCTACTTTCACCATGCCCGCATCCTGCCGCGCTATCAAAGGCATGGCGTGGGCAAGCGTCTTGCGGACGAGACGCTGGAACGCTGGAAGGGCCAGTTCGATTCGCCGTACTGGTACATTTCGCGCCGCAACACCCGCTCCCAGGCGTTTGCCCGCAACGCTCCCGGCAAGTGGAGTTTCGGCCCGGAGTGGGTGTCGCTCGCCTGCGCGGACAACGCGGGGCCGCCGCACGGCCGGCCTGCCACACCTGCCGACGCCGGACAGATTGTGGAAATCCTGAACGCGTGCCACGCCGGCGAGGAGATGTTCCGGCCCTACTCCGTGGCGTCGCTCACCGAGAGGCTGGAGCGCGACCCTGCCCAGTACAGTTGGGGCAACATTCTGCTGGCGGACGGTGCTATGGCCGGGGTCTGGCAGGAAGGCAGGTACATCGCTGCAAAGTTCACAGGCTCAGAGGGGCAGACCAACGAGAGCCCCGGGGCGGCGGTGCTCGATTACGGCTTTCTGCCCGGCGCCGGGGGCGAAATGAGAGCCCTTCTCAGGGCCTGGTGCTCGTTTCTCATGGAGCAGGGAATGACCGGGTTGTCGGTCTTCACGTCGGCGAGGTCACGCACGCGGCCGCTGTTCGAGGGGCTGACGGGAGAGGTTTCAGAGTTCGACTTCTGGACCCCGGCGATCCCGGAGCCGGAGGGCGCACGATCGCGGGGGCTTTACGTAGACCACATCTACTTCTAGCCAGACGATGGGCACATCCACCTTCGCAATGCCGCGCATGCCATAAGAAATGCTAGCGCGTTGAGAATGTCGTGTGTTACTTTACGGCTCCGGCTGAGGGAGGTAGTTGTCGGCGGGGTAGCCGAAGCGTTTAGCCAGAAGAAAAGGGGCTTGGCGCCATCTCCCAATGCACCAAGCCCCGCGATGCCCGAATGCTTCGGGCAGAGCAGTCCTCACGGACTCGACGCGCTCGGCTAGATAGCTACCTCCTTTCAGCCAGTTTCGCTACTGCCCCACTCCCACCGGAATTGAGCGCACTCAGCGACTTGATGTTCCTGCGCAGGAACGCGGGCAGGTCTGCGTCTTCAAGGGTGGCGACACCGGGAAGGCCGATCTCAGCGAACCTGCGGATCTCCCGCGGGTCTTCGAGTTCTTGAGCCTTTGGCGGGAACCCCGTAGCAATGACAGTCATCTGCACCGACTCGCCCACCTTCGGATCGATCACGGTGCCAAAGATGATGTTGGCGGTGGGATCGACGACCTCGGCGACAACGCGGGCGGCCATGTCGAGTTCGCGGAGCTGAAGCGTTCCGTTGTGGGTCACGTTGTAGAGGACGCTGTGCGCTCCATCGATGGACTGGTCGAGCAGCGGACTCGTGGTGGCGGCGCGCGCAGCATCGACCGCGCGGTTGTCGCCGGAACCTGTGCCCACGGCCAGCAGGGCGGGGCCGGCCTCGCTCATGATCATGCGGACGTCGTTGAAGTCGAGGTTGATGGAGCCGTTCTGGCTGATGATGTTGGAGATGGATTGAATCGCCTGCCGGAGGACATCATCGGCCGTTTCGAATGCCTGGTCGACGGTGGCATCCGGCGGGCAGATCTCCATCAGGCGCTCGTTGGGAATGGCGATGAGGGTATCGACCTTGTCCTTGAGACGGGCGAGGCCATCCTCCGCCTGGCGGCGGCGGCGGGCGCCCTCCCACGCGAATGGGCGGGTGACAACGCCGATGGTGAGTGCGCCGCAGTCCTTGGCGATTTCGGCGACGATCGGGGCGGCGCCGGTGCCGGTGCCGCCACCCATGCCGGCGGTGACGAAGACCATCTCCGTGCCGCGGAGAAGCTCATAGAGCTCGTCGCGGCTCTCGTCGGCGGCACGCTCGCCGCGGGCGGGGTCGCCGCCGACGCCGAGGCCCTTGGTGAGCTTTTCGCCGATGCGAATGCGGGCGCTGGCGTCCGAGGACATCAGTGCCTGCGCATCGGTGTTGCAGGCGACGAATGTGACGCCGGGAATCTTGGCGCGGATCATGCGGTTGACTGCATTGCAGCCGCCGCCTCCAACGCCGACTACCTTGATGTCGGGAAGAAGCTCTGTGTCGTAGCGGAGACTCATGATTTGGTCCTTTCCTTTCCTGAATGACTCCTCGTGGCGGGCGAAGTCGATGAAGCTCATTCGGGTCCCTCCCTTGTGGCTATCACTGGGGCATAAGCGCCCTTCCGATGGCGGCGATCCGCCTGAAGATGCCGCCCACGGGCATTTCGAAACCCGGCGCCGGCAGGTCTGCCGGCCGGTCGCGCCCAAGGAGCGCGTATTCGACGAGGCCGATGGACGTTGCATACGCGGGAGAGCCGACGAGGTCGGTCATCCCGGAGTAGCCGTGTGGGCGGCCGAGGCGCGCGGGCAAGCCGAGGCGCGCTTCCGCCACTTCGGGGAGGCCGCGAAGTTGTGCGCCTCCCCCGGTCAGCACCAGGCCGGCTGCGATCTTGTCGAGGTAGCCGGCTCGCTTGAGTTCGAGGCCAACCATTTCGAGAATCTCCTCGCTGCGGGCCTGGAGGATTTCGCAGATGTGCCCCAGGGGAACAACCTTCTGGGTCTGGGTGCCGAAGGCGTGGATTTCGACCGTCTCACTGTTCATGGAGGAGTCAGCGAATGCAGCGCCGTACTGGCACTTGACGGCCTCGGCGCTTTCCCATGGGCAGCGCAGCACGCGAGCGAGGTCGTGGGTGAGATGCGACCCGGCAATAGGCAGGCAGGCCGTGTGGGCGATGGCTCCTTCGTCGAAGACGGCAACTGAGGTGTTGGCGCCGCCGATATCGACCACGGCAACGCCCTGCATTCGCTCCTGCTCCTGGACGACGCTGGTGGCCGACGCCAGCGACTCAAGGATCATGTCATCGACCTGCACGCCGGCGCCCTCGACGCACTTGGTGAGGTTCTGCACGGCGGAAACGGCCGCGGTGACGATGTGCGTTTCGGCATCGAGCCGGCCGCCGAACATGCCCACGGGATCGGAAACGGGGTCGGTACCTTCGACCCAGTAGCCGCGCGGCAGCACGTGGATGACCTGCCTGTTCGTGGGGATGCTTATCTGGCCCGCGGATTCGAGCACACGCGCGCGGTCGTCGGCGCTGATAGGGCGGGAGCGGTCGGCGATAGCGATGATGCCGCGGTTGTTCTGGGACTGGATGTGGCTCCCGGAAACCCCGACGACGGCGCTCAGGATGCGCATGCCGCACGACTGCTCGGCCTTCTCCACGGCGACGGCGATGGCATCGCGGGCGGACTGGATGTTGTCGATCACGCCGCGCGACAGGCCTGACGCCGGAGCGACTCCAAATCCGAGGATGCGGGTGTCGCCGTGTTCGCCGACATCGCCAACGATGACGGTGACCTTGGTAGATCCGACGTCGATCGCGGCAACGGTGTTACGTCTGCGCATGGCCATCTTCGATTCCCCCTTTACTGCAGGACCGGCCGGTTCCCATACCGGAGGTCCACGGTGGTGTAGTTGATGCCGCGAACTTCCGCTTCGCGGCGGAGCGCGGCCCAGACGGCAAGCTTGTAGGCGATGGAGCTGGAGTCGCCGAGGAACGCGGTTTCGCCTGTGGCGGTGGTGACCTGGACACCTTTGCCGGCAACGTGAGCCACTTCGGTGACTGCGGTTCCGAGTTGGCGAGGAAGCCGCTCGTAGATCTCGGCGGCGGCATCGACGGCCTGGTAGTCGACGCGGTCACCCTGGCGAAGGCTGCCAGGAGCCGCGCTGACGATGACGGGCGAACCGGCGGCCGGGGGAATAGTCCCGAGCACGACGCCCTCGCGATCGATGGTGTAGCGCACGCCACCCTGCTCCCAGGCGCCCCAGGCCTGGCGCTCCTCGATGAAGATCCGCACCGTCGCAGGCCAGTGGCGCTCTATCCGGACGGAGCGGATAAGAGGTTGCTGGTAGAGAACCTTCTGAGCGGTTGCTAAGTCCGCCGTGAACATGCTCTCTCCGAGAAGGCCGGTGCTTGCCACGACCACGTCGGCGCCGATGCGCTCGTTGCCGGCGACCTCGATGGCATTGACGCGGAAGAACGGGGAGGTCCAGGCCCAGTAGCCCGCGCCGCCCAGCATGGCCGCGACGCCAACAAGGGCCAGCCCAAGCAGCCATCCCCGTCCAGGCCGCGGCAATCGGAAGAAACGGCGGCCTCCTCCGGCTGGCGGCTCGCCGCCCCCTCGCGAACGCCGCACGATCATGCGGGGCGCTTTCTCCCCGACCGTCTGACGGCCGCGGCGAACGATGATGCGGGGGAGCTTCGCGGCGGACGAGCGGTTACGGCGCACGATCATCGTCCTGACCTCCGTGCGTGCCGTTCGAGGGCAAGCTCGAGGATGCGCGTGAGCAGGTCCCGGAAGGGCAGGCCCGAAGCCTCCCACAGCCGTGGGAACATGCTGATGCTGGTGAACCCGGGGATGGTGTTCACTTCGTTTGCGATCACCTCGGCGCCGCCGCGGACAAAGAAGTCGACGCGCGCGTGCCCTTCGCAACCCATGACGCGGTACATCCGGAGGGCGAGCTCGCGCACCTCTTCGGCCACGCCGGCGGAGATGCGCGCGGGTATGAGCAGCTGTGTTCGCGAGGCCGGATCGTACTTGCTTTCGTAGCTGTAGAACTCCCGGTCGGGGACGATCTCGCCGACGACGCTGGCTTCGGGGCACTCGTTCCCCAGCACCGAGCACTCCACTTCCTGGCCCGCAATGGCTTCTTCGACCACGGCCTTGTCGTCGCAGGCGAAAGCAGCGCGGAAGGCATCGGCGAGGTCTTCGCGCGAGCGGACGCGGGTGACGCCCACGCTCGATCCGCCGTTTGCGGGCTTCACAAAGCAGGGGTAGCCGATGTTGGACTCGATGTAGCGCGCTGCCTCGTCGTCATCGCGCGTGACTTCCCAGCTTCGGACGACGCCGTACCGCGGCACGGGGATGCCAGCCTCGTGGAAGAGCGCCTTCATGAGCGCCTTGTCCATGCCAATGGCACTGGCCGCGACACCCGCGCCTGCGTAGGGCAGGCCGGCGATCTCGAAGAACCCCTGGAGCGTCCCATCCTCGCCGTAGGTGCCGTGCACCAGGGGCAGGACAACGTCGCAGGAAACGAGGAGGCCCAGCGCCTCCGCGCTCTCCAGCACCGGGCGACCGCCGGTGAAGGCGGCGTCGCCGCGGGCCAGGGCAGCTCGGGTCTCGGCCGGGGAGAGCCAGGCGCCGGACTTCGCGATGGCGAAGGGCACGACTTCCCAGCGCTGCGGGTCGAGCGCCGCCATCACGCCGCGGGCGCTCACGACGCTCACCTCGTGCTCGCCGGAGCGGCCACCGAAGATGACTGCGACGCGCTGCGTTGCCATCACCAGGCCCCCACGAAGGCGACTTCGCGTTCGAGCGCGACCCCGAACGTCTCGCGAACGCGCCGCTCGGCCTCTTCGACCAGGGCGGCGACATCGGCGGCCCGGGCGGCGCCTTCGTTGACGAAGAAGTTGCAGTGCTTGTCGCTGATGGCGGCATCGCCCCTGCGGGCGCCGCGCAGCCCCACGGCGTCGATGAGCTTCCAGGCCGGGCTATCGGGCGGGTTCTTGAACATGGAACCGGCATTGCGGCCACGCGGCTGCGCCGAGAGACGCCGGTGGTCGTATTCGGCGACGCGGGCCATGATGGCCGCCGGGTCTCCGGGCGTGAGCGCCACCTCGCATTCGAGGACGGCCTCTCCGGGGAGGCGGCCCCGGGTGAGCGCGCTGCCGCGGTAAACGAGCCCAAGATCGCCGGCTTCGACCCAGCGTTCGCTGCCATCACGCTGGAGGAGGCGCGCGCGGGTGAGGACGTCGGCGAGGCAGCCGCCGTAGGCGCCAGCGTTGTAGACGACCGCGCCGCCAAAGGTGCCGGGAATGCCGGCGGCCCATGCCATGCCATCGAGCCCGAGGCGGCAGACGCGGCGGGCGAAGGCGGCGAAGCTTGCGCCACTTTCGACACGGAAGCGGCCGCCGCCATCATCGGTCTCGGCGGCGGCGCGGTTGTCGAGCACAACGCCGCGGATGCCCCCGTCGGCCACGAGGATGTTGCTGCCGCTGCCAAGAACGAAGACTTCCACGCCGGCATCGCGGGCGGCGGTAGCGGCCGTGGCCAGGGCAGCGGCACTGCGAACCGTCACGAAGAGGTCAGCGGGGCCACCGATGCCGAAAGTTGTGTGGCGGCTCATGGGCTCGTCGCGCCGGACGTCGCCCACAGCACCGAGGGTCGCAGCCAGGCGGTCGAGCGCGCTCATCGCAGCAGCTCCAGGATCTTCGGGCCAACTTCAACAACGTCGCCGGCGCCGATGGTGAAGATGACATCGCCCTGCCGGGCGAGCTCGACAGCCATTCGAGCGGCCGCATCGAAATCGGGTGCATACGAAGCCGCCGGTTCGCTGATGGCGCGGGCAAGGTCGCTGGCGCTGCGCCCGGCCACCGGGGACTCGCGGGCGGCATAGGTCTCAAGGACGATAAGGGCGTCGAGGTCGCGCCAGCACTTCGTCCATTCGTCCCAGAGGTAGGAGATGCGGCTGTATGTGTGCGGCTGGTAGACCCCGATGATGCGCCGCCCGCCGAAGCGCGCGCGGGCTGCTTCCAGGGTTGCCCGGACTTCGGTGGGATGGTGGGCGTAGTCGTCCATCACCACCACGCTGCCTTCTTCGCCGATGAATTCGAAGCGCCGGTGCGCGCCGCGGAAGGCATGCACGGCAGCACGGATGTTGCCGAAGTCGGCGCCGAGATGCAGGCAGGCAGCCGTGGCTGCGAGCGTGTTCGCAATGACGTGGCGGCCAGGGGCGCGCACCTGCAGCTCGCCCAGGAGCCTGCCCTGGCGAAGGACCTCGAACGTGGTATCGCCAACTCCGGCGTGGGGATTGCCGGCGCACCAGCTTTCGCGGGGGTCGAAGCCGTAGGTCTCAACCGTGACACCACCGTCGCCGGCTTCGCGCACGACGCGCATGGCCCCCGGGTCGTCTCCGCAGACGAGGAGCAGGCCGCCGGGCTTCACCCTGCGGGCGAACTCGGCGAAGGCTTCGTGGTAGGCCTCGGGGGTCCCGTAATAGTCGAGGTGGTCGGCCTCGACGTTGGTGATGACGGCCAGGTCAGGCGCGTACTCGTGGAAGGCGCGGCGGTACTCGTCGGCTTCGACCACGCAGAGGTCACCTTCGCCCCAGGCGGCGTTGCCATCGAGGTCGATGCTTTCGCCGCCGAGCAGGTACATGGGGCGGAGCCCCGCTTCGGAGAGGATGAAGGCGATGAGGCTCGACGTGGTGGTCTTGCCGTGCGAGCCGGCGACGGCCACGACGCGCTTGCCTTCCATGAGGCGGGCGACCATCTCGGCGCGGAGAATGACGGGGATCCCGCGCTCACGGGCGGCGACGAGTTCGGGGTTATCGTCGCCGGCGGCGGCGGTGGCGACCACCAGGGCGGGGGAGCCGAGGTTAGCGGCGCTGTGGCCGAAGAATACCTTCGCGCCCATGGACTCGAGGCGCGCGGTGAGATTGGATGGACGCAGGTCGCTTCCCGTAACGCCGACACCGCGCTGGAGAAGCAACTGGCCAATAGCGGACATGTGCATTCCGCCAATGCCAACCAGGTGGACGGGACCTTGAATGTCACTCATCGCATTGCCACCTCCACGATGAGATCGCCGATGGCGTCAGCGGCGCCGGGACGGGCGAGGGCGCGGGCCGACTCGCGCATCGCGGCCAGGCGGCCTTCGTCGCGCAACAGGGCGAGCAGGCGCAGGGCAAGTTCGGAGAGGTCGTCTTCGTCCAGGATTTCGGCGGCGCCGCCCTCTTCGAGCCAGCGAGCGTTCTCTCGCTGGTGGCCGCCGGCATACTTCCCGGGGACGAGGATGGCGGGCAGGCCCGCGGCCGGCACTTCGCCAAGAACGCTCGCGCCCGCGCGGAAGACTCCCACATCGGCGGCCAGCATCAGTTCGGGGAGGTCCTCGCGGAAGGCGGCGACGTGGTGGCGGTCGAGCAGGTCTGGTGGGAGCGTCTCGCGCACGGCCCGGGCGCGGCCGATGTCTGTGCTGCCGGTGACGTGGAAGACGGCCGCCTCGGCACACAACCCGGCGACGGAAGCGAAGACGGCCTCGTTGATGGCGCGGGCGCCCTGGGTCGCCCCGGCTACCAGGATCACGCGATCCCGCGCGTTGAGGCCGAGCCCGGCGCGCGCCTGCTCGCGCGACAGCTCGAAAAACCGCCGGCGAACGGGGTAGCCGGTGACGTGCGTCTTGCGCGCGGGCAGGTGAGCAAGAGCGGCTTCCGTAGTGGTAGCGATGCGCGTTGCGAGCCGCTTTTCGGCGCGGACAGCCCAGCCGGGCGTGACATCGGGAAGGTAGACGACGAGCGGGCGGCGGAGGGCGCGCGAAGCGAGGCTGGTGGGGAAGCTCGCGTAGCCGCCGGTACTGAAGACGGCATCGGGGCGGAACGAGCGAAGCCGCCGGAAGGCGACGATGACGCCCCACGTGAGGCGAGCGACGCTCTTCGCCAACCGCACGGGACCCCGGCCGCGGACGCCGGCTGCCGGGACGGGAACAAACGTAACGCCGCGGGCTTCGACCATGGCGCGTTCGCCGCGGTCTTCGGGGCCGAAGAAGCGGACCTCGGTGAGAAGCCCTTCGCGGGCGCGCAGCGCGTCGAGCACGGCCAGGGCGGGCAGAATGTGGCCACCGGTGCCTCCAGCCGTCAGGGCGAGCCTCATCGCGACGCCCTCCGGATGATCTTGCGGTCGGGCGCCACCTTGTGGCCGCGGTCCATGTAACCGCCGCGGTCTGTTCCGAACCGGGAGACGCTGATGAGCACTCCCACCGCGAGCAACTCGGCCGCGAGGGCGTTGCCACCGTAGCTCAGGAACGGCAGGGGAACGCCCGTAAGCGGGATGACGCGCGTGATGCCCCCGATGTTCATTAACGCCTGGAGGACAAACCAGGTGGTGATCCCCGTGGCAACCAGCATGCCGAACTGGTCGCGGGAGCGGCGGGCGATCTGGTAGCCGCGCACCATGAGGGCCATGAAGAGCACCAGCACCACCATGGTGGCGACGATCCCCAACTCTTCGCCGAGGATGGCGAAGACTCCATCGGTATGGCTTTCGGGGATGTAGAAGAACTTGGCGCGGCTTGCGCCCAGGCCGAGGCCGGTAATTCCACCGTTCCCCATCGCCATCAGCGTCTGCAGGGTCTGGAAGCCGTTGCCCAGGGGGTCGGCTTCGGGGTCGAGGAAGGCGGCGATGCGGTCCGCGCGGTAGCCTTCCTTGAGCGCCAGGACGAGCATGACGACGAACCCGCTCGAGCCAAGCGCCAGCATCTGAAGGAACGACGCGCCCGCCACCCAGAACATCGTCACGGTGATGAGGAGCAGGACCAGCGACGTGCCGAGGTTCGGCTCCAACATGATGAGGACAGCAACGGAGCTGATTATGAGAACGAACGGGACGAGGCCGTGTTCGAAGCTGCGAATGCTATCGCCCTTGCCGGCGAGCCAGGCGGCAAGATAGATGATGACCGCCAGCTTGGCGAACTCGGACGGCTGGATGGTGAATTCACCGACGCCAATCCAGCGGCGCGCGCCACCGCCCTCGACGCCCACCACGAGCACCGCAACGAGCGCCACGATCGTGGCAAGCATGATCGGCATGGCGAAGGTTTCGTAGCGCCGGTAGTCGGTCCGGATGGCAGCGACCATCAAGAGGCAGCCCAGGGCGGCCCAAATGACCTGGCGGATGATGTAGTAGTTGGGGTCGCCAAATCGCGCCAAAGCGATGACGAAGCTCGCGCTGTAGACGGTGACGAGGCCAATCACCAGCAGCACCGCCGTCAGCACGAGCAGCTGAAGGTCGGGGCGTCCGGGGACCCACTGGCCGGCACGTGAGGCAGCTATGGCGTCACCTCCTTCTCGAAGCCGGGGAGAGCCGCAACCAGCTCCCGGAA
>CAYYYI010000004.1:19806-21328 GCA_964475735.1 uncultured Anaerolineaceae bacterium
CCCCCGGCGTGGCCGGCGATCTCGAGCCGGTGAGGCACGCCGCGGAAGGCAGATGCGGCCGCCGCGATCGCTTCGTGGGGGAGGCCCGCGGAATCGGCGATCGCGCAGGCCATGACGACGTTGGCCAGGTTGTGGCGGCCCCGCAGGCGGATGTCACCGGCACGCATGATCTCTCGCACGCGGCGGCCGCTACGGAGGAGGATGCGCCCGTCCTCAACCCACGCGCCGTCGCCCGCAACCTCACCCGTCAGCGAAGTCCAGAGGAGACGGCCGTGCACCGACGTCGAGAGCGCGCGGCTGGTCTGGTCGTCCGAATTGAGGACGGCGACATCGTCCGGCCGCTGGCAGGCGAGGATGTTCCGCTTGAGGCCCACATACTCATCCCAGTTGAACTGGTCGAGGTGGTTGGGGGTGACGTTGGTAACCGCGGCAATCGCCGGCGAGCGCTCGGTGTACTGGAGTTGCGTGTGGCTGATTTCGAGGATCACCGTGGTGGCCGGCGTAATCTCATCGAGCCGGCCGAGAAGGGCCTCACCGATGTTGCCGCCGACGATGTGTTCCACCTCCGACCGGGCGGCCATCGCGCCCACAAGCGCGGTTGTGGTCGACTTGCCGCTCGAACCCGTGATCCCAACCACGCGACCGGGGCAGAGCTGCAGGAAGAGCCGCATCTGCGACGTGATGGGGATGCCGAGCGAGCGGGCGCGCACCAGTGCAGGGCTGTGCCGGAGCACGGACTGGGAGACCGCAACGAGGTCGAAACCATCGGCATCGAGGAGCGGGCGGCCGGTCACGAGCATTTCGATACCAGCAGGCGGCGTGGCGCCCGCGGCCGCGAGCTGCGAGTCGCTGCGTGTGTCTGAGATCGTGACGTGGGCGCCCTGGCGGAGCATCCAGGCGGCAAGGTCGCGGCCCTCGATGCCCAGCGAGTAGATGAGCACGCGCTTGCCCCGGACCTCGGGAGCGCCGTTGGCGGACGCGGCCGCTGTGGGCGCGTTCATTCGGGCACCGCCAGGGCGAAGGCAACGCCGAGCATTGCGGCCGCGATCCCGAGCACCCATGCGCGGGTGACGACCTGCGTTTCGGCCCAGCCGGACTCTTCGAAGTGGTGGTGGAGCGGCGCCCGCTTGAACACCCTCTTGCCGCCGCTCAGCCGGAAGTAGCCAATCTGGATGATGTTCGAGAGGGCTTCGAGGACAAAGATGATGCCGATGACCGGCAGAATCAGCCAGTGGCCGGTCATGAGAGCGACGACGGCAAGACTGGAGCCGAGGGCAAGCGCGCCGGTATCGCCCATGATGACCAGGGCCGGGTGGCTGTTGTACCAGACGAACCCCAGGTTCGCGCCCGCGATGATCATGGCGAAGGTGGCCACGAACTCCTGCCCCTGGATGAAGGCGATGATGCCGTAGGCGATGAAGGCGATGAGGGTCGTACCCCCGGCGAGCGCGTCGAGGCCATCGGTGATGGCGACGGCGCTGGTGGTGGCGACGATCGTCGCCACCGCGATGGGGATGTAGAA
>CAYYYI010000004.1:21428-34218 GCA_964475735.1 uncultured Anaerolineaceae bacterium
GCCCAGATCATGAGTCCGCCGAAGGTGGGCGTGCCCGCCTTCTTCTGGTGCGAGACCGGCTGGTCGGCGCTGATCTGCTTGCCCGCCTTCTGGGCGCGGAGGTAGCGAAGGATGGGCAGGCCCAGGGCGAGCGAGAGGAGGAAGCAGATGACGCCGGAGATGAGCGCATGGATCATGCCCGGCCCTCCAGGAGAGGCAGCACAGTTTCGAACGCCTGGCTGCGGGAGGCTTTGACGAGAACGTGGTCGTCGGGCCGCAGCAGGGCGCGGACGGCCGCCGCCGCTTCGTCCTTGTCTTCGAACCAGCGTGCATCGGCGAGGCCGGAGGCCTGCGCCTCCTCGACCGTCCAACGGCAGGGCTCACCAACGGCGATGAGGATGTCGCATGTCTCCGCCACGATCTCGCCGGCACGGCGGTGCTCCTCCTCTTCGAAGTCGCCAAGTTCAGCCATGCGGCCAATGAAGGCGACGCGCCGGCCGCTCAGGCCACCGAGCATATGCAGCGCCCCCGCCAGGGAGGCCGGGCTTGAGTTGTAGCGATCATCGAGAATGGTCGCGCCCGTGTCGCTGCGCAGGACGCGAATGCGGCCTTCGGTCTCGGCCCGGTCAATCGCTTCGGCCGCTTCACCAAGCGTCATCCCAAGCGCGAGGCAGGCGCCGATCGCAGCGAGCGCACCGGGAACCACGTGCACGCCGGGGATGTGGCAACGGACCTCGGCGGAGGCGCCCGCAAAGCTCACAGGGAAGCGCGTGCCTTCGAGGCCCAGGTCTTCCACCGGGCCCCGGCGAAGGGCGGCCGTTTCCGACTCGCCGAACGAAATGACGCGAGCGCGAAGGCCGGGGATGGCCGCCGCGATGCGCGGGTCGCCCGCGTTCAGGACAGCGGTCCCGGAGGGCGGCAGCCAGCGCGCGAGTGACAGCTTCTCCTCGGCGATGGCTTCGATGCTGCCAAGCTTGGAGACGTGCGTGAGGCCAATGTTGAGGACCACTCCTACCTCCGGCTCGGCGATGTCGCAGAGGTCGACGATCTCGCCCGGCGAGTCCATCCCCATCTCGAGCACCGAGACCTCGTGGTCCTTTCGCAGACTCATCAGCGCGAGGGGCAGCCCTTCGCGGGAGTTCAGGTTGCCCTCGCTGCTGTGGGTGCGGAAGCGGGACGCGAGCGCAGCGGCGGTGAGGTCCTTCGCGGTCGTCTTGCCCACCGTGCCGGTAATGCCCACCACGCGCGGGCCGCACTCGCAGCGCCAGGCATGGGCAAGCTCGCCAACCGCGGTGGTGGCATTGGGGGCTACCACGATCGTCTTCCCGGGCGGGACGGGGACCGGCGGCCGCTCGCAGATAGCCGCAACAGCGCCGTTGGCGAGCGCTTCGGCGACGAACAGGTTTCCGTCGACGTTCTCGCCGGGGAAGGCCGTGAAAAGGTCGCCGGGGCGCACGCGGCGGGAATCGGCCGCACCACCGGTCACGGGCACGGGGGGGCCTTCGATCACCCGGTAACCCCGGTTCGACATCTGGCGAGCGACGAAGGCGGTTGTCATGTTCTGGTTCACCTTGAGGCGTACCGCGCTGCGTCCGGGCGGACGTTGAGGTAGGCGAGGATGTCGTCGGCGAGCTTCGCGAAGATGGGGCTGGCCGCCTGGGTGCCCGTCATCAGGTCCTCGTTCTCGTCGAGCTTCACCATGACGAGGATGCTGGGGTCGTCGGCAGGGGCGAAACCGATGAAGGAGGCGACCTGCCGGTCGTCGTAGCCGTTGGGAATGGGGACGTTTGCCGTGCCCGACTTGCCCCCGGCCGAATAGAGGCTCGGTGCGCCAGGATGGAAGCGCCCCTCGGGGTTCACCACGTCGTAGAGCATCTGGCGCAGGGTCGCGCTGGAGGCTTCGGAGATGGGCTGACCGGCGACCTCGGGCTGGACGTCCTGGCGCGCACCTTCGGGGCTGACGAAGGCTTTCGCGAGACGAGGCTTGATTAGGCTGCCGCCGTTGATGGCCGCGGCAACGGCCGAGAGCATCTGCAGGGGCGTGACGCTGATCGACTGGCCGAACGACTGCGTGGCGAGATCGACCGGGGACCAGTCCTTGTCGGAAGGGCGCCGGATGATGCCGGTCGATTCGCCGTTGAGGTCGATTCCGGTGGGCTTGCCGAAGCCGAAGGCATCGAGGTAGCTGTGGAATGTCTTCTGGCCAAGCTTCTCAACCATGAAGATGGCGCCGGTGTTGATGCTGTGCTGAAGCACGCCCGTCATGGTCTGAGTGCCGTAGACGCTGTCGTCCCAGTTCTTGATGGGAATGTCGTAGATGTACGCGACGCCGTTGTCGACGTAGGTGGTATCGGGTGAGACGACGCCGGCGTCGATGGCGGCGGCAGCCGTGATGATTTTCATCACGCTACCGGGCTCGTAGAGGTCTGTGACGGCGCGGTTGCGCAGCAGATCCACCTGGGAGGCGTCGGAGAGGTCGAGCGTGCTGTACTTCAGCCCGGGGCTGGTGGCGAGCGCGAGGATTTCGCCGGTGCGCGGGTCCATCACGATGATGGCCCCGCCCTTTGCGCGGTGCTCCTTCATCCCCTGTTCGAGCCAGTATTCCGCCTGCCGCTGGATGTACCGATCGATAGTGAGAACGATGTCCTCGCCCGGCTCGGGGTCGATGACGACATGCTCCCCGAAGGGGATGGGATCGCCGGCAGTGTCGCGTTCGAAGATCGTCTTCCCCGGCTTGCCCTGGAGGAGGTCGTTGTATTGCGCTTCAATTCCCGCGAGCCCGGTGTTGTCCTGGCCGATGATGCCCAGGATGGAGGCGCCGGTATCGCCTTCGGGATACACGCGCGCAGTGTTGACGAGCGCGATAACACCGGGGATGGAGCTGTCCAGGATGAGCCGGCCGGTCTCGTAATCGACATCGCGGGCGATGAGGGCATCGACGGCATTACTCTCGCGCACCTTCGCGAGGACCTGCGTGGCGCTTACCACGGGCTTTGAGAGGTCGTTCGCCAACAGCCCGGCAAGCCTCTCGGATGCCGCTGCTGCGCGCGACGGGTCCTGCCAGGTGCGGGCACTGACGTAGATGTCCCACGTGTCCACGCTGGCGGCAAGGACGTTGCCGTTCCTATCGAGGATGGAACCGCGGCGGGCGTAAAGGGTCTGGCCGGACTTCAGTTCGGTTTCGGCGCGGGCGGCGTAGGTCTTGTGCTCGATGACCTGCACCTGAACAAGCCGTGCGGCGATGACGAGGGCGAACGCTGCGAAGAAGGCAGCGGGCACCCACACGCGGCGAGTCCCACGAACTCGTTGCTGCGCCATAACCGAACGCGCCTCCGGCCGCACCCGCAAAGCGGGCGCGGCAAGTCTTCCTAGTCCGGCAGCGGCAACCACTTGATGAGCGATTGCCACCAGGGCTCAGGCCCGCCCGTTTCCGGAGCGGTCCTGGGGAGATACTCTGCCGGCAACTTGGCCGGCGCCGGACCCGGCTCATCCACCGTCACGAAGTACGGGAACGAGGCGGGTGAAAGCCCAATTTCAAGTGCCCGCCGCTGGATGCGGGCGAGCGAGGTGAGCCGCGCCACATCAGATTCCAGCAAACGGATTTCGCCATTCAGACGGGCCTGTTCGGCGCGGGAACGCTGAACAGCAAACCCGTCGCCGGTAGCGGTACTGTTTTGAAGCACGGGGAGCGTAGCGCTCACGCCAACCACCACAATCGCAGCCACCACCCACCAGTTGACCCGCCCGGCGGGGGCGGGAAACAGAATGCGCCTTCCCGCAGTCCCGAAGGGATGATTAATCGCCGCCATTGTCGCATCCCCGGGGGAGAGCCGCAGCGCTGAAGCGGCGGCCAGTCTGGTGGTGGTGCGACGGGACCCGCGTCGCCTTCATGGTCAGGAGATCCGTTCGGCGGCGCGGAGAACGGCGCTCCGCGCCCGCGGGTTCACGGCGACTTCGTCATCGCCCGGCCGGATAGCACGGCGGGTGAGGTCGCGCAGGGTCGCCCTGTGGCCGCACCGGCAGACCGGCAACGACGGCGGACAGAGGCAATCGGTGGACTCGCGGCGAATGTATTGCTTCACGATGCGGTCTTCCAGCGAATGGAAGCTGATGACAGTAAGGCGGCCGCCGTGAGGGCGGCCGGGTCCAAAGCCGAGCAGGCTGTGGGCTTGCGGTAGGGCCGCGTCAAGGCTGTCGAGTTCACCATTGACACGGATCCGGAGCGCAAGGAAGACCTGGGTGGCGGGGTGAATATGGGTTCGGCTCCTTGCACCCCCCACAGCCTGCTCGACGGCTCTGGCTAGTTCCCACGTCGTCCCGAGGGGACGCGCGGCGACAATGGCACGGGCAATCCGGCGCGGCATTGCGACCTCTCCATAGGTCCGCAGAAGCGCAGCCAGGGCAGCCTCATCCCATCTATTGACGATGTCAGCGGCGGTCTCGCCGCCGGAGGAAGGGTCCATCCTCATATCGAGGGGACCCTCCAGGCCGAAGGCGAATCCTCGTCCCGATTCGCCCAGTTGGAGCGAGGACACGCCGAGATCGAGGAGAACGCCATCGACGGCGCGGAAGCCCTCCCCGGCGGCTATTGCCGCGATGTCGCGGAAGTTCCCGTGCGCAAAGCTGACCCGCCTCCCAAACGGAGCCAACTTTGCGCGCGCGAACTCCAGCGCCTCGCGGTCCTGGTCGATGCAGAGAAGGCGGCCGCTTTCGCCGATGCCCTCGGCGATGGCGGCGCTGTGTCCGCCAAGTCCGGTGGTGCCATCGATGAACACGCCTCCCGGCTGCACGTCGAGGAAACCTACCGCCTCGGCAAGCAGGACTGGGATATGCGCGGGTTGCTTCGTCATAACACTCACGTTAGCTCCCCTGCCCATTTGCTGGCGGCATCTGAGTCTGTTCCTGCTTGCGGCGGCCGATGTCGTCGAGCATGGCCGAGCGGGTGGCGGCCAGCTCATCGAACTGCGCCTCCCAGGTGGCCTTGTCCCAGATCTCAAGGCACTCGCGCGCCCCAACCACAACAACATCCTTCTTCAGCCCTGCGTACTCGATTAGACGCGGCGGGATGAGCAGCCGGCCCTGCCCGTCCTTGGGAACGTCGAACGTGTACCCGGAGAGCGCCCGCCGGAACATCCGGCCGTTGGATAGCTCGATGGGGACCTGGTCCAACAGCAGCTCGTGGCGTTCGTAGCCGTCGGGCGTCCAGACCTGGATGCAGGGCTCGACACCGGGCGTCATGACCGACCCCGCGTTGAAGTCCTCGCGGTAACGCGGGGGGATGGCGACCCTGCCCCGATCAAGCTGATATTCGAAGTTCCCCCGGAACGCCATCCGAATCCCTTCTCCCCTGGTGGTGTCTCCCCGACGGTCCCACCGGACGGGGGCTGTGGCCCTCTCTCGAACCACTTTTCCCCACTTCTTCCCATTCCCGGTACTCTATTCCCCCAAGTTCCCCCCTGTCAATCATTTCTTGCCCTATTTTTCCCTGCGAGCAGGTCCTCGCCTGCCAAACGGCGACCGCGACGGGGCCACACGGTACGATCGGGCGCATGGTCAGAGTCGCGATACTCACAGCCTCGGATAGCGGCGCGCGGGGCGAGCGCGTGGATGCCAGCGGCGAGCTGATTGCCAGCCGTTGTCGCGAAGGGGGGCATGAGGTCGTCCGGCAGGCAATTCTTGGCGACGACCGGGCGATCCTGGCGGCGACGCTGGCCGCATGGTGTGACGAAGGAGTGGCGGACGTGGTTATCACCACCGGGGGGACGGGTCTCACCGCCAGGGACGTGACCCCAGAGGCGACGCGCGACATCGCCGAGCGCGAGGTGCCCGGCATCCACATTGCGCTGGCGCTGGAGGGACTGAGGAAGACGCCCTTCGCTGCGCTGTCTCGCGGGATAGCGGTGACGCGGGGGGCGACGCTGGTCGTGAACCTGCCGGGCAGTCCAAAGGCGGTTGCGGAGGGCATGGACGTTCTACTGCCCCTGCTGGGACACGCCGCCGAACTGCTGGCGGGCCCCGTGAACCACGACGGCCGGCAACCGTGATGAGGATCGACGTCCTTACCCTGTTTCCAGAGGCGTTCGCGGGGCCCCTCGACGTGTCCATTATCAAGAGGGCGCGCGAGGATGGGCTGCTCGACCTGCATCTTCACCACATCAGGGAGCACGCGACGGACCGTCACCGGAGCGTCGACGACTACCCCTTCGGCGGCGGGCAGGGGATGGTGATGAGGGTAGATGTGCTCGACCGGGCGCTGGAGCACGTCCGGGCGCTCGCGCCGCAGCGAGGCATGGTCGTGCTAATGACTCCCGCAGGGGAGCGGCTGAGCGACGCCATGGTGCGCGAGCTGTCGGGCGAGGAACGGCTGATACTGGTCTGTGGGCGCTACGAGGGCGTCGATGAGCGCTTTGTCGAGCGTTGCGTGGACCGCGAGATCTCGATCGGGGACTACGTGCTCACCGGGGGTGAACTACCGGCCATGGTGCTGATCGACGCGGTGGCCCGGCGCCTGCCCGGCGTGCTCGGGGACGAGGCCTCGCCCGAGGAGGAGTCTTTCGCTCACGGACTGCTTGAGCACCCCCAGTACACCCGGCCTGCCGAGTATCGTGGATGGGGAGTGCCGGAAGTGCTGCTCAGCGGCCACCACGCGAACATTGAGAAATGGAAGCAGGAGCAGCGGCTGAAGCGGACGAAGGAGCGGCGGCCGGACCTCTTCGAGCAGCCCGTGCCCCACGACCAACGCGGCGAAGGTGAGATCTGAAAGTCAGGAGAGCCGGCCGGTTCCCTCGCCAACCACAATCCTTCTGAATGCCTGGTTTGAAAGGGCGCCCGGGCGGGCGGCGGTGATGCGATCGACCGCGGCGGCGCCGTCGAGGCCAAGCCGTCGCATCACCAGACCGGCGACCAGGCCGCTACGGTTCATCCCATGTTGGCAAACAATATAAAGGTGTGACGGCGCTCCCGCCCCCGCCTGGAGCAGGGCAGCCACCTCATCGGCGAGTCCCGAGATGGCGGCAAACGCGGGGGGCACGTGGTCAAGGTCGGGGAAGACTCGCGAGAACCAGCGTCCGGCGGCAGCACGGTAGTCGGCAGGCATGTCGCCGGCGCAGTCGATGACCCAGGCTGAGGCGAGCCCCTTAAGGTCTATCGGGTGGCCGTGCGGGGTGTGGGCGCCACCCATCCAGATGGCGGTCGACGTCAGCTCTCCCGCGGGGGCGAGCAGAGATGCGCGCGGTGCGTCGTGGTGGTGGTGATGTGCGGGAAGCGGCTCCAGCATGGTTTCAAGGATGAAGGGAACATGTCTGACGGGAAAGGAGCTGTCCGCAGAGAAGTGGCAAGCAAGCACTTGCTTGCGCTATTCTGGGCGAATGGAGGAGACGCGGGAACGGATTCTCGATGCAGCCCACCGGCTCTTTGTGGCACAGGGGTTTCGCGGCGCGACGACCCGGCGCATCGCTGAAGATGCCGGGGTAAATGAGGTGACCCTCTTCCGGCAGTTCGCCTGCAAGGAAGAGCTGCTTGCCGCGGCCATCGAGCGCGGGGCAGTAGAGAGCACCAGCCGGCTGGCCGAAGAAACGCTCCCAAAGACGCCGTCCGACGTGCGGGCGGAACTGCGTTCCTTCCTTATCGCCACCCTGAGAGGATTCAGCGAGGGCAGGCATGCGATCCGGACAGCAATGGCAGAATGGGATCAGCATCCTGCTTTGCAGGAGCCGCTCCTGCGGACGGCCAACCACGTCTACCACCAGTTGCGAACCTACATGAAGGAGGCCCAGGTGCGCGGTCTCGTGCGAACGGACCTGGGGGTCACGGTCATGACGCAAACCATCATCGCCACGGTGTTCGCCGATGGGCTCCTTCGCGACATGGCGCCCGGACGCTTTCCGCTCGGGCCGGCGGCAAGCGTCGACGCCTATCTCGATATCATTCTCAGCGGGCTACTGCCGCCGGGGCACAAAGGAGAAGCGGAATGATCGGTCTACTGGAGATGAGGAGGCGGAAGTTCCAGTTCGCGCTCATCGCTCTCGTCGTGACGCTCATCTCATACCTCGTGTTGATGATAAACGGGCTGGGCGTGGGTCTGAACGTGCTTGCGGGCAGCGCGTTGCGCAACTTCGACACGGACGCAATCGCCTACTCGGAGCGCTCGGGGCTGAGCGTCATCCGCTCGGAAATGAGCCAGGAAGCGGTGGAGGCAGCCGCGACCGCTCCCGGGGTAGCGGCATCGGCGCCGCTGGGATACGTCGCCGCCAACTACCGGGACAGCCGGGGAAAGATCAGTTCGGCGGCGTTTCTCGGGTACGACCCGGGCACCATCGGGGAGCCCCGTGTGACCGCTGGCCGGACGCTGAACCCGGATGATCGGGACGGCCTGCTTGCGGACAGGAGCTTCTTGAAGGCCGCGGGGCTCGAGGTAGGCGACACGGTTGACATCGGCCTGCGGCTGGGAGTGCGCACCTTCACCATTACGGGCGAAATAGACGAGGGGGCGTTCTTCTTCCAGCCTGCGGTGTACATCCTTCGCGACACCTGGCGCGAACTGAAGTATGGCGATATCCCGGCCGAAGAGCAGCCGGCGGCGAGCATCGTGTTGCTCAAGGGCAAGGACCTCACGGGCCGCTTTGAGCAGTACGAAGCCGTGGACAAAGACACCGCCTTCGCAAACATCGAGGGGGTCTCGGGCCAACAGTCGACAGTGACGTCGCTGCGTGTGTTCGGCTATGTGATTGGGGCGCTGGTCATCGGCGTGTTCTTCTACGTGCTCACGCTGCAGAAGGTCGCGCAGATAGGGGTGCTGAAGGCGCTCGGTGCAAGCTCGTTCTACCTCTTCCGGCAGGTGCTGTCGCAGGTGGTTGCCATCATGGCGCTAGGGCTCGCCATCAGCGTTCCGCTGGCGTTCGCCACAGAGCGGCTGCTGCAGCGGCTCCCCGAAACAGTGCCCATCGCCTTCACCAACGGAACATTCGTGACGACTTCGGCGTTGCTTTTCGCCACCGGCCTCGTTGGGGCACTCTTCTCCGGCCGCCAGGTAGCGCAGGTGGACCCAATTATCGCCCTCGGGCAGCAGCAGTAGAGGGTTGACGATGCCAGCGACGCTTGAGGTCTCGAACCTGAACAAGATCTACGGGAGCGGAGAGCAGACGGTGCACGCGGTACGCGACGTTGGCTTCGCCACGGCCCCGGGCGAGTTCGTGGCGGTCGTCGGTCCGAGCGGTAGCGGCAAGACGACCCTGCTGGCGATGATCGGCGGGCTACTGACGCCGACGAGCGGAAGCATCCGCGTCAGCGGCCGGGACATCGCTCATCTGGGCGGGCGGCAGCAGGCGGAGTACCGGCGCCGCACAGTTGGGTACGTGTTCCAGGCGAACAACCTGCTGCCGTTCCTGACGGCGAGGGAGAACCTGATGGTGGTGAACGCCATCGGTGGCGGCTCTCGCCGGGACGCGGCAGACCGCGCCCGCCAGCTGCTGGATGAGCTTGGGCTCACCTCCCGGGCGGGCGCGCTTGCGACGCAGCTCAGCGGGGGCGAGCGGCAGCGGGTCGCGATTGGGCGGGCCCTGATGAACAACCCTGAGCTGGTTCTGGTCGATGAGCCCACGGCCAGCCTGGACTCGCAGCGCGGGCGGCAGGTGGTGCAGTCGCTCATCGCAGAGGTGAAGGGGCGTGACAAGCTGGGGATCATGGTGACGCACGACATGGAGATGGCGCTGCTGGCTGACCGCATCCTGGAGATGCACGACGGGGACCTGCGGGTGCGAACGGGCGGGGCATAGCCGCGAGGGCGCCCGGTTGCCCACGCGCCCGGCGTGGGGGATCCTCAGCAGGTGAAGACTGCGCTCATCACCGGTATCACGGGGCAGGACGGCCGCTACCTGGCCGAGCACCTGCTCAGCCAGGGCTACCGCGTGGTTGGCATGGTGCGCGGGCAGGACAATCCTCGCCGGTCCCTTGTGGAGGCAGAGCTGCCCACGGTGGAGCTCGAACAGGGCGATCTGCTCGACAACGCCTCGCTTGTTTCGCTGGTGCGGCGCGTTGAGCCGGATGAGGTGTACAACCTGGCGGCTGTTTCGTTCGTGCCGATCTCGTGGAACCAGCCTGACCTTACGGGTGAAGTGACCGGGCTCGGGGTGTTGCGCATCCTGGAGGCGATCCGGCAGGCGGGCGGCGAAGACGGGCGCATCCGCTTCTACCAGGCTTCGAGCTCGGAGATGTTCGGACGGGTCGATGAATCGCCGCAGAACGAAAACACGCGCTTTCACCCGCGCAGCCCCTATGGCGTGGCGAAGTGTTACGGGCACTACATCACGGTGAACTACCGCGAGTCGTACGGGCTTTACGCCTGCAGCGGAATTCTCTTCAACCACGAGTCGCCGCGGCGCGGGCCGGAGTTCGTGACGCGTAAGATCACGCGCGCGGCGGCGCGGATCAAGCTGGGGAAGCAGCAAGAACTTGCCCTGGGAAACCTCGATTCGAAGCGCGACTGGGGATTCGCGGGCGACTACGTGCGCGCCATGCACCTGATGCTTCAGCAGCCCATACCGGACGACTACGTCATTGGCACGGGCGAGGCGCACTCCGTGCGCGAGTTCGTGGAGGTGGCGTTCGGAGTGGTGGAGCTGCCATGGGAGCAGTTTGTGCGCACGGACCCATCGTTAATACGCCCGGCCGAAGTGGATCACCTGCGAGCGGATGCGTCCAAAGCGCGCCGCGTGCTGTGCTGGCAGCCAACGGTGGACTTCGAAGAGCTCGTGCGGTTGATGGTAGAGGCGGATCTGGCGGCGGAGAGCGCGCGCAGATAGCCTTCAAGCCGCATCCCGTGTATCGTCCACCAGCAGGGCGATGAGCTTACATCGCCGTAGTTCGAGGGCCTCCGAGTGAGTGTTGAACTGGCAGTCGCAGTCATCGCTCTCGCCATTTCGGCGCCGCTCACTTTTCTGCTGAGGCTGCCCACGAAGGCAAGCCGGCGCCTCGAGGCCCACGTCCCCCGGGTAGGTGGATTCAGCATCGTTGCCGCGTTTGTGGCCGCGCCCCTATTGCTGGCGCTCTTCTCGTCGCAGGGACGTGAGTTCGTGCGGGAAGATTGGCGCGAATTCCTCACGCTTGCCCTGTGCGGTGGGCTCGTCTTCATGGTGGGGGCGCGCGACGACTTCCGCGATCTGAACTGGAAGACGAAGTTCGGGCTCCAGTTTGTGGCCGCCATCGCGCTGTACATCGGCGGTTTCCGGATAGGGGAGATGACGCTGCCCGTTGGCGGCAAGGTGGCGCTTGGCCCGCTCGATCCGGTGGTCACGGTCTTCTGGCTGGTGCTTGTGACCAACGCCATGAACCTGATTGATGGCCGCGATGGAGTTGCAGCCGGCATTTCGGCCCTGATTTCGGGGACGATGGCGTACGTCGCGTGGGATCTCGGTCACGACCTTATTGCGCTGCTGTTCGCAGCGCTGGCCGGCGCCTCGCTGGGATTCGTCCCGTTCAACCTGCCCAAGGCACGGCGCTGGCTGGGCGACTCTGGCGCCTACTTTCTTGGCTTCACGATTGCTGGCCTCAGTGTAGCGGGGTTCGTGGATTCAACCGGGCGCGTGCCGCTCTATATCCCGCTGGTGGCGCTAGGACTACCGGTGCTTGACGCGGGCATCGCCTTCGTCCGGCGGTTCCTCGATCGGCGTCATCCCATGGAGGCAGACCAGGACCACTTCCACGACCGGATCGAGCGGATGTTTGGGCTCCAGCCGCTGCAAGTCGCCTTCACGACGTATCTGATCACGGCGGTATTCTGCGCCGCGGCGCTGCTGTTGCACGCCTGGTACAAGAACGTCGGGTCGGCGGTGGTGGGAGCAGGTGTGCTGCTGTTCGCGCTGGGCCTCATCGCCATGCTCGGCTACGTCCGTTCGATGTGGAACTCGGTGAGGGTGCTGGAACTGCGCGGCCGGAGGCAGGCCCGCGCCGGGACGGGGACGCAATAGCAGGAGAGCGGCGAGACCCGGCGCGCGTACTCAGACTGTCCGGCGAACACGCCGTCGCGCCTGCCTGAGCGTGTACGAGATAGCATGAATTCCCAGGCGCGCGCCTATCCCGGCGGCGGTTGCAGCGTCGAGGAGCAAGTTGCTGCGCATGTGGCGCCGGTAGTAGAGCCACATACCGCGGTGGTGAGCGGCCATTGCCCTGTAGGCGGCGTGTTTGGTGCTGCCGCCTACGCGATGTCGCACGCGGGCGGCAGGGAAGTAGCGGACGGCCAGGCCCGCATCGTGAACGCGGCGGCAGTAGTCCACATCCTCAATCGAGAAGAAGTACGCGGGATCGAGCAGCCCCACCCGATCGAGTGCGCGCCGGTGGATGACCATGCAGGCGCCGGAGACCCAATCAACGTCGCGGACATCGTGGTGATCCCACTCGCTCATCAGGTAGCGCCGCGACCAGCGGTTCCCGGGCAGGAACCTGGTGGTGAGCGAGTGCCTGTTGAACACCGCCGTAAGGTGCCCCGGGAAGGCACGGCAGGATGGCTGGATGGTTCCGTCTGAGTTCTCGATGCGGGCGCCGAGCACGCCGGTGTCCTCGTGAGCGCGAAGGTAATCCGCGGCGGCATCGAGGCCGTCGTCGAGCACGGTGGCGTCGGGATTGAGAAGGCAGATGACATCGCACCCGGGCAGGGCACGGATACCTTCGTTCACGCCGGCCGCGAAGCCAACGTTTCGCGGCAGCTCGATCACAGTCACGGCCGGGAACCGCTCGCGCACGGCTTCGGCGGTGCTGTCGTGCGAGGCGTTGTCGACGACGACGGTGTTTGGCAGCGCTGCCGGGAGGCGTTCGGCCA
>CAYYYI010000004.1:34318-51478 GCA_964475735.1 uncultured Anaerolineaceae bacterium
TGGCGAGCCATTCGCTCATGGCCGGGGTGCGCGTCGAGATGACGGGCGTTCCGCAGGCCATAGCTTCGAGCGGCGGCAGTCCAAACCCTTCGTAGAGTGACGGAAAGATGAGGGCTACCGCCCCGGTGTAGAGGGCGGCGAGATCTGCATCGCCGACATATCCGGGGAAGCTGAGAAGCTCCTCGACGCCAAGGCGGGCGGCTTCACGCTGCAGGGCTTTCGAGAGCGGGCCAGGATTGCCCACGAGAACGAGCCCGGGCGCGGGACCGGCTTCCTTCATCCCGGCAAGGGCGCGGACAGCGTCCACGGCCCGCTTTCCGGGCTCGGCCGTGCCGACGCAGAGGAAGTAGGGCCGTTCCACGCCAAGGCGGCGCAACACCGCCGCGACCTCTTCTTGGGACGCCGGATGCCACCCTGCGCGCGGGGCCTCGGCGATGACGCGGACCCGTTCGGCCGGGTAGTTCAGGTAGCGAGCGATGTCGGCCGCCACCACCTTCGAGGGAGCTATGAGACGCGTGGCCCGGCGCGAGGTCTCGGCGAGGGCGCGGTAGTAGAGGCGCCGGTGGAGTGGGTAGCGCCGGGGGATCCGGTAGAAGGTGAGGTCATGGACGGTAGCGATGCAGGGGATGCCCGCACCGAACGGCACGGAGAAGTGCGCGCCGTGGTAGACGTCCACATTGGCTTTCGCCATGAGACGGGCGAGGCGCAGTTGCTCCCAGGCGGCCCGGCGGGGCGCACTGCCCATGGGCGAGACGATGTCGGCGTCGTAGTGGGGGGACGCGATCAGGAGCTCGATGTCGTCGCGGCCTTTGAGCGCGGCGGCCAATTCGAGGGTGTAGACGCCCGCGCCGGCCGGCTGCGCGGGCACGGCGCTGGCGTTGAGCAGAACACGCGGACGATGCCCGGTCACGTCGCGAAATGGTAGGCCCGGGGTTCGCAAGGCGACAGCCGGATATAATCACGACCCGATGAAGGGTCTTGTGCTGGCAGGTGGGAAGGGCAGCCGCCTGCGCCCGTTTACGTACTCGGGGGCGAAACAGCTGGTGCCGATCGCGAACACGCCGGTGCTTCACTTCCCGGTGCGTCAGCTGGTCGAATCAGGCATCACGGAGATTGGAATCATCGTGGGCGACACCGGGCAGCAGATCCGCGAGGCGATGGGCAACGGGGCAGCATTCGGCGCACGATTCACCTACATCCCGCAGCCCGAACCGCTGGGAATTGCCCACGCTGTGGCGATCGCGCAGCCGTTCCTGGGAGCTGAGCCGTTCGTGCTCTACCTGGGCGACAACGTGCTGAGCGGCGGGATCAGGGAGTTCGTGGGCCGGTTCCGTGATTCGGAAGCGGCCGCAGCGGTGATCCTGAAGCAGGTGGCGGACCCGCGAGCCTTCGGTGTGGCGGAGATGGATGGGGGCCGCCTTACGAGGATCGTGGAGAAGCCCGCTATCCCCCCCAGCGACCTGGCCGTGATCGGCGTCTACGCCTTCAGGGCGGCGGTGTTCGAAGTGATCGCCGGTCAGACGCCAAGCCCCCGCGCGGAGCTTGAGATTGCGGACAGTATCAACGGACTGCTCGCCCGCGGACTGCCGGTGGACGTCTCGGTGACGGACGAGTACTGGATCGACACGGGGAAGATGGAGGACATGCTCCACGCCAACCAGGTCATCCTGGCGAGCATGCCCGCCGCCATCCACGAGAGCGCGCGGCTGATTTCCACGACCACGGAAGGCGAAGTGACAATCGGTGCAGAGGCGGTGGTCGAGGGCTGCCACCTGGTGGGCCCGCTGGTGATCGGCGAGGGCGCCCGGCTCCGCGGATGCCGTATTGGGCCTTACGTCGCTATTGGCGCGCGGAGCGAGCTCACGGACGTTGGGCTGCGCAACTCGATCGTAATGGAGGACAGCATCCTCGCAACCTGCCCGCAGATAGCGGATTCAATGATCGGGCGGTTCGTGCGCGTGGCAGGCGCGCCGGCCGGGGCACGGCTCACCCTGGGAGACCACTCGCGAATGGAAGCCGCGGAATGAAAGTGCTGATCACCGGCGGATGCGGGTTCATAGGCAGCCACGTGGCCCGCGCATTGGTTGAGGACGGCCACGCTGTGACCAACCTCGACGCGCTCACGTACGCTTCGAACCCCGCCAACGTGGCATCCATCGCCGGCCACGCGCGCTACCGGTTCGTGCAGGGCAACATCTGCGACGCATCGCTCGTGCGCGGCCTCGTGGCCGAAGCCGAGGCGGTTCTCAACTTCGCGGCGGAGACCCACGTGGACCGGTCTCTGCTCGACCCGGGGGTCTTCGTGCGGACGGACGTGGAGGGCGTGGTCGCTCTGCTCGAGGCCGTTCGAGCCAGCGAGGGGGCAAGGCTGGTGCATATGTCGACTGACGAGGTGTTCGGCTCGCTGGCGCCGGGAATAGAAGCGAGCGAAGACGCCCCATTTGCGCCCACGAGCCCCTATTCGGCGAGCAAGGCGGCCGCCGAGCTGCAGGTTCGCGCGTACGCGGAGACCTACAGGCTGCCGGTAACGGTCCTGCGATCCTGCAACGTGTACGGGCCCAACCAGCACATCGAGAAGTTCATCCCCCTCTTCGTGACGCGGGCACTGGCAGGAGCGCCGTTGCCGCTCTATGGCGACGGTCTGCAGGAGCGGGAGTGGCTTTATGTCGAGGACCTTGTGGCCGCCGTCCGGCTGATCCTTGATGAGTTGCCGGACGAACCCGGGACGCACGCCGTTCACATCGGCTCGGGAGAGCGGCTGCCAAACCGGGCCGTCGCCAGTGCCATCTGCCGCCTGGCCGGGCAGTCCGAATCGCTCATCCAGCCGGTGAACGACCGTCCGGGCCACGACCGGCGTTACGCCCTCAATAGCAGCCGCCTGCGCAACCGCGGCTGGTCCCCGGCGGTGCGCTTCGAAGATGGGCTGGCCCGCACTGTGCGCTGGTACGCGGACAATGCCGACGCGTGGGCAGCGGCGGAGAGCCCCGAGTTCCGCGAATACTTCCAGCGCCAGTATGGGGAGCGCCTGGGCGCGGTCTGAATGGCGCGTCCGGCGCGCTTGCCCGCGGCCACTACCGGCCCGACCATCAGGGCGTGAACAGCGACAGAAACCTGACCGGCCTCATCCTTGCAGGGGGCAAGAGCACACGCTTCCGCTCGGACAAGGCCTCGGCGGTGGTCGCAGGGAAGCCGATGCTGCAGTGGGTCGCGGAATCGCTTGCGGGGACTTGCGGGTCGCTCGTCGTGGTTCGCGCGGGCGGGCAACAGCTTCCGCCGATCGATGTTGGGGCGCCTGTCCACGTGGTGGACGACCGCTGGCCAGAGCGCGGGCCGCTTGCCGGGCTGGCGAGCGGGTTCCCGGCCGTGAGCACAGAGTACTGCTTCGCGGCCTCGTGCGACGCGCCTCTTCTGCAGCCGGGTCTTGTCCGCTTTCTCGCTGAGCGCGCCGCGGGGCACGACATTGCCCTGGTGGAGACGGGCGGCCACCTCAACCCTCTCGCGGCGGTCTACCGGGCATCAGCGTGCCTCCATGCGTTCGAGAGCGCGGTTGAGAGGGGCGAACTGAAGATCACGGACGCGTTTGGTGGGCTCGACGTGGTGCTCGTGAGCGAGGAGGAGGCGCGGATTGCCGATCCCGGGCTCCTGAGCTTCTGGAACGCCAACCGGCAGGAGGCGCTGGCAGAGATAGAGACGCTCCTGCACGAACGCGAGGCCGGGGGTCAGTGACCGGACCCGCCTCCCGGCGCCGCCTGATCCTCACCGGCTGAAGGTGCGGCAGCCTGAGACGAGCCTTCTTCGCCGCCCGCGGCTTGCAGGTAGCCATCGGCGAACTCGTGGTTGACGTGGAGGACTCCGTCGTTGAGCGTGGCGAAGGGGTAGGAGGGCGTGATTTCGGGGAGAGCGTCGGCTTCGGCCTGCGTGGCGACGACGGCCCCGGCGGGCACGTAACGCCCTTCGGGGACGGTCACGCCAATGACCTTCGCGCCGGGCTCGATGACAACGTTCTTGCCGATCACGGCCTTGAAGACGAGCGCCTGCATCCCTACGAAGGTGTGATCGCCGACGGCTGCAGGGCCGTGGACCTGCGACTGGTGCGCAAGGGAGACGCTGGCGCCGATGTAGACGGCGTACTTCTTGCCGTCCACGGTCACGAGGTTCTTCTCGACCAGCTTGCCCTGGGCGAACGTTTCGAGGGCGTGCAGCATGACGAAGTCCTGGACGTTGGAGCCATCGCCGATGTGGATGGGCTGGCCTTCGTCGCCGCGAATGCTGGCGAAGGGGGCGACGAAAACGCCTTTGCCGATGACCACGTGGCCGATGACGGACGCCATTTTGTCGACGTAGGTTCCGGCGCCGATGACGGGCGTCTCGATGGTGGGGTTGAACGAGGCGGGTACGTTGGGGCGCAATTCGGCCGTGGCCGGGGCATTCTCCGCTGCGGACGCGGAGGTGGAGCCAGCGAACTTCGCCTGGTAGATCGTGTAGCCGGCAATCAGCGCCACGGCCAGGATGAGCGCGCCGTTCAGCAGCTGCTGATGGGTCCATGTTGGCAGAGCGGAAAGGCTGGGCAGCTTCGGGATATCGAGGGCGAAGCGCAGCGTGAGGCCACCTTCGGTGCGGCGCGCGACGTCCGATGCGGTTTCGCCGGCGACGGGGCTGATGGGAACGACGCGCGGCTCCGCGGCGCCCGGCGGCGGAACCTCTGCATCGGGGATCTGTTCAGCTGCGTCTGCCATGGCGGCGGCGCTCCTCAGGTGGTCTCCACACCGGGTATCGGCAGGTGCGTCGTGCCGGCGCATCGGGTGGATTCCCTACGGGCCAGCGGTGACCGGTGAGATTCGCATCAAACCCGTTACGCCACTTGCGGGCCTCGGTTGACACGCCTACCCCGCACCCTATGATCGGAGAACGGGCCGGGCGAAAGCGAACCGTCATCGGCCGATGAAAACCGAGACGACCCCCGCTCTCCCAAGGGAGTGGCTGGTGGAGAGGTGGCAGGTAGTGACAACTCTTGAACGGCCGCGCACTGTCGGCGAACTGAAGGCATCGGGTTACAAGGTCTTGCCCGTCCGCGAAGAGATGAGGAAGAACCTCATCGAGAAGATGAGGCAAGGTGAGGACCTCTTCCCCGGGATCTTCGGATACGAAGAGACTGTCACACCGCACATCGTGAACGCCATCCTCGCCGGGCAGGACGTCATCTTCCTTGGCGAACGGGGGCAGGCGAAGTCGCGCATCATCCGCTCG
The DNA here is from genome assembly GCA_964475735.1 of uncultured Anaerolineaceae bacterium. GTDB lineage: Bacteria > Chloroflexota > Dehalococcoidia > Tepidiformales > Tepidiformaceae > UCB2. The sequence goes on from CAYYYI010000004.1 coordinate 39,566, forward strand.
CTCACGTCGCTGCTCGACGAGGCGACGCCCGTGCTCAAGGGATGCGAAATCCCGGAGAACCCATTCGCGCCCATCACGCGGCTCGGGCGGGACATCATCGCGGAAAAGGGCGACGATGCGGAACTGGAGTGGCTCGCGCGAGACGACCGCTACGGTGAGAAGCTGGCGACCCCGGACATCACGATCGCCGACCTCATCGGTGAGGTTGACCCGATCAAGGTGGCCGAGGGCAAGTACCTCTCGGACGAGCTCACAATCCACTACGGGCTGATTCCGCGGACCAACCGGGGCATCTTCTGCATCAACGAGCTCCCGGACCTTGCGGAGCGCATCCAGGTCGGCCTGCTGAACATTCTCGAAGAGCGCGACGTGCAGATCCGGGGCTACCGCATCCGGCTGCCGCTCGACGTGGTGGTTGTGGCCAGCGCCAACCCCGAGGACTACACAAACCGCGGCCGTATCATCACGCCGCTGAAGGACCGCTACGGCGCGCAGATCCGGACGCACTACCCGATCAAGATCGAACACGAAATTGGCATCATGGACGCCGAGCACCACCCGGTGCCGGCCGACTTCAACGTGGTTGTGCCTGACTACATGAAGGAGGTCATCGCTGAGGTGAGCCGCCTGGCGCGGCGCAGTCCCGACGTGAACCAGCGTTCGGGCGTCAGTGTCCGGGCCAGCATCTCCAACTACGAAAGCCTGCTGGCGAACGCCCTGCGCCGCTCCATCCTCACCCACGAAGAGGTGATAGTCCCGCGCGTGAGCGACCTCGCTTATATCGTTCCCACGCTGAGCGGGAAGGTGGAGTTCGAGACCGTCGAGGAAGGGCGGGAGGATCAGATTATAGAGAAGCTGATCCAGAACGCGGTGGTGGCCGTCTTCAACCGGCACTACAACCTTGGCGAGCTTGAGCCGGTTGTGAGCCGCTTCAAGGCCGGCACCGCGGTCGAGGTCGGTGAAGGAGTCGCGAGCGAGCAATACTCGAGGCTGGCGCACCAGATCGACGGGCTGGGATCAGCCGTGCAGAAGGTGGCGCCTTCGGCTTCTGCGCCGGAGACGGCGGCGGCGGTCGAATTCATCCTCGAAGGGCTCCACCTGAACAAGCGGCTCAACAAGGACCGTGTGGGCGGCAAGATCCAGTACCGGGGATGAACTGGTCGATTGAGCGGTTGACAACGGATGGCCCCCTCTTCGAGGGGGCCATCGATGTCTATTCGCGGGCCTTCGCCGAGCCGCCGTACAGCGACCCGGACCGTGGCGAAGAGATCCGCTCGCGCATGCTCGAAGTGCACTGCTTCCGGACCGGTTACAGGGCGTTTTGCGCGACCGGGGAAGACGGGCGGGTACAGGGGATGATCTACGGCTACCACGGTGAACCGGGGCAGTGGTGGCACGACACGGTGGCCGCCGCCCTGCCGCGGGCAGCCGCGGGGCGCTGGCTGTTGGATTCCTACGAGGTGGTTGAGGTCGCGGTCGCCCCCGAAAGCCAGGGTCGAGGAATCGGCGCCGCGCTGGTATCGAGCCTGCTCGACGGCCGCCCCGAAGCCACGGCCGTCTTGAGCACGCGCTGCGACAGCCGGGCCCACATCCTCTACGGGCGGCTGGGTTTCCAGGTGGTGACGATGATGCGGTTCGCGCCGGGTGGGGCGCCGTTCTACGTCATGGGGCTCGACATGCTGGCCAGGGAAGGGGAGAGATGACAGGGAGCGTCTGGAATCCGGGCCAGTACGAGCGCTTTCGCGATGAGCGCAGCAAGCCTTTCTTTGACCTGCTGGCGATGGTCGAGCCCTGCCCTGGCGGAAAGGTGATCGACCTTGGCTGCGGAACCGGCGAGCTCACAAGAGCGCTCCACCGGGCAACCGGGGCCGCAACGACCACCGGCATCGACAACTCCGAGACAATGCTGGCCCGGAGCGCGGAGTTCGCGGGCAACGGGCTTCGCTTCGAGCTGGCGGACATCGCGGCCTACGAGCCCGGCGTTGCGCTGGATGTGGTGTTCTCGAATGCGGCCCTGCACTGGATAGAGGGCCACGAGGCGCTCTTCCGGCGGCTGGCAGCGATGCTCAACGGCGGGGGCCAACTGGCGGTGCAGGTACCGGCCAACCACGACCACCCGTCTCATACCATCGCTCATGAGATAGCGCTGGAGCCGCCGTTCCGCGAGGCCCTGGGCGGGTATGTCCGCGGGATACCGGTCGAGGCGCCCGAATGGTACGCGGTGCTGCTGGACCGCCTGGGGTTTCGGGAGCAGTCGGTGCGGCTCCAGGTTTACGGGCACCATCTGGCCTCTCGCGAGGAAGTGGCCGAGTGGACGCGCGGGACGCTGCTGACAGACTACGAGAAACGGCTCGAGCCCTCTCTGTTCGAGGCATACCTGGAACGGTACCGGGAGAGGCTGCTGCCCGGCCTGAGCGACACGCAGCCATACTTCTACCCGTTCAAGCGAATCCTCATATGGGGCAGGAAGTAGTCTCCCCGGCTGCCTGAGCGGCGGTCAGTACGGCTGGCTCTGCTCGAAGAGGCGGCGCGGGTTCCCCTCGGTGAGCTTCCGGATATCGTCGTCGCTCACGCCCCGCTCGCGGAGCATCGGCACGACGTCAAGGGGTATGTGAGTGTAGTTCCACTTCGGCAGCGCTCTTTCGGGGATTCCCGGGGGGATCATGTCGATGTGGCAGGAAGCATCGTGTGACACGGTAATGCGACCGGCGTAGCCCTTCTCGATCAGTGCCGCGATCATGTCCGCCCGCTGCTCGGAGGTGCGCGGCGCGGGAATGCCAATGCGGTCCATACCGCAGTAGGCGCCGGACTGGACAATCTGCTCCAGGTAGGAGAGGTCATCGGAGTCGTCAGAGTGGCCGATAACGACGCGGTTGAGGTCGACGCCTTCCTCCTGGAAGACGCGGATCTGGTCGAGACCGGTGCGGCCAGCAGCGTAGGTGTGGGTACAGATGGGGACACCGGTGGCGCGGTGAGCCTTTGCCGAAGCGCGCAGCACGCGCTCGTTCATAGCGTGCATCTCCGGCTCAGTGGCGCACTTGATGACGTTGGCGCGGACGCCAGTCTGCCCAATGCCAACCGTTATGTCCCGCACGAAGAGGTCCACCATCTCCTGGTCGGGGCGGTGGTGGAAGTAGAAGGGCACCTGGTAGTAGAGCCCGGTGGCGACGATGATCTGCATTCCCGAGCGGCGCGCGGCCTCGGCGATAAAGGCGGAATCGCGGCCGAGGTCAATCGGGGTCAGGTCCACCATCGTCTGCACGCCGGCCTCACGCGCCGCCTTGAGTTTCGTTACGGCGTTCTCCATCTGGGCGTGGCGATCGAATAGCTCCGGGTATTGCTGGTACATGGGCGGCCACATGACCAGCACGTGCTCGTGCATGAGCGTGAAGCCCATGCCTGCCGTATCGAGCGGACCGGTTGCCGATTGAATGATCGCCATTCGCCACACCTCGCGGAGGATTCGCACACGATACCTGCGCGAACAGGGCAGCGAAAGCAAGCGGCTCGCCTTTCGGCGAGCCGCTTTGATTCGGGAACCCGGGCCGGGCCGCTAAGAGCCGCCGCCGCTGGCGCCGACAGCATCTGCCGCCAGCGGCTCGGCAATGTGGCCAGTCTGGGGCACGAGAACCCTCCGGCTGCCCTTTTCGGCCACGCGGTAGATGAGCCCCTTGCCGCGCGCCAGCTTCGTCTGAGCGTGCAGGGCGGGCAGACTGGCGAAGAAGAACGTGATCACGGCCATTAGCGGCCACATGGTGTACTGGGCGGCCGCAGCCCAAAGGCTCACGTACTCCGGCCGCCGGGGCCGCGTGAGAGTCTCGATGAGGATCATCATGATGAGCGGGAAGAGGCAGACGGCCACGAGGATGCCGACCAGGTTGACCCACATCACGGGCTCTATCAGGCCGGTGGAATCGAAGGCTAGCCACTGCGAAGGATGCGCGAGCTGCTCGGGATGCCAGCCGGGACCAGGAACCGGGTACCGGTGCGTCCACCAGCCCGGGAGCGGCGCGCCGAGAGCGCCGGCCATTCGCGCGGGCAGCAAGATGCCGAGCGTCACGAGGTACCACTGCGCCGCCCACAAGACGTGTACCTTCGTCACGGCGCCCGCGAGCAGGAGGCGCCGGCGCCGGCCCAGCGGGCTTCGCCGCGACGCTGCCGCTCGCCACGCGTAAGGGATATCGCTCGCGCCCCAGGCATGGCGGACGCTCTGGGCGTAGTGCGCCTTGAGCGTCTTGACGTAGCCGTCGGTGAGCACGCAATCGTTGCCCAGGGGCAGGAAGAGTGACTCGACGTGCACGCGGTCGCCAAGTGCGTAGCAGCACTTGAGATAGACGTGCCAGTCTTCTGGGATGACTTCCTCGTCCCAGTAGTCGACTTCGTCGAGCATCTTCCAGCTGACCGAGTAGCACGAGGTGGGGAACTTGACGCTCCCGGGCATGACGAGGTTGGAGAGCCTGTTAATGCCCGAGAGGCCGTCCGGGAGGCGAAGAGGCGCGGGGATGTCCCAGATGTTGTTGGAGTTGAAGATGGTGGGCTGCCAGAAGGTGCGGTAGCGGTCTCCGTTGCTGAGGAACAGGTAGTTGAGAGCGGCAAAGTGCCGGGGATGGAAGACGGCGTCGGCGTCGCAACTGGAGATGGTGTATCGCTCAATCTCTTCGCCGCGCCGCTCGATGAGGTAGATGCGCGCCTCGCGAGCGGCCCAGGCTTCGTTGGAGCCCTTGCCGGGGGTCTCGTTAGGGAGGCCGCCGGGGTGGAAGGTCGCGAACATGTCGCCAAACCGCTCCCGGTAGCGGGCGACGAGGCGGGCGGCCTTGGCGTCGGAGCCTTTTTCGCGCGCCTCCATCGCCATGACGACGACCAGCTGGCGCGCGTTCAGCTGGGCTGCGAGCGAGTCGAGGGTGCGCGAAAGGCCACCTTCGCTTTCGTTGTAGTTGGGAATGATGACCATGTGGCGGGGCCAGTCCCACGCGAGCGCATCGGGGTGCTCCGTCTGCCATCGGGCGTATCTTGCCAGCCAGTCAGCCCGCTCCCACCGCCTGATGCGGCGGAGGCCCACCACGCACGAGAGGGCCACGCCGTAGGACCGCACCAGCCAGTAGCTGAAGAAGAACAGCGTGCCGATGGCGAAGGCCCAGGGAGCATAGTAGGGACCCCAGAAAATGGTGGAGATGAGAAAGACGGAGAGCCCAAGGGGCAGGGCGTTCCAGGCCCGCTCGCGAAGGGGGGTGCTTGCGGTAAGCCCGGGGATGAACGGATCCGGAACGGCGGCGCCGGGCAAGCGCTGCGTTGCACGACGGGCCACTACGGCCATGAAAGAAGGCCCTCAGTTCGGGTCTTCCAACGCCGCCGAGGTTAGCTGCCGGGCTACGGCCGGAGATAGCCGCTCCGCCTTCGCCGCCTCACCGATGAGATACGGCCGCAACGGATTCGCCCCGAGATCTGGTTCCCCCGTTCCGCCTTCGCGGACTAGGCGCGCGAACGAGTCGCTGAGAGCATGCTTGGCCCCCGGCGAGTCAGTGTCAAGCGGTTTGCACGCGCGTTTGTGAAGCCTTCGCCGCTACGTCGCGCTACAGCCCCATGCTAGTCCCTTGCCACGAGCGGAAGCGGAAGCCTGTAGGGCAACCCTGTTCCGGGCGCAGCAATGGTGATTGTGTGCGCCGTCAGCGACCCCAACCTTGCGTTGCCCACGGAGGTGAGCGTGACCGTGAACGTCTCTCCCACGTCGTCGACGGAGTCGGCAAGCGTGGCGATGGTGATCGTGCGGGTTTCGCCGCTGGCTGACCCGCCAAGGAAGGAGAGCGTGCCGGACGCGTGCGTGAAGTCAGCGCCCCCGGTCGCCGTGTCGTTCACGGTGGCATACTGCACGGTGACGCCGGTGGAGGTTGGCAGCCCATCGGAGGTGGTGAGCTTCACCTGCACCTGGACGACACCGCCTTCTTCGACGGTGCTCGTCGCCACGGCAAATTCGACGGTCCGGACCTGGGCGGCGACTGTCACCGGGGCGAGCTCGGAGGTGGAGCTGCCGGGCGCGCAGGCGCCGGTGCAGGCGATGGCGGTGATGTTCGAAAGCGGAACGCCCGTGGGAACTGTCGCGGACCACGCGCCGGAGCCGCTGGCCTGCACCTGGGAGAGGAACTCGGCCTTACCGCCGGGAGCAGCGGGGTTTGCATAGGACACGTAGACGAGTACAGAGCAATCGATGCAGGCGGCGCCGCTCACCATGCCCCCGGCCCGGGTGGCGATAACCGGGTAGTTGAGCAGCCCGTTGGGCCCGGCGTCGGCGTCGCCGGCGTCGTTGACTGTGGCGCCGTTGTTGCCAAGGTCGACCGGAAGGCCGCCGTTGGCGCCACTGAGGTAGGGGGCGAGGATGTTGCCCGTCGAGCTGCTTCCCGCGACGGCCATGCCCGCCAAACCGTTGCCGGCGACGATGCCCGGACGGGCAACCACTCCAGTCGAGCCACTGATGAGCACGCCTTCGCGGGTATTGCCGAGGGCAACGGAGGTATTGAAGCCAGTTCCGATGGAAGTGCTGCGCCCGATCTTGGTGCCCGGGGCATTTTCAATGTAGACGCCTTCGCGAGTGTTCCCCGAGATGTACTGGAGGATCACAGCGCCATCGCCGCCAACGCGGTTGTTCGAGCCTTCGAAGATGGCCACGCCGGCCTGGCCGTTGGGGATCTTGCCGGTGCCGCTGGCATCGAGCCCGATGTTGTTCCCCTCAACGACGTTGTTCGAGGTCGAGGCATCGCGAATGACGACCCCGGCATTCTTGTTTCCGCTGATGAGGTTGCGGTCAGCAACGCTGGCGCCGCCGACGGATGTACCGCTGGCGCCGGACTGGAGGACTACCCCCTCCGCGCCATTGGGCACGGCCGACGAACCGAAGCCGTTGGTGCCAATCCGGTTGCCTGCGATGACGGTGTTCGCCACACCGTCGACGAGCACACCTTCACGAGCGTTCCCGGAGATGACATTGCTGCGTACGGCATTGCCCGCTGCGCCGGAGGCGATCTGCACGCCGGGCCCGCCGTTGGCAACCGCCGCAACTCCACCCGGCTTGAGGCCGATGACGTTTCCGATCACGGTGTTGCCCGTGGTCCCGGCGCCGACCATGTAGACACCCGCGTTGGTGTTGCCGCCGATGAAGTTCGCTTCGCCTGCCGGGCCGGGGCCGACCTGGTTTCCGGTTGCCGCGCCGAAGATCGCCACACCGTAGCCGTTGGGCAGCGCTATCCCCGCTGAGGAAAGGCCAATGTAGTTCGTATGGAGCACGCTCCCGCTGGCGCCATCAATCGTGACACCATCACCGGCGTTGCAGGCGATGACGCTGCCTGCGATCACGGTGTTGGTCGCAGCGCTGCCTGTGTAGACGCCGCTCCCGGAGTTGCCAACGCTGCAGGAGGCTTCGGTGCTGGTGGCGACGCCAACGGATGAATACTGGACCTGGTTGTCCGATCCTCCGCCAATCAGCACGCCATGGCGGCCGCTGGAGCGCGCAGTCACGCCGAAGAGCACGTTCCCGGCGCCTGAGACGCTGAACCCATCGCGCGGGGCAGCGGTGACGGTGACCAGGCTCACATTGTTCCCGCCCGACGTGATCACCAGCCCATCGGAGTCAGAGCCTGCCGCAGAAGCGTTGATGACGGGCGAAACGGCGCCACCGTTGATCGCCAGGCCGGCTGAATCGTTGATGACCGGCAGCGCCCCGGCCAGCGTGATGACGGGCGACACGCCGAGTGACGGCGCGAACTGAATGACTTCGGAGATGCCTGCGCCGCACCCGCCGGTGATGTTGCCTGCGCCATTGAACACGCACCCCAGCGTCTGAGCCTGCTCTTCGGGCGTGATGTCTATCGTGAGGGCGCCAGTGGCGATGAGGATGGCCTCGCGCAGCGTGAGGACGCTATCGGGGAGGTCGGTGTCATCCAGGCTGTTCACGGTGAGAGTGGCCGGGGGGCCATCTGCGCGAGCGGGGGCGGTCACGTTGGCTGCAAGGACGAGCAGGCACAGCCCGGCCAGCAGCGGCAGGCGCACCGTGAGAGGCAGGAAAGCAGAAGCCATTTGTTCGCTCGATTGTCTTGAGGTCTGGCCGATCCAGCATACGCACGCGTGGTGACCGGCTGCACACACAATACAGGACGGACGCAACACTCTCTGGCGACAGACCGGCAGGGTTGCGAATGGGTGAGCACTCGAAATTCAGTGCAATCGAAGGGACAAGCGCGGTTGCGGGCTCTCGCGTTACTCTACGCGATGTGACAGGGGAACTGACCAGGCGCGAGCGGCTCTACAGCGACCTGCGCGAGGTGCGGTTCTCGCTGGAGGTTGCGGGCGAGCGCGTCCCCGGGCTGATGTTTCTGCCGCCTGAGCCCGAAGGGCTGCTGCCGTTTGTGCTCATCCAGCATCCCGCGACGTCCAACAAGGACGACTACATCGTTGAAGAGCCGGCGAAGGCATGGGCACGGCGTGGCTGGGCCTGCGCGGGACTTGACGCGCCGCTGCACGGCGAGCGCTCCAATCACGACCCGATGAGCATCTTCCGCGACCGGAGCCGGTTCCCCGCCATCGCCGCGCAGTTCGCCGCCGAAGTCACAGCCGTCATCGACGCCCTCTCCGCCACCTACCCCATCGACCTCTCCCGGCTGGGGTTCGCCGGCTACTCGATGGGCAGCATGCTCGGCATTCCCGCCGTGGCCGCCGATGGGAGGTTCAAGGCGGCGGCATTCTGCCTGGTTGGCGAAGGCGGGCTGGCTGGTCCCGCCTCCGGTCCCGGCGCTCATGTGCCGAAGCTGGGCCGGGTCGCCGTTCGCATCGTGGGCAAGACCGATGACCAGCTCATCCCCCGGGAAGCCACGGAGGCGCTGTACGAAGCCCTTCCCGGCGTGAAGGACCTTGTCTGGCTCCCGGGGGGCCACTTCGAGATCGGTCCGGACGTCGTCAAAGCAGCAGGGGATTGGCTCAAGGAGCACCTCTGAGTGGGCGGTGACTCCGGCCAGGGCACCGGGCGGAGCAAGAGGGCGAGGCTGGCGGGCATCACGCGCCCAATCGTGGTGCTGGGCATCGTTTCGTTCCTGGCCGACCTTTCGGGCGAGATGGTGTACCCGATCATCCCGCTGTTCATCACAGGGACGCTCGGGGCGCCCGCGCTGGCACTCGGCATCGTTGAAGGTGTCGCTGAGGGCACGGCCAACCTGACGAAGCTCCTATCCGGGCGCTGGTCCGACAGGGCTGGGAAACGGAAGCCCTTTGTGGTGGCCGGGTATTCACTTGCGGCCGCTGGGAAGGCCTTGCTGGCAGCGGCGCCGGTGTGGCCGGTGGCGCTTGGCGGTAGGGCGCTCGACCGCTTTGGCAAGGGGCTGCGAACGGCCCCACGGGATGCGATGCTGGCGGACTTCGCGGCACCGGCCTATCGCGGCCGGGTGTTCGGCTTCCACCGGGCGCTGGATACGCTCGGCGCCGTGGGCGGGCCGCTGGTGGCGCTGGTTCTGATCGCCCTGCTCGACGACCGGCTGCGGCTGGTGATAGCCATCGCGGTGGTGCCGGGGGTGATGGCAGTGTTCGCTCTGCGCTGGCTTCCCGAGCACGCCGCCGCCGAGAGCCCCGAGGGCAACGGCTGGCGCTTCAGCGAGCTACCGGCGCGGTTCTACATCCTGCTCGCGATCACCGCGCTCTTCATGCTCGGGAATTCCTCGGATGCGTTCCTCATCCTGCGCGCGGAAAACCTGGGGCTGACCACGACGATGGTGGTGCTGGCTTACGTCGGTTTCAACGCCGTCTATGCGGCGCTCTCACTGCCCGCCGGCATTGTCTCGGACCGCATGCCGCGGGCGTGGTTGATGGTCTCCGGGTGGGCGGTCTTCGCGGCCGTCTATGCCGGGTTCGCACTGTCCGGGAGCGGAACGGCCGTGTGGCCGCTCTTCGTTGTCTATGGCGCCTACATGGCGATGACGGAGGGCGTTTCGCGGGCGCTGGTGGCGGATATTGCCCCGGGGCCTCTCAGGTCGAGCGCGATGGGCCTGTTCCAGGGCGTGGCTGGCCTGGCGGCGCTTGTTTCAAGCGTGCTGGCGGGAGTCCTCTGGGACCAGGTCGACCCGGCGGCGCCGTTCGTGCTGGGCGCTGGATGCGCGGTGGCAGCGGCGATAGCCCTCGCGGCGTTCACGCTGGGCGGGGCCATCCACCCACCGGCCCCAGTCCGGGCATCTGCGGGCGGCTGAGCGAGCGCGAGCGTATACTCCGGCCACAATCACCTTTCCAAGGAACCAGATATGGGCAATCTCATTGACGGGGGCGAGATCATCGCCCGCATGGTCAAGCAAGAGGGCGTGGAGCACCTTTTCACGCTCTCGGGCGGTCACGTTCAGAACATCTATGAAGGCTGCCTGAACAACGGCATCCAGGTCATCGACACCCGCCACGAACAGTCGGCGGGGCACGCCGCTGATGGCTACTCGCGCATCACGTTCAAGCCAGGTGTGTGCGTGGTCACCGCAGGTCCCGGGGTCACTGACGTGGTCACTGCCGTGGCCAATGCCTACCAGGCTTCGAGCCCGATGGTCGTCATCGGCGGCCGCTCTCCCATGCGCGAATTCGACATGGGCTCGCTGCAGGACATCGAGCTCCAGCGCGTGATGGAGCCAATCACGAAGTGGTCGCAGACGGTGTATGAGACGCGCCGCTTGCCTTACTACATGGGAATGGCCTTCCGCGAAGCGATGACGGGCCGCTACGGGCCTGTCTTCCTGCAGGTCCCGTCGGACGTCCTCTTCAGCCGCGTCGATGAGGACCAGGTGCAGTGGCCGCGGAGTTATCGCACCCAGGGCGAAATCATGGGCGACCCGCAGCTCATCAAGGCGGCGGCACAGGCTATCAAGCAGGCGAAGAAGCCGATGATCATGGCCGGGTCGGGCGTGTTCTGGCACCGGGCGCATAAGGAGCTTGCCGAGTTCGCGCGCGCCGCGGACGTGCCTGTCTATACGAATGCCATGGGCCGCGGGACTCTGCGGCAGGAGAACCCCAACTTCTTCTCGCTCTCGCGGAAGCCCGCCTTCGCGCAGGCAGATGTCATCGTCATACTCGGCGCACCAATCGACTTCCGGCTGAAGTACGGCCGGCAGCCCGCATGGAACCCGGAGGCGCAGCTCATCCAGATCGACATCGACCCGCGCGACATCGGCAAGAACAGGGACTTCGGAATCGGCATCGAGGCGAACATCCGCCAGGCGCTGCTGCAGCTGACCGCCGAAATCGGCAAGGGCGACCACGCCGAGTGGATGCAGTACCTCCGCGGCCTGGAGGGCATGGCCGACGCTCAACGCGAAGTGTTCATGAACTCCGACGCGATGCCGATCCATCCGCTCCGGCTGTGCAAGGAGATCGCCGAGTTCGTGGACGATGACACCATCGTCGTGGGCGACGGAGGCGACATCGTAGCCCTTGCCGCGAGCGTTCTGCCTGTGAACAACCCCGGCCAGTGGATGGACCCGGGCCCCTTCGGCACGCTCGGCGTTGGCACGGGCTTCTGCATGGCTGCGGCCGTCGCCGCACCCAACAAGAAGGTGCTCATGGTCAACGGGGACGGCACCTTCGGGCTGAACGGGTTCGACTTCGACACCTTCGTGCGCTTCAAGATGCCGATCGTTTCGGTAATCGGGAACGACCGCTGCTGGCACCAGATCTGGGTGGGCCAGAAGGCCCAATACGGCGCCGGCCGCACCCCTGCGACGATGCTCGGCGACAACGCCCGCTACGACAAGGTGGTCGAAGGCCTGGGCGGACACGGCGAGTTCGTGGAGCACCCCGAGCAGATTAAGGCCGCCATTGCCCGCGCCTTCGACAGCGGCAAGCCCGCCTGCGTGAACGTGTTGACCGACCCCGAGCCGGCCGGCGTGAAGGGCGGCTACGAGTTCAAGT
>CAYYYI010000005.1:0-3631 GCA_964475735.1 uncultured Anaerolineaceae bacterium
CGGGGAAGCCCGCCACCGAGCCAGCGACGCTGAACCAGCGGTCGAGGGCCGCGACATCGATGCCATCGGGGTTGTAGATGCCACCCTTGACGTCGCTGGCGGCGACTATGCGGAAGCCGTATTCGCCGGCGATGCGGCATGTCCACGAGCCGACGTTGCCGTATCCCTGCACGGCCACGCGGATGTCAGCCGGGTTGGCGCCTTCGAGGCGTGCGTATTCGCGCATGCAGATGGCGACGCCGCGGCCGGTAGCCTGGTCGCGCCCGAAGCTGCCGCCCAGGTCGACGGGCTTTCCCGTGACGATTCCGGGCGTATAGCCGTAGCGCTGGCCGTAGGCGTCCATCATCCAGGCCATGGTCTGGGCGTTGGTGCCCATGTCGGGCGCGGGAATGTCGCGGTTGACGCCCAGGACCATGCCGATGTGCTGGGTGTAGGCGCGCGTCAGGCGGTTCAGCTCGGTTTCGCTCATGCGCACGGGGTCGCACATGACGCCGCCTTTGGCGCCGCCGAAGGGGAGGTCCATGAGCGCGCACTTGTAGGTCATGAGCATGGCCAGGGCGCGGACTTCGTCCAGGTCGGCGCGCGGGTGGAAGCGAACACCGCCCTTGTAGGGCCCGCGAACGCCGTTGTGCTGGACGCGGTACCCCTCGAAGATGCGCAGCTTCTTGTTGTCCATGCGGACCGGGAGCTGGGTGTGGATTTCGCGCCAGGAGGTGCGAAGGAGCTCAACGACTTCGCTGCTGAGCTTGAGGCGTCCGGCCGATTCGATCATGGAAGCGACGACCGCTTCGGACGGGGAGCGTTTCTCGTCGGCGAGGGCCTTCGCAAGGGCGGGCGAGGTGGCCATGTGTCCTCCCGGGGGCACTGAAGGCGGCCCCTGACGTGGTGATCGGCAGGTAGAAGGTAGCACGATAGGCGGGGCGATTTCGCTTGCCGCTGTGATCAGGCCTACGGTATCCTCGAATTCGCGGCGCATTCGTCTAGCGGCCCAGGACACCGCCCTCTCAAGGCGGAGATCAGGGGTTCGAATCCCCTATGCGCTACCAGCTACGCCGCATCCGGGCAGGGAGGGTTCCCTGCCCTTTGCCTTTTCGGGGAAGATAGCCGGGGGTCAAGATGCCGCAGGTGGACGAGACCAAAGCAAGCGAATACCGGGCTGCGTGGGAAGCCTGGCAGAAGCAGGCGGCGCGGCTTCACAGTGTGCTCCTCGAAGGGGAAGCGATTGAGCCGGCCGCGTTGAAGGGGCTCCTGAACCGCGAGGCGCGGGCGTGGGAGGCGTACGCGGCCGCGCGGCGGCGTCTGCTCGGCATGGACGGGCCGCTCCTGGCCGCTGACCCGGACGCGAACCCGTTTCGTTAGGCCCCTTAACCGGCCCCTGTGAGCCGGTGGTTCTAAGATGGTGACGGCGGTCCCGCGCCGAATAGCACGGCGGGCAGCCAGGGTGGTTCGGAACAGCAAATGACAACGCAGCGTGTCCTGGGGAAAGAAATAGAGACCCGCACGCTTCTCTACGTTGTGTTCGCGTCGTTGGCGCTCATCCCCGTGGCTGCGTTTGCTCTTGGCCCGCTGAGCGGCGACACGTTCGGCCTGGAAGGCCCTGGTGGGCCGCTGGTGGCTTTCTCGGCGGGAGTGCTTTCGTTTGTTTCTCCGTGCGTGCTGCCGCTCGTTCCGATCTACATAACGCATCTATCCGGGGCAAGCATCGTGCACGGCCAGGTCACGGCCAATCGGCGTGTGACGTTCACGCATGCGATGGCGTTCATTGCAGGGCTCTCAGCGGTGTTCATCGTGCTCGGGACAAGCGTCGGGCTACTCGGCTCGTTCTTCTTCCGCGACAACCAGCGCGAACTGGAGCAGGGCGCCGGGGTGATGCTGGTCTTCATGGGCCTGCTGCTGGTGCCTTCGCGGGGACGGCGCTCGCCGTTCGGGTCGGCGCTGCTGCTGCTGGGCCTGACGGGCGCCTACTTCTTCCTCGCCGAGGCTGCGGACCTGAAGGGGGACCTCACGGGGTTGGCGTTGCTGGGGGTGGTGCTGGCCGCCACGTGGCTGAGGTTTGCGGGATACCTCTCGTTGCCCCTGCTGCAGCGGACCTTCGAAATCAACGCCGGGCGTTCTACTAACGTGAGCTACGGGCGCTCGATGCTGGTCGGTGGGGCGTTTGCGCTGGGCTGGACCCCCTGCGTGGGACCCATCCTGGGGGGCATTCTCACGCTCGCAGCGACTTCGACGCATGCCTGGACGGGAACTTACCTGCTGGTGTTCTACTCCATGGGGTTCAGCATCCCGTTCCTGATCACCGGGCTTGCCGTGTCGGACGTGTCGAGGTTCCTGCGCAAGATCCAGCGCTACTCGCTCGCCATCGAAGTGGCGAGCGGGGTCATGCTGGTCGGGCTCGGCGTGCTGCTGCTCAGCGGGCGGCTGACCGCGCTGAACGAGTACTTCAGCTTCGCGGACTTCAACGGGGGGCTCTGATGCAGGTCGCTGTCAGTGCCCTGTGCCGTGTCCGCGCAGCCCCGCGAGGCGCCGCTCGGTCCGTTTCGTCAGCCCGTGCCAGTTCCTGGGGTCGGGCCCTTCCTTGACGGCGCCTGTGTAGGCCTGCCCGGTTCCGCGGATGAGGTCGGCCCCGAAGGCTTCGCCGGCCGCCTTCAGCAGGTCGATGCGGAAGGCCTCGCACTCGCCAGCGTCGTCCAGGTAGCGCTCGTCGACGTAGCGCTGAACGAGGTCCTTCGGCGCCGGGGCGGTGGCGCCGCCTTCGACCGGGAGCCGCAGTTCGCGGATGCTTTCGAGGAAGAGCGAGCCGAGGGTGAGGCCTGCCCGCGCAGCGGCGAAAGGCATTGTGACCACGCCCGCAACTGCGGAGATGAGCTTCGAAAGCTCGGCAGGTGAGACGTAGAGCCCCTGCGCCGGACGGTGCTGGCGGATGCCCGCGGCCACAGAGCCGTTGCGCGAGACGCGCACGAACGCCGTGTCATCGCCGCGGCTGAGGGTGATCTCACCCGGCTCGACCGTGAAATCGGTGTCGTCGAGGGGCCACTCGCCGGGGAAGGCTGCGACGGCTTCGAGGATCCTCGCCCGGTTGTCGCGCGCCCACATGTAAGGCGCCGCGGTGTTTATCCGCGGGGCGGCCACGGCGGCCACGGTCATGTAGCTGAAGTGCCCAAAGGCCACGCGGCCGATGATGCCTTCGGCGTTGGTTTCGGCGCGCTTGCGGTTTAGGAGGTCGCGGGCGACAAGCTCGTCGAGCGAGGCGCGGGTGCGCACCGCTGTTGGGCCCCTCTCGCCCTGGCGGTAGACGGCGCCCGTGGCCGCGACCAGCACGGGCAGGGAGGCGGATTCGGAGACCGCCAGCAATCCCGCCTGCTTTCCGCCCGCACCGAGCACGCGCGCGCGGACCAGGTGGTGGCCGGAAGGGTCCAGCCCTGCCCCGATGGAAAGCAGGTCTTCGAGGCTGGCGCCGCTGCGCACGATGATCAGCCCACCGCTCGAATTGGCCAGGGCGTTGGCGGCGATTGCCACCTGATCGCGCGACCAGCTATCGAAAACGGCGAGGCGAAGCGGGTCCGATGCGGGGCTGGCCGATTCAATATCGGAGGCTGTGATCTCATCAAGGGGCCTGGTTGCGATGCTCATG
>CAYYYI010000005.1:3731-10675 GCA_964475735.1 uncultured Anaerolineaceae bacterium
TTTTCGCGCTTGCGGAAGGGGTGGGCGAGCACCATGGCGCCGCCCGCTTCGTCAACCATCCGCCTGAGCTCCGAAACGGTCGGGAAGCGCTGGAAGCGGCGCGGTTGGCGCAGACCGTAGACAAGGACGTGGCCGTAGTCGGAGGTATCGACTTCCATCCCGCCGAGGAGCAGGAAGTTGTGCTTATCGGCGAGTTGTTCGATGCGCTTCTGGTCCCACACCTGGTTGTGCTCGGTGACGCAGAGGCCGTCGAGGCCGTAGGCCTTCGCCTGCTCGATGAGCAGGTTGGGGTCGGTGTGGCTATCGCCGGAGCCCCAACCGGTGTGGCAATGCAGGTCGATGAGGAGCGCCAAGTTGTCGTGGTTCCTTCCCTCAGAGGTGCTTGTGTTCGAAGAAGTCGCAGGCGTCGTCTTCTTCGGCACGGAAGACGCCGAGGCTGTTTCCCCGGAGGGGCGCGCGGTCGCCTGCGAGATAGGCCCCGACGAGCGCTGCGAGCTCAGTCATGGGCGGCTGAGACTGTTGCGTGCGGCAGTAGCCCCACTCCTGGTGGGGGCTATTCTCAGGAAAGATGGTGACGAAGCTGGCGCACTCGTCGCAGCTGCCGTGTACGTGCGAATCATGCATTCGACCCCAGCCTACTTGCTCCCTGGCCGGGCGCTGAACTGGCAGAACTCGCCGCCAATGATCGAAGCATCCTGGCGTACGTCGACGGGGTAACCGTTGGCCGTGAACGCCCGCTCGACAGCCGCCAGGCACGCTTTGCGGCAGGGTAGGCGGTTGGCAAGCTCGTCGCCGCACTGTTCGCGAAGCTCCGTGATGGTGTCGCAGAACACCATCTTGAACGTGAACGCGTTGCGGCTCGCCTCGACAATGGGGAGCGAGTAGATCGGCTGGGTCGAGAGGTAGGCGATCTCGAGGAAGCGCTCCCCGAGCAGGGGGAATCCCATCTCGCCCGTCTTCGCGACGGCCTCCTTTAGCGTCTGGTAGGTGCGGTCTGCGTATTCCTCGCCCAGTTCTATCGTGCGGTCCATCCAGCGGCGGCCGTAGTCCTCAAAGAACGCCTCAGCGATCTTCACGGCTTCTTCGGCCGGCTTCCCGGCGACCTTCGGGGCAAGTTGCTCGATGGCGTCGTCCGGACGGAACTCGGCCTTGAGCCGGTCGACCAGCTCGTCGGAGAGGTCGAAGCTCCAGTCCTTCGGGTAGACCGCGCGACGCCAGGTCTGAGCTGATGTCATGACGTCACCGCCGCCGAAGGGGCGAGAACGGTAAGGGCGTCTTCGGGGCACGCTTCCACGCAGCGCATGCAGGCGCTGCACTTGTCGCGGAAAGCCACGCGGAGGCGATAGGTTCCCGGTTCGTACTTGTCGGTCTCTTCCATGCGGACCATCTTCGTTTCGTGGACTGTGAAGACGGCCGTTGGGCAGATCTGAAGGCAGCGCTTGCAGGCGAAGGGCGTCGTGCAGCGCTGGTGGTCAATCTTGATGGTGGGTGCGACAACGGGGTACATATTTGCTCTTCTACCAGACGTTGGCCAAACCGGGAACCTTCTTGCGGTCCAGGTAGGAGATGGCGTCGCGGGGGCAGGCGGTTTCGCAGAGCCCGCAACCGAAGCAGTTGAACTGGTCGATGTGAGCCTTCTCCATCGTCGTTTCGAACTTCAAGGCGTTGAAGCTGCAGCGGCCCAGGCAGTCGCCGCAGCCGTTGCACTTCTCCCAGTCCACGAAGCAGACGTATTCGGACTTCACAAGCTGCGACCAGAGGCCGTAGTCGACGCGGTTGCGGATGAGGAGGCAGTCGGGGTAGTCGCAGTTGCAGAGGCCGCCGATGAAGTCGCCGCCCTCCTGCATGAGGGAATGCATCATTCCCTTCTTGTCCCAGTACTCGACCCATTCCTTGGCCTGCTTGGTGGAGAGGAACTCGACGCCGCCGCGGTAGCGTTCGGGCCAGCGTTCCCACTTGAGCATGCCGGTGCCGAGGCCCATGCCGGAGTATTCGCTCAGGTTGGTCTCCTCGACGGCGCGAGTGTTCTTGCGGCAGATGCACATCATGGCGGCGACGGGCATGCCGAAGTCGAGCACCTTCATGATTTCGAACATGGGCACGACCTGCGAGCCGGGGCGCAGGGCGGTGCGGCGGTTGATTTCGCCGATGATGTTGTTGTAGGTATCGAGGTCGCCGTTGGCCTTGGCCTCGATGGCCTGCGGGAGGCCGACGGCGGGGGTGGTGTCGGCGCCGCGGTTGGGGCTGTTGCCCAACTGTTCGGTCGGGCGCTGGCCCGGTTCGCGGAGCTTGTACATGCGGTTGGAGTAGTTCTTCGGGTTGAGGTACCAGGCTTCGCCTTCGTTAGTTCCTCCGCCCAGCATGTCGCACATGCGGCACATGGAGGGGCCCCTTTCGATGTTCCCAGGTTTGGGGAGTTGTGAAGCTAGACGTACGCGGCGGCGCAAGGAGCGGACATGATCCAGATCATATTTCGCCCCGGCGGCGAACTGCGGTGAGAGTCGCTTGGGTGTCACCGGGGGCCGTGGTAGGCTGGACGTTCGTGGCGCGTTCGTCTAGAGGCCCAGGACGCCGCCCTTTCAAGGCGGAGATCAGGGGTTCGAATCCCCTACGCGCTACCAGCTCCTCCCGCGCCCCGGTGTGCTGAGGCCGATTCGTGGCGCTGCTACTTGCGGCGGCGAGACGCAACCTGCGAGAGCGTCCAGCGAGCAAGTGCTGGGATCGATTCTTCGGGGATTGGAAAGACACCGCTAACGTTGACCTCGCACAGGACGTAGGTGTCGGCGCCGGATGCATCCTTCGCGCCGAGCAGGAAGTCGGCATCCCAGATCGCCGGGAGGTCATGCTTTTCCACCCGGCAAATCTCTGCGAGTTCGGCGATCCAGGCGGACTCGAGCCGGGTTCGCAGATGCTGGAATTGCGCCTGATCGGGCCCGAAGTATACCCGGGCCGGTGGCGCGGGCGTCTCGTCTGCGCCGGGCGGAAGCGGCGCCAGCGCAGTGACGAACTGGTGCCCGAAACCCGCAACCCGGTCTCCGGCCATGTAAGCGCGGGTCATGCCTTCGCTAACACGCCGAAGGTATGGCTGGTCGATGAGGATGCCCGAACCTGAAAATGCCGCGAAGTACCCGGCGCAGTGTTCGATGAATTCGCCGAGTGTGGTGTGTTCTACACGGCTGCCGCGGGCCGCGTGGTGAACGGCCACGGGAAGCCGGGCGGCGATGGCCGAGTCGCCCTTCAGTTCGACCCTCCAGACACCGTTGCCGCCGCTCCCGCGGTTCTGCTTCAAGACACGTGGACCGTTTCGCAAGCGGGCTGGCAGTTGGCTCAGTGCTGCCTCAGCCGACGGGATTGCGTACGAGTCAGAACCCCACTCCGTGTCCCGTGTTCGGACAAGCACCTCCTTCGTGCCCATCTTCAGGATGACGTCGGGGTGGGCCGATACGTAAACGCCGGAAAGCGCTGCATCCCTGAGCAGTTCATCGAGCACTGAGCGGTCTCGGCCGGCGACGATCGGATCGACCCAGGTGAGGACGGCATCGAGCTCGCCGATCTGCTTCCGGATGTCGTCGGCGATCTCTTCGTAGAAGGGGAGGGCAACAGCACGCGCACCTTGCGCTTCGAACCCTTCGAAGATGGCGCGCAGCCGGTTCTGCTCGCGCGCCGGTGGTGGCTCACCCGGCCGCCCTCGCCAGAGCAAACCAACGGTGGATGGCAGTTGCCGTGGCATGGGAGTTGCTTCCACCTCGTCGCGGGTGTGGCCGAAGGCCACCCAGCCGTAGGGTCATCCTATCTCGGATGGCACTGTACCGGGGTGTTGGGAAGACGGGTAGAGTGGCCTACCAAGAGGACGAGTCTGCCCCAGGGCCCTCTGCACCATTTGGGCATGGCAAGAGGTGAACGGGCTAATGGCGGCTGTTGTGAGCAGACTGTCCCCTGCCAGCACGCGTGCGGCGGCGAGGGCCGTGGGCAGACCGGCGGAGCCCCGGTGCTCTCCTTAGTCAGTGATCTGCCAGACGTGGACGATCGGCTTCTCGCCGTCGGCGAACTGCTCGATGATGTAGAGCCGCCGGGTCGCCGGATCGTAGGCCACGCCGCCCAGCCGATACTTCTGTTGGGCAGCGGGGATTTCCGGGTGGTCGAGCATGTGACGGGCACTGAAAAGCCGGTCATCGATGTTGAGCGTCGCATAGGGCTGAGGTTCCGAGGGATCCATCTCTCCCTGAGCGACCCGCGCCAGGCCGGCCGGATCGTAGAAGAGGATCTGGGCCGCGAAGCCAGCGCTGTACCAACCACGGTCGAGGTTGCCGCAATCAAAGCAGGGGCCCTTGTAGGTGCCGTACCAGTAGCGATCGCCGGTTCCTTTGGTGCCGACGAAGATGACCGCCGCCCTGTCACCGGCGCTCAACCATTCGGCGCCCGACCATTCGTCGGAGTGGTGATAGTTGTCGACAGTCCGGGCTTCCGGATTCTGATTCTCCTTCGTGCAATCGGGCGCAAGATTCTTCTCTTCGTCGACAGGTGCGGTGCAATGATCTACTTCGGAGTCGGATCGATCGTACTGGAGGAGTGCCGTCGCACCGATCGTGATGTTTGGTGCAGGTGGACTGCCTTCGTTCCAGGGGTCGATGACGTAGAGAGACGGTCCCTGGCCTGACCAGCCACCATCGCGGTAACGACCCGTAGCCAGGCTGCGTCCGTTCGTATACTTGCCGGCCCAGTTCTGGGGGATGGCAAACATGTAGTCATTCAGGCTGTAGAAGGACGCCTCTTCGATGCGCCACGGCCCCTTGACCCCGGGATTGGCAAGGTCGAGCTCGCTCCAGGTGTGGGTGGCTATCGTCGTGTCTTCAAAGTGCTGGCCCCAGCAGTGATAAAGCCGGTTGTCCAGGTAAGCCAGGCCAATGCGCGGGATCTCACGGGCAGAGTCTCGAAAGACGGGCAGGCGCAGGTCGGCGAAGTCCTGCAACGTCTCGGCGGTGTTCAGCTCGGCAAGGTTCTTGCTCCGCGAAAGGACTGGTTCCGGAATGCTTATTTCCGATACGAGGTTGTCCAGGTTGAAGCCGGCGCCAAAGAGCGAGCCAGGTGCGCCGTCGCTCGGGCCACGGGCATCACCGCCGGGGTAGTAGGTGAGGGCCAGTCCGCCCCAAGCCCATCCGTCTCCGGGGAGACGAAAGGCGCCGAGGTAGCTCAAGTCACCCGGTGCAATGACCCCGCCGGGCAATGGACCTGAACTCGTTCCCGGGCCCCCGGATGCCCCGGACCTGGGGGTTTCGGCCTCCTGAGAGCTTCCCGAACAAGCGCTCAGGAGTGCGACCGTGATGAAAGCGGTGAACACTATGTCTAGCTGTCTGGTCATGGGACTGTCGCTTCTCTCGCGGCCGAGCGCCAGGCCGGTGCCGGGCGCCGCCATTCTACCACGCAGCCATCAGGGAGAGGGCCGGACCAGGGTCTGCCTCGCTCCGATGTGGCAAGCGTTTCGCGGTCCAATGTCGTCCCGCGCGCCTGACGGAGCGCCCGCCCTTGCCGGCGCTGGCGCTCCAGGGACCTCGAACGGAACCGGCTCTTGGTGTCCGAGAACCGGGTGGAGTGGCCTGCCAACTGCCCACTCCCCCCTACGGCAGGCGCCAGAACTCGCTCGTCAGGCCCAGGCTGTCGAGGATCGCCTGGTTCTGCTCGCGGGTGTGGGGCTTCCAGTCCGGGGAGAGGCGGTCGGCCCACCAGGCGTGGGCGAGGTCGCAGACCTGGCTCGCGGTGATGGTGGCGCCGGGCTCCCGCCCATCGAGCCAGCGAGTGATGTGCTCTTCCGACCGGAAGAGGTTCATTGTGCCTCAGGTGAAGGTGACGTCATCCCACCAGGCAACGGCCGGGACAAGACAGTGGAAGAGCAGGTCCGGGTTCGTTGGCCGGCGGTTCTTGACGCCTGTCACCAGCGGCTCGCCGCAGTCGGGGCAGGTGGTCTCGATCCGGCCATCGGCCCCCAGCGCGGCGCAGATTCCGAACGAATCCCAGCCGCAGTTGGCGAACCACCAGCGCCCGGCGGCGTGGACGCGGTACGGCGTGGGCACGCCCGAAAACGGGTTCGCCATGCGAATCGCGGCTCCGTTGGGTTCGAGCACGAGGGCGTGCTGGTCGTGGAGGCGCTGCCACGATGCCAGAGTTTCGGGCTCCGAGACGCCGCACGCGGCCGCCACTTCGCCCGGTAGCGGTGCTCGCCCAAGCTCGACGAAGAGCGCGTAGGTGCTGTTGCGGACCCTGAGGTCTCCTTCGTCCACGGCGGCACTCTCGCACGGCCCGGGCGGGGTGTCCAGAAGGGCCGGGGCCAGACGGAGCGGTCAACTGCCGGGTGGCGGGTCCGGCGCCAGGATCAGCCGCTGGAGCGTGGACAGGATCCAGCCCTCCGCTTCGGCAATGGTCATGCCGAAGTCTCGGGTGAGCTGGAAGTATGATTCGTTGGAGGTGAGCACCGCCAGCGCCTGGGCTGCGCGCTCGGGCGTCATGCCCTCGGCCAGCCTGCCACTGCTGGCAAGGATGGCAGCGAGGCCGGACATCCCTTCCCGATGCCTGCGGCGGCCCTCGGCGAGAACAGCGGCGATCTCAGGCTCCACACCGGCCCCGGCGTGGATGGCCGCGACAATGTCGCCGCACCGCTCGACAATCTGCCGGGTCAACTGCACGGCCAACTGCAGCAACTCCCCGGGGTCACGGGTGGTGGCGAGCCTGTCAACGACCTCTGCTACACCCGCTTCGTCGTCGATAAGGTCGTTGAGTTCACGCAGCAGCGCCTGCTTGGGTCCGACGCTCGCGTAGATGGTCTGGACGACAACGCCGGCCTCGCCGGCGATATCGGCCATCGAGGTGGCAGCATACCCGCGTTCGTCGAACAGGCGGCGGGCGGCCTTGATGATATCCGTCCGGGTTTGCTGCGCCTGGAGGTCGCGCCG
>CAYYYI010000005.1:10775-50927 GCA_964475735.1 uncultured Anaerolineaceae bacterium
GCGACGGTGCTGGGACAGGCGGGCTTCGGCCTGAGCGATGTCGTGCGCTTCAGCATCTTCACTACAGACGTCGATCGATTCCTGGCCGAGGGCGTAGAGGTGTGGGGACGCCGCATCGGCGAAGCAGGATGCCGGCCAGCGACCACGCTCCTGGAGGTTTCCCGGCTGGCCTACCCGGAACTCATGATCGAGTTTGAGGCGACGGCAGTCGCGTAAGCGCCGCGCTCAGCCGCTCCGCCGGCGGCGGGCCCAGGGGCGCCAGCGGGAGGCGGGGCGCTTCCCGTTGGGCCGGGCGACGCGCGCGACGATGGCGTCGTTGAGCAGTTCGAACCACTCCACCCACTGGGGCTGGTTATACTCGGCCCGCATCCCCTCCCAGATGGGCCGGACCTTCTGCCACGTAGTGACGATGGGCGCCGAGAGGAGGTCGTCGAGCAGGTCAATGGGCGCGAGCTTGCGCCTGTAGAGCAGCCCCATGTTTTCGAAGAAGACGCTCACGACCATAAGCGAGACGTGGTCGTCCTCGGTGGCTCCCTCGCGGAAGTCCTCGTAGCTTGCGAACGGCCACGAAGTGACGCGGCGGTAGTGGTGGAGGAACGACTCCTCGCCGAAGGAGGAGAACAGGCGCATTACTGTGTCGATCTGATGGAGCCGGTTCTGGCCGCGGAGCTCGAGCAGGGCGATGACAACGCCTACGGCCACGGCAAGCGCGGCCGCGGCAGCGAGGGCTTGCTGGAAGCTGTCGAAGGACATGCTGCGCCTGCCAATTGCGGGGATGAGCTCGCGGAGAGGCGGAGTCCCCGCGGCGGCGCATTCTAGCACCCGGGGCGGTTCACCGGACGGCGTACGCCCCGCCCCCGGCCCGGCCGCTCGCCCGGCACTCTGAAGCAGGCAGCCTCCTATCTTCGGGGTACGGTGAAGTCGAAGACGAAGCGAAGGGGCGGGACGGCCGGGCTATCGGAAGGGATCACCTGTTCACCCGGTGCGCGGTCGCCCGAATTTCCTCGTGGGGCGACCATGACCTCGATCTGAAGCGCCAGTTCGCTGGGCGCTGGCGCCAGGGCGGTGGCGTCGAAGGCAAAGAGCGCCTGTTCTGTGCCGGGCGGCAGGCTACGGCCGAGCACTTCCGATTGTCCGCGGAGCCCCACGCCGCCTACCTGGCGGAGATCAACACCGCC
The DNA here is from genome assembly GCA_964475735.1 of uncultured Anaerolineaceae bacterium. GTDB lineage: Bacteria > Chloroflexota > Dehalococcoidia > Tepidiformales > Tepidiformaceae > UCB2. The sequence continues at coordinate 11,954 of CAYYYI010000005.1, forward strand.
GCCTCGCAGCGACGCCGTGATCGAGTATGGCCGCGGCTCGCCGCTCACGGTGATCTGCACCATTAGCGGCACGACCGTTTCGCCTGCGCCAACGCTTGCATCGGCAGCGGCTTCTGCGTCGAACACCACGTGGTCGACCGTCACGGTGATACCGCTGCTCGACTGGCTGAGGCCGATGGCATGGGCGCCCTCCCCGGTGGGCGTGTCGCCAAAGTTTCCGAACATGTGATCGGCGAGACTGGCGCCCGTTATCGCCGCGTACCCGGCAGTGCACAGGAGAAGGGCCAGTGCGCCCGCCGCGAGGCTGCCGGCGAGTCGCATCGGTCCTGATCGGGACCTGGCGGAAAGAACGCCGTTGGAGGCGGTGGCTACTGCAGCCCAGTTGTGCGCCGGCGGACGCGCCGGAGCGCTGTAGAGCGCTGCAAACATGGACTCAAGTTCGTCCCCGAGCGATGCCAGGGCGGCGTCGCCGTCCTCGATCGGAGGGCAGCTTTCCCTGCGGAAGAAGTGAAGCATTCTCAACGGTCCTTTCTGATTGCCTGGAGCGTCCGCCACAGGCGCATCTGGGTGGCGGACACAGAGTCTCCGGTGACGGCCGCGATTTCCCGGATCGAAAGGCCCGCCGCGAAGCGAAGCACGAGGGTGTCGCGCTGGGCGTGCGGCAGCGCTTCAACGGCCAGGCGAAGACGAGCAAGTTCCTCATTTCGGATGGCCGTTTCCTCAGGACCTGACTCGTGAGCCGCCATGTCCGCGACTCCGGCGCACTCATCGATCGGCACGGTCTCGTGCCTGCGGCGCCGGCTGGCGTCGATGGATAGGTTGCGTGCGATTCGAAAGAGCCACGCGGCGAAGCTGTTCCCTCTCGCGCGGTATCGCCGCAGATTGTGGAAGGCCTGCACGAATACCTGCTGGGTGAGGTCGGCGCTCTCTTCGTGCGTTGGAGCCCGCGAGCGGCAGTAGCGGTACACCCGCTCGTAGTACCGTTCGTATAGCAGTCCGAAGGCGGCAGGCTCGCTTAGAGCGGCCGCGACAAGCGCCTCATCGGCGTCGCTGGATTCTTCCCGGCAGACTCCGAGCGCGAGCGTTGTGATTTCAGGTCCGTTCATGGGCGGCAGAGACCCTCGTGCATTCCGTTCTCTCCAGTTGAGGAGTTGTGGCGGGCCCACAACAACAAGAACGCCGCTCGCTGCAGAATCTCACATTACGGGAACTGATATCAGCGCCGGTGGGGTCCGGGGACTTCGAGGCCACGGCAGATCTTGGCCGCGAGACGGCTACTTCCGCCGCATGGCGATGCCGCGGCCAATCCAGTCGAGCGGTTCGAGGCCGCGGTGGGCCGCCAGCCACACCTCCAGGTTTTCACGCACGTGCGCCGGCCATGGCGTGACCCGCCGCGTCGAAAGGTCGACGTGCAGCCACACCTGCTCGGTAGTGGCGGCGATGGCTCCGTCTGTGGAGTCGCGAATCTCTGAGATGCCGTGCAGCCGCTTCTCGTCGAGGCCGAGCGCACGGAAGGTGACGACCGGCCTTGCGTCGCCCAGCAGTTCGCGCAGGTAGCGGGTGTGGACTTCGGCGGCGAAGGTGGAGAGGCCTGTTTCGCGCGCGTACTCCCAGCCGATGCCCATGGCCGTCCACGCCTGGTCGAGCCCGCGTTCGTTGAGCACCATGAAGTAGGCCATGTTGACGTGGCCGTTCGGGTCGAGCCACCCGGGGTCGATGGCGATGGGGGTGCTCACAAATGGGGTGGGGATCATGGCGGTCGACTCCGGCATCTCACTTGGCGAAAACACGCTTCGCGGCTCTGAGACTCCCTTTTTACGGTGGCCGGAACCGTGGGTCCAGCGATGAGAGCAGCGGTCACGGCGATGTGGCCCCTTCCCGGGGGATCTACTGCGGACGACTGGTTGCCCGGACGCGCCAGGGCTGACTGGCGGGCCTGTTGGGCCGATTTTGGGGAGCTCGCCGGGAGCAGTGCGCGCGGGGTGCTATAATGAACGAGTCGAATCCAGCGCCTGCTGGAACGGGGGACCCACCTGGTGGGGTGAATCGCGCACAGCGCGTAGGCGACTTCCGACGCCGAACCCGGCAGCTAACCTCGTAGACGGACTCGGGAGACCATGTGTCTCCTCTCATGCGCCAACCGGCGCGGGAGGAACGGCTATGCAGTTTCGTTCGAACGGTGGATTGCGTCCGCCTCGCCAGGGCCCCCTGGCGGCGCGGAACCGGCCCTGGCAGCCCGTCGTGGGCCACCTACCCCTCCAGGAAGTGCCGGACCTCTCAGCCTCCTAAGCGAAGAATCTTGCCAGAGACAGCCACTTTGGCCGGCTGGCGTGCCCGCGGGCACGCCAGGTGCCGGGCCGGGCTCTGGCGCAGGAACCAGGAGGAGGCTTATTGATGATGCCCGAAACCACTTTGACAACGAATCGCCTGGCGCAGAAGTACCAGGCGTACACAGCGCACAACTTCGAACACCTTCCCCAGGCGGAGCTGATGACGCCCGAGCAGCGTCACGCCGTCCGCGTGGTCTCGCAGGTGCTGCCCTTCAAGACCAACAACTACGTGGTGAACGAGCTCATCCGCTGGGACGACCTGCCGGAGGACCCGATTTTCACACTCACCTTCCCTCAGCGCGGAATGCTGAGCCCGGAGCACTTCGAGCAGGTGGAACGCGCTCTCGCGACGGGAAACAGGGAAGAGTTGACCAGCACTGTCGACGCGATCCGGCGGCAGCTCAACCCGCACCCCGCGGGGCAGATGGAGCACAACGTGCCGGAGCTCTACGGGCAGCGGCTTCCCGGGATGCAGCACAAGTACCGCGAAACGGTGCTCTTTTTCCCCAGCAACGGGCAGACCTGCCACGCGTACTGCACTTTCTGCTTCCGCTGGCCCCAGTTTGTGGGCGACCGCAGCCTCCGCTTCGCCTCAACCGAGGCCGGCACGCTCGTGGACTACCTTCGCGAGCATCCGGAGGTGACCAACGTGCTCTTCACCGGTGGAGACCCGATGGTGATGCGCGCGAGCCACCTGGAGGCGTACATCGCCCCGCTGCTTGAGGCTAACCTGCCCAACCTGGTGGGGATAAGGATCGGGACGAAGTCGCTCGGCTACTGGCCCTACCGCTACCTGACGGATCCGGATGCGGACGATGTTCTTGGCCTCTTCCGGCGGATCACCGGCAGCGGGCTGCACCTGGCGATCATGGCCCACTTCAACCACTACCGGGAGATTGAGACTCCCGCCGTGAAGGAGGCGATAGGCCGCATTCGGGAGACGGGCGCCGAGATTCGGACGCAGTCGCCGGTTATGGCCCACCTGAACGATGACGCACGGGTTTGGACCCGCATGTGGAGGGAACAAGTGCGGCTCGGCTGCATCCCCTACTACATGTTCATCGCGCGGGACACCGGCGCCCACGAGTTCTTCCGGGTGCCGCTCGTGCGCGCTTACGATATCTACCGCGAGGCCTATGCGAGCGTCAGCGGCCTTGCCAGGACGGTCCGCGGGCCGAGCATGTCGGCGGATCCCGGCAAGATCAGGGTGCTCGGGCCTGTCGACATGGGGGGCCAGAAGCTGCTCGCCTTGAACTTCATCCAGGCCCGGAATTCCGACTGGGTACAGCGGCCGTTCTTCGCCGAATACGACGACGAGGCGGCGTGGATCGACGAGCTAAGGCCGGCCTTTGGCGAGGAGCAGTTCTTCTTCGAACGGGAGGCCGCCCCCGGCAAGGGCAGCGCGGACTGGCGTGTCAATGGAGCTTGATGCCGGTGTTCTGCTCGCTGCAGGCCTGATCTTCGCCCTGCGTGTGGCGAGCGCGGCGCTTGCCACGGTGCGGGTCCTGGTGATGTCACGTGGGGAGGAGGCGTGGGCGGCGTTCCTCGGCTTCTTCGAAGTGCTTGTCTATGTGGTGTCCATCGGCCTGGTGGTTTCCGACATCACGAACGTGACGGCCGTGTTCGCCTACTGCCTTGGGTTCTCGGCGGGAACAATCCTCGGGATGCGGATGGAACAGAAGCTCGCGCTCGGTATGCTGACGCTCCGGATCATCTCGCGCACGCATGCCCCCGAAGTGGCCGCCGCTCTGCGTTCTTCGGGTCTCGGGGCAACCTTGAGCTGGGGCGAAGGCCGTGACGGGTCAGTTGGGATCGTCCAATCGGTGGTGCCGCGGCGGCGTGCCGCCGAGGCTGGAACGCTTGCCCGCAGCGTTGACGACCACGCCTTCATCGTGGCCGACGAAGCGCGCGCTGTACTGGCCGGTTGGATGCCGCTCCAGGCCTCGATGCGGCCGCGCGAAGGCAAGTAACCAGGAGCAGGGCGCCGCGCGGACCCGCCCCCGCCTCGGGCGCCGCTATCATTGGTTTCCGGACTCGGCGGCGCGAACCGGCCGGTGAGACTGACGCCATGCCGGCCGTGGTGGCCGGCGCTTGCGAGGAGCAAATAGCACCATGGGAGTGACAATCCGCGACTACTACAGCGCCATTCTCGGCCTCACAGCCGGGGAAGGCCCTTTCCTGACGATTTCGCTGGACCTTTCGTACGGCCCCGACGGGAGACCGGTGGCGGCGGTCGCGCTGCATAAGGCTCTCGCCGCTGCGACCGCAGACGCGGAGCGCCCGCTCCAGGATCTCGCAGACCTTCTCGGCCCTGTCGCCAACCAGGCGGTCGAACGGGCGACCGCGAGCGGGGCGCTGGGGCTGTTCCTGGTGGGCTCGCGGGCGCACGTGTTCGAGCTGGAGGCTCCGCTGCCGCTGCGCAACCACGTGCGGCTGGGCGCGCTGCCGTGGGTTTTCGAACTGGAGCGGGAGTTCTACTTCCTCGAACGCGCCCTTGTCTTCGCCGATGTGTCGAGGACCGGCGTGCGCATGGTGCGGGTCGCCCATGGCGAAGCCAGCGAGGTGGTTGATCTGGACCGTGACGAGAACCTCACGAAGAAGACGCACGGGCGTACGGCAGTCGAAGGCCGCAGTGGCGCGCCCGGGTCGCCCGGGGGGCACTCGCGCAACAGGGTCGAGCGGATGGTTGAGGAAAAGCGTGCGGCGGCGGCCCGCGAAGCCGTGGGCGAGCTGATGACCATCTGGCGGCCGGGCGACCTGCTGGCCGTGACCGGGAGCCCGGAGCCAAAGGCCGAATTGCTGTCGCTCCTGCCCGCGGAGGCTGCCACCGCGGTTGTTACCGGGCCGGCGCAGTCGCTTCCCGCGGACGAACGGTCGCTGCTCCGGTTGGCGGCCGAGACTGTGGCCCACAGCCAGATCGAGGCCGGGGACGCGCTTGCGGCTGCCATCCTTGGCGGGGCCGAAGGCGAGCGGATTGCCCGTGCCCGGGAGGCGGTCGATGTCGCTTTCGCCGCTGGCAGAGTCGCGGACCTCGTGCTGCACGAGGATGTCGTCCTGCATTGGGGGAACGCGGCCGACGCACGCCGCCATCTCCCCGGATGGGACGATGCCCCTTACGAGCGCATGGTGCGCCTGGCGCACGAGTCATCGGCGAAGGTCTGGTTCAGCCGCCTGCCGCAACTGCTTGAGCAGCATGAAGGAGTCGCGGCCCGCACTCGCTGGTAGAGGGGCGCGCGGCGCCGATTTTGCACAACGTTTACACAGAGGCGAAGCAGGCTTGACGTATGCCTCTTACTGTTGCCTCAGATGGAGTTGGATATGCCGGTGGTGCTCTCTCCCCAGTCAGCGCGCCACGTCCACGCCGGGCGATACGCCCAGCGCGAACGCCCGGCATCGACGATTCCCGGGCGCGTCGGCTGTCACCGGTCAGTGGCAGCGGAACGCACCAGGCGGCGCAGGTCCGTTCTTTCGGTCCTTGCTTTCTTCCTTGGCCGCAAGGCCTTCTGACTCGAGCTTCCTCCCCCTCTCCCTACCTCTCCAAAGTCGAAGCCGAGCAAGACGAAGCCCCCGGGAAACCGGGGGCTTCGTGCGTCTGCGAGGATGCGGCCGCTCAGGCGCCGACGAGCGCGCCCAGCTTCACCGTGGGGATGGCTTCGCCGCTGAACAGGCGGGCGACTGCGCCGCCCTGCAGCAGGCTCGAAACGTAGACACAGCCTGCGGGCACGCGCTCTGTCACGCTCGCCTGCGCGCGGATGACCACGCTCCCGGCCGAAATCTCCACCTCGTCGCCGGTGCGGATGCCCAGGGTGGCGGCGTCCTGCTCGCTCAGCTGGATGCGATCGTAGCGATGCAGCTTCTCGGCTTCGGGATGGCGAAGCGCGGCGGCATCGAGGGCGGTGAAGAGGTCGCGCCCGGTGATCACACGGAGGCCCTCGCTCGCGGCGCCGGCGGCCGGGACCGGTATAGCCGTGGCCTTCTTTGCCGCCGGTACCTCAAGCCGCACCCCCTCGCCAACGATGAGGTCGCTCACGGGCTGGTAGGCCGGGTTAGCCTTCGCGAGTTCGGCAAGGGCTGCTTCGGGCGAAGCCGGTAGAGAGGCGCCGAGGGCGTCGCCCAGGGCCTTGAGCGCCGCGAACCCTTCGACGGCGTCGCCTTCGGTGGCGATGGCCGCGCTGAGCCGCTGCGCCCGGAAGTCAGCCTGCGTGTATGTGCCACTGGTGGCGTAGGCGCGCCCTTCGGCCAGCACTACCGCTGCGCGCTGTGCAGTTTCGTGGAGGACGTTGTCGATCACCACGACGGTCTCGATCGCCGCGAGCGCTTCGGCGGCGCCGGGGAGGCGCATGGTGGGGTCGTCACGGAAGACCAGCAGGCCGGCCAGCCCTTGGAGCGGGTTCGCCCCGCCCTCATCGCCCACACCTACGTCGAGGAGGCCGTTGACGTTCACTTCGGGCGGCAGGACGGCCAGACGGCTCGATGCGTCGGCGCCGAAAAGCGCGATGGCGATGTTCGCTGCGCCACCGGTCATGGCCGCCGCCGGAGCCGGGCTCACCGGGTTGGGAGCGCAGACGACGAACGTCTCGTCTTTCGGGGCAGCTTTCAGGATTGCGGCCGCGTCGGCGATCTCGGGCGAGGCCGCGGTTCCGCCGGACAGAGCTTCCGCGAGCGCCGCTGCCATCTGCCCCTCTTCGCCACCGGCGGGGCGAAGCCAGCAGGCGGCAAAGTCAACAAGCTCGCTGCGAAGCGCGCCGATGACCACGAGCTTCGCCTTCTGGTGCACGACCGCGTCTTTGATGCGAACGCTGGCGACGTTGTGGCTCTCTTCGAGGTCGTCGGCCACGACGACGATGGCCCGCGCCTTCGGCAGGCCGGTGAGGTCGGTGGCCATGCGCCAGGCGCCGAAGCGGGCTTCGAGGGCTTCCTTCGTGGCGCGGACGACCGGCCCGAGCGAGGTGTCGGTGCTGCCGCCGAAAGCCTGCTTCGCGATGGCGGCAGCCAGCCAGGCCTCTTCGTTAGTCGCGGTGGCGCCGGCAAAGACGCCGACTTTGCCCTTCGCCTTCGCGGCTTTCAGGGCGGAGGCGGCCTCGGCGATGGCGGCGTCGAACGTTGCGGGGGCGAGGATCTTCCCTCGGCGCACCTGGTGCTTCGAAAGGCGCTCGCGCGGCTTCAGAGAATCGTAGTGGTAGCGCCCGCGCACGCATATTTGGTCGCCACTGAACGGGTTGCCCGTGCCGGGACGAACGATGACCCCGCGCCCATCCTTCGACCCGATCTTGATGCTGCAGCCCACCGCGCAGGAGTCGCAGGTGGTCGAGACCCAGCGGCCGGGCTTGGCGACCCACTTGTTCGGGTGCTCCATGAGTGCCGCAGTGGGGCAGACGTCGATGCAGGCGCCGGCGAAGTCGCAGTTGCTTTCGTGGATGGGGCCGCCCGCGCCGAAAGCGATGCGGGTGTCCCAGCCGCGGCCGCTCAGGGTGATGGCGCCGGTGTGGCGCTTCTCCTCGCAGGCGCGCTGACAGCGGGTGCAGAGTATGCACATCTGCGGGTCGAACTCCATGAACGGGTTCGCGCGGTCGGCGGGCGGGTGCTCGGTGAGGTACCAGCTGCGCTCTTCGCCCACCCATGGCTCGAACCCGGAGCTGCCCACCATCTCGCAGGTGGCCTGCAACTCGCAGCGGTAGTTTTTCGAACAGGTGAGGCAGCGGTGGGTGACGATGTCGTCGCGCAGGCAGATGTCGCCGGGGTGGCAGTGTTCGCGCCGGTGGCAGGTGAGGCAGCGGTCGGGGTGGTTCGCGAGGATGATCGAAACGACCGCGCGGCGCGCCTCCTGCACCTCTTCGGTGGCGGTGCGCACCACCATCCCGTCCTGCACGACGGACGTGCAGGAGAGCTGCAGCCCCGGCGGGCCTTCGATGTCGACGAGGCAGGAGCGGCAGCCCGCGTAGGGCTTGAGCCCGTCGATGTAGCAGAGGCTGGAGATGTAGAAGCCGTTGTTCTTGAGGACTTCGACAAGGGGCGCCCCCGCGGGCGCCTCGATGGAGCGGCCGTCAACGGTGATTGTTGCCATAGCGCCTTATAGCCGGTGGAAGTCGGCGTCGGGGGAAGGCGCCGGCTTGCCATTGGAGTAGGTGTTGTCGTGCGTTTCCAGGAATGCCCGGGCCATGCGGGTGAGGGCGTGCTTGTCGCGATACATCTCGTCGAACTGGTAGACCGCGTCGTCGAGCGGGCCGCCGGGCTGGATCGCCTCGTAGGGGCACGCTTCCGTGCAGAGACCGCAGTACATGCAGATGCGGAAGTCGATCTCGTAGCGGTCGATGTTCCGGCGTCCCTCGACGTCCTGGCTGGTGGCGACGAGGATGCAGCCATCGGGGCAGGCCTGGGCGCAGGTGCTGCAGCCCGTGCAGCGCTCTTCGAACCAGAGCAGGTTCGTGCGCGCGTTGACGGGGATGGGCCGGACTTCTTCGGGGAACTCGATGGTGGCGACCGGCCTGAACAGGCTCCTCAGCGTGAGGCCCATGCCCTTCGCAATGCCCGTGCCGTAAGCCATGTATCCCCCGGCCGGCGGGGCTCGAAGCGGCCCCTCGCGGACTCCGATCCTAGCAGGGGGGGATTGTGATGACAAACACAAGGAGGGAGGAGGGAGGAGGCTGGCCCTGGTTTCGGGAGTGGGCTGCCAATCCCGCGTCCTGCGCCTCCAACTTCGGCCGGGAGCGGGGTGCCCTCGGCGATGACGACTTTGTCCTCGCGGGCACCAGACGGGTGTGCTCCGAGCGTTCACGCGTTTCGCATGATGCGCTCCGCCAACCCGGGGGCGAGTCTGGAGATGGGGGCAAGCAGGCGAACTTTGCCCACCCGCATCTCGAAGTGGTCCCTTCTCATCCCCGCCAGCAGGGCCGAGGCGACCTGCTCGGACTGGATCTTGCCCTTGCCCCTCCCGGCGGTCATTGCGGTTTCCACCATGGGTGGGAGGACCTCGAATACGCGAATGGGCAGGGCACTATCCTGTACCTGCCAACGCAACGACTTTGTGAACGAGTGGACAGCGGCCTTGGTTGCGCAGTAGATGGGGGCGGCCCGCTTCGGGACGAGCGCCAGCCCTGAAGACACGTTGACAATGGCCGAGTCATCTGCCTGTTTGAGAACCGGGATGAAGAGCGCAGTCAGCTTCACGAGTCCAGTCAGGTTTGTGGCCACCTCGCTGTCGATGTGCTCCAGAATCGCCTCAGGAGTTTCGCGCGTGAAGTCATAGTTGAGCTGGATCCCTGCATTGTTGATGAGAACAGAGAGCCCACCAAACTCCTCCCTGGCGCGGCCGACAAGGCGCCGCATGTCCTCCTCGTCGCGTAGATCGCACTGCCAGGCATGCAGCCCGGGATGAGCTGACGCAGCCGCCGCCAGCATCTCGGGGTTTCGGGCGCAGACGGCCACCCGGTTGCCTTGCTCCAGAAATGCAGCGGCGATTGCGAGTCCAATGCCCGCGCTGCCGCCAGTGACGAGGACGGTGTGCCCGGTGGTCCTCATTGGCTGAATCCGCGCGCGGGGGCTCCGCATTGAGTGTGATTGGATCTGCTCGGACGCATATGAACCGGTCTCTTACCGGTTCTCGGGCAGGACAAGTGACGAAGCAGCCGTTCGGCGAGCCGCGTGAGGTCTGCGCGCTCGCCGGACGCAAAGGACTGAAGAGCCTGATCCAGCCGCGACCTCTTCTCGGCATCCATCTTCGTCAGGACCGCCTGGCCTGTCGTCGACAGGCGAAGGTACTTCTTTCTGCGGTCCGTTGGGCTTGGCGAGACCGCGAGATAGCCCAGCCGGTCGAGACGTGCGATGAACCTGGTGACGTTGGCGCGCGATGTGCGGTTGGCCACGGCCAACTTCGAAGGGAGCAGCCCGGCGTCTCCGGCCGCACCGATCTCATGCATGACGGCCCACTGCTGTGCGGTGACACCGCCCAACGCCGCGATCTCTTCGCCCAGGAAAACGAACGTTTTTGCGAGGAGAATCAGGGTTTGCGCGAGTTCATCCTCGACGAACTGGTCGCGGTCAGTGGGAGTCACCAGTAGAAAGTAAACCTGGTTAACTATATTGTCAAGGGGCCGCTTCCTTGCCGAAACAGGCGCAGCTTCTCCGGGTTGCGGATTGAGCGGACCCCGACGATCCCGCCGCCGGCAACTTCGAGCACGATCACGCTGCGGGGCCGCCCCTTCCGGTCGCGGGCCACGATTCCTGGCTCGCCGTTGACAGAGACGACCTCCACCGTCGCGAGGTGTCCGATGCGTGCTTCCTTCCGCGCCACGCCCAGGATGAACCGTCCAACGCGCGAAGGTCCGTAGATCGGGTTGATGGCCGAACTGACCCGGCCGCCGCCGTCGCTCCAGGCCACGACTCCTTCGGACAGCAGCGCGATTAACCCGGCAAGGTTGCCTTCGCCGGCGGCTTCGAGGAATTCTTGCGTGATCTGGCGGTGTTCCGTTGGCGAGACTGGCTGGCGCGGCCCGCGCGCCCGCAGGCGCTCCCGGGCGCGATGGAACGCCTGGCGGCAGGCGGCTTCGCTCCGCGCCACGATGCGCGCGATCTCGCTGTAGGCGAACCCGAAGACTTCGCGCAGCAGGAATACCGCTCGCTCGACGGGCGCCAGTGACTCCAACAACACCAGGAAGGCGAGCGAAATCGATTCGCGCTCGGCGACGGTCGCGTCCGGGCCGAGCACGGCGCCCTCGCCCGTGGGCAGCGGCTCCGGGAGCCACACGCCCACGTAAGTCTCGCGCTGCGCCCGGGCCGACTTCAGCTCGTCGAGGCAGAGCCGCGTGGCGATGGTGACCAGGTAGGCCCGCGCCGATCGAAGATCGGCCGCCTCCGCCGGGCTTGCCCGGATGTAGGTCTCCTGCACGATGTCTTCGGCGGCTGCTGCGCTCCCCAGCATCCGGTAGGCGACGCCGAAGAGCAGCGGGCGATGCCGTTCGAAAGTGGCGGCGTCGAGGGTAGCCCCGGTGGTCATGTTCCTCCTCGGAACCGTCAGGCAGGCACGAGTGCCGCCATCTTAGCGGAGGCCGCAAGCTCCGCGGCCAGCTTCCCGCTGGCGAAGGCGGCGTCGGCCAGCATCCCCTCGGCGCCCACCCAGTCGCCGGCGAGGAAGAGGTTGGCGAAGCCAGGGACCGTCACGGCCGGGCGGCCGCTCTCCCCGCCTGTCGACGCCGATGGCATTGCACCGGCCACCACCAGGTTGGGGAGGAACCGCTCGAACACAACGTGATCGCGCCAGCCCGGCTGGATGGCGTCCATCGCCACTTCAAGCTGCTTCTTGTGGGCGGTTGTTCCGTGCTCCCCGGGGGCGAGGTAGCAGGTCAGGTGGGCGACGTGTTGGCCGCGCGGCGCCAGCTTCGCCCAGTTGGAGTGCACCGAGAAGTAGATGGGAGAGTCGATGCCGAGAGCAAAGACCCGGCGGGGGTTGGGCAGCCGGGAGAGCACGAGGTCCAGCACCGCTCCTCGGGTGGGGACCACGTCGCGCGCCCAGCGTGCGACGTCTGCAACGCCCGTGATCTCTGCCGCCGGGCCAGGCGGCGTCGCCACGATCACTGCCCGGGAGCCCACTTCCTGTCCATCCGCGAGGACGATTCCGGTGGCCGCGCCATCGGCGGTGACCACTCTCCGAACTGGCTGAGAGGGCACGATCGCAGCCCCGGCTTCGATGGCCTTTGCCCGCAGGGCCTCCACAATCGTCTCCCAGCCGCCGTCCAGGTAGCGCACCCCGCCGGGCAGCCGCAATTGCCGGATAGCGGCGCCCGCGCTCACCGTCTCCGGCGCGTGGGCATACGTCGAGAGCCGGATGAGCGCGTAGAAGACCTCCCGGACGTCCGCCCGGTTGGTCCTGGCGGCAACCCAGTCTTCGAGACTGACGCGGTCGATTTCCTTCGCATCCGCGGTTCCGGTGGCCGCGAGCATGCGCCCCAGGTCAATCTTCGCCGAGGGGCCAAGAAGCCCGGTCCGGGCGAGCGTGGCCGCGCTGACCGGCAGTGTGTGGAATCTGCCTCCGCGGAGCACCCGGTACCCTCCCGGGCGCTTCCCGGGCAGGTCAATCCCGAGGTCTTGCAGGAGCCGGGCGCCCGCTCCCCCAACAAAGAGCGCGTGCGGGCCGAGATTGAGCCGTGCATCCCCTTCTGCTGTTGTCTGTGCCCGGCCGCCCAGCGTTGCCGAGCGCTCGAAAAGCGCAACGGACTTTCCCGAACGGGCAGCGACGCTGGCGGCAGCCAGCCCCGCTATCCCGCCGCCAACGATAGCCACATCCACTGATCGCATGTCATCTCCCGGGACGGCTGGTTCACGGTTCGGATGTTGTGGCGCCGCCTCGAAGGGAAAGACGAGTGGGGCGGCACGTTTGTGACAGCCCCCAGAGGATCGCCGCTACCGCTTGCCGAGCGTGAACGACCAGTGGGTCTGGATGATCTCCCAGCGGTCGCCGGTGCGCCGGTAGACCTCGGTGCAGTTCCAGCGGTAGGCGTCCTCGCTCCCGCCGTAGGAGACGTAGTTGAATGTCAGCACGGCCGCGTCGCCGACAACCTGCACGCGCGGGTCCAGCAACTCGTAGCGCGAAACGCTCACCTGCCCGCGGATGTCTTCGTAGAGCTGCGCCAGGGCCTCGCGCCCGTCGACGCGCATTTCCTGAAAGGGGTCGAAGTAGACCACGTCCGGGGCCGAGATTTCGAGGAAGCCCGAGGGGTCGCCGCGCCCCCAGCGGTCGAGCGCGGCCCGCTCCATCGCGATGATGGTGCGGGCGATGTCTTCACTGGTGGGGTTCATGGCCAGGCCGCCGCCCGGGTCAGTCGCGGCGCACCCAGACGCGCCGGATGATGAGCGTTTCGCTGACTGCGGCAGGAGAACCGGCTGCCGGGTCGGCAACGGCGCGCGTGGACTCAACGGCGGTCTTCGCGGGGCGCGCCTTCGGCCTCACGGCCGAAACGGCCTGCCGGGCAGCCTGGCGGGCCATGTACTTCCCGGCAAGGCCCAGGCCCACCTGCAGCGCCGTGCCCACGGCCACGGCGGCGGCGGCCTTCTTCACCGGAGCGGGAAGGCCCGGCCGGGGCTGCTCAACCACGCGCGCCGTCGTGGGGGCGGCCGGCACGGGCAGGGTGCGCAGCGCGGCCACGTACATCCCGCACTGGCGGCAGTAGTTGTCTTCGGCGGCGTATCCCGCGCCGCAATCCGGGCAGAGCCGCGTCTCATCGGTCATGGCCCGACATTATAACCACGGCCCGGCCGCGCGCGCTGGAGTAAGCGTCAACGGCCGGTGGCGAGCGCGCGCTCGACCGCGGCCGTGAGGTCGAGCGGGGAAGGCGGAGGAACCGCCAGCCGGCCCTCGGCGATGGCGCGGAGCGTCTCGGCCAGGAACGGGCGCTCGCGACGGATGCCCCGTTTGCGAATATCGAGATAGAGCGGCGAGCCCTCCGCCGGTTCGCCCTCATGCGCGCGCCAGAGCCCCTCGTTCCTGGCATCGCGGATGCTGTAACGGCAGTAGCTCACGGCCGGGCCGCGGTCCACATCGCCCGTGACCACGTTCATCATGCAACCAGACTCCCGCGCGCCCGTGCGCATTAGCTCAAGGATCACCTGCTGGTAGGTTCCGATCGGGCCGTCTGGCAGCGCGGGGTGGTCGTTGATGAACGGGAAGCGGCTGAACAGCGGTTCCGTGGCGATGAGCATGTAGCCGAACATCACCCCCAGGCTGAATTCGTGCCGGGTGAGCAGATCGGCGATGGCGGCGTCGAGCTCGAGTCGCCAGGGCTGGAGCGGCTCGCCCGGCTTCGAGAGCTTCCCGTCGCGCTCCTTCCGGAAGGCGACCGAGGAGAGCGTTTCGAGGGGGATGCCCTTCGTGCAGACGAAGTCCATCAACCGGTCGGTGGGTTCCGCCTCGCCGGGCGCGCGGTTCACGAAGACGACGGCGATTTCGACCGGCAGCCCGCCTTCAATGGCGCGGACGACGTACTCCAGCGCCCCGAACGAGCCGGGCCCGCGGCCGGTGGTCAGCCAGGCGACGCGAAGGGGTTTCACGCTTCGTCCGCGCCGTATTCAGCTTCGACTTCGCGCAGCTGCGCCTCGTCTTCGGCGAGGCTCGACTGGACCTTCTCGACCCTCAGCTCGGCCTCGCCCAGGAGCTTGCGCAGGCGGTGGACCAGTTCGGCGCCCTCTTCGTACAGCTTGAGCGCGTCCTCCAGGGGGAGGTTTCCCTGTTCGAGCCGTCGAGCCTTCTCTTCGAGCAGCGTGTAGAGATCTTCGAAGCGTTCTTTGGCCAACTAGCTCACCTCCGCCCAGAAGGCGCCGTCGGCGACGGAAACGTCCAGGCGATCGCCGCCCTTCACCTTGCGCACGCTGTTCACGACCTTCTTCGTGCCGGACTTCTTGATGATCGCGAAGCCGCGCTCGAGCGTGGCCCGCGGGTCAAGGGCCCCGATGCGGGCGCTCATAATCTCGAAGCGGGCGCGGTCGGCGGCGCAGCGGCGGTCAAGCCCGTTCTGCAGGTCGCGCATGAGCGAGCCGGCGTCACGGGCCAGGTCGCCGGGCCGCGGAGATGAACGGTCGAGGACTGCGATGGAGGACTCGACGCGCCCGGCCGCATCGAGCAGCGCTTCGCGTGCGGCCGATGACATCGCCCTCTCGATCACCGCCAGCACGCGCGCAAGCTCGGCCATGCTGGGCGTGCTGCGCTCGGCAGCCGCGCTGGGCGTGGGCGCGCGCAGGTCGGCCACAAAGTCGGCGATGGTGACGTCGGTCTCGTGGCCCAGCCCGGTCACCACGGGCACGGGGAAACCGAAGATGGCCCGCGCCACGCGTTCGTCGTTGAAGGCGGAGAGGTCCTCGGCGCTGCCGCCGCCGCGCGCGACTATTGCCAGGTCGAGCGCCGGCTGGCGCGCGAGGTCTGCCATCGCATCGACGATGCGCGAGGCCGCCTGCTCCCCCTGGACCAGCGCCGGGGCGAACACCAGCGTGGCGAGCGGCCAGCGGTGCGAGATGACGTTGCGGATGTCCTGTAACGCCGCCCCGGTAGGAGATGTCACGAGCCCTATCCGCATCGGGAAGCGCGGCAGCGGGCGCTTCCGCTCGGGCGCGAAGAGCCCCTCGCGCTCGAGCCGCTCCCGGAGCTCTTCGAATTGCGCGGCCTGGATGCCCACGCCCTCCGGCCTCACGAAATCGCAGACGAACTGAAGCTCGCCGCGCTGCGCGTAGATGGTCACTCGCCCGTGTGCGAGGACCCGATCCCCGTCGTTGAGGCTCATCCCGGGCATGTCGCCGCGGAAGAGCACCGTTCGAATCACGGCCCCCTGGTCCTTCAGAGAGAAGTACCGGTGGCCGGGCTGCGAGCGGCTGTAGTTCGAAACCTCGCCCAGGATCCAGACGTCATTCAGCGCCGCGCTCGACTCCAGGAGGTCGCGAAGGAAGCTTACGAGCGCAGAGACGGAAAGCGGCTGCATGGCGATGGGCGACCCCGGGCGGCGGCTAGCCGACGCGTTCGATGTACGCGCCGGAATCGGTGTTGATCTTGATCTTCTGGCCCTCTTCCACGAAGAGGGGGACGTTGACGACGAGGCCCGTCTCGGTGGTGGCGGGCTTGGTGCCGCCGGTGGCGGTGTCGCCCTTAAAGCCGGGCTCGGTCTGCACGATGGTTAGCTCCACGGTCAGGGGAAGCTCGACGCCGATCACCTCGTCGCCGTAGAGGACGAGCTCGCAGTTATCGTTCTCCTTGAGGTACTTGCTGGCGTCGCCCACCTTGTCGTGGCTCACCGGGAACTGCTCGAAGGTCTCGGTGTTCATGAAGTAGTAGAACTGGTCGTCGTTGTAGAGGTACTGCATTTCGCGGCGCTCGACGCGGGCGCGAGCGAACTTGGTGCCGGCCTGGAAGGTCTGCTCCGTGATGGAGCCGCCGCGCACGTCACGGAACTTGATGCGGACCTGGGCTGAGCCGCGGCCCGTCTTGATGTGGGAGTAGTCGAGGATGGAGTAGAGCTTGCCGTCGAGCTCGATGGTGGCGCCCTTCTTCAGATCACCGGTAGAAATCAAGGCTGCACTCCTGCGGGGGTGAGTTTGGCGGCGTGGCTCAGGACCCGGGCCCTGCCGTCTTCGAGGACAACCACATCCTCTATCCGGATGCCGCCCCAGCCCGGCAGGTAGATGCCGGGCTCGATGGTAAAGACCATGCCGTCTTCGAGGGTATCTTCCGACGTTGGTCCGAGATAGGGGGCCTCGTGCACTTCGAGGCCGATCCCGTGCCCGAGGCCGTGCCCGAACTGCTCCCCGTAGCCCGCCTTCGCGATGACCGAGGCGGCCAGGTCGTGGGCATCCGTACCGCCCATGCCGGCCTCTACGCGTTCGATGGCGTTGCGTTGGGCTTCGAAGACCACCTCGTAGATCTCGCGGAATCCTGGGGTTGCCTTGCCGATCGTGAAGGTGCGCGTGAGGTCGCTGCAATAGCCATCGAGCCACGCCCCCATGTCGATGACGATGGGCTCTCCCGGCCGGATGGGCTCGTCCCGTGGGGTGGCGTGGGGCATCGCTCCCCAGGGGCCGGAGGCCATAATTGTCTCGAAGGAGATGGCGTCGCCACCGCACTCACGGACGGCGCGCTCGACGGCCAGGGCGACTTCGCGTTCGGTCTGACCGGGCTGGATGGCGGCCTGGACCAGCTCGATGGCGCGGTCGCCCACGTCGATGGCTCGCTGGATGGCGGCCAATTCGGCCGGGCCCTTCTTCGCGCGGAGGTTCTCGATGATCGGCGGCGCGGGCAGAAGCTCGGGCCGCTCCGCCGCGGGCATCTCCGTGACCGCATCCTGGATGGCCAGGAAGGCCTGGTAGCTGAGGTCGGCCTTCGAAAGGCCCACGCGTTTGCTTGCCAACCCGGCGTGCCGGGCGACTTCGCCGAAGGAACGGCGCTCGCGGCCGGTGACGCGCAGAATTTCGAAGCCCAGCGGGGCGGACTCGCGCTCCGCCTGCTCGATATAGCGGAAGTCGACGGCAAGGATGGCGCGTTGGGGCGTGATGATCGCTGCCCCGGCCGAGCCGGTGAACCCGGAGAGGTAGCGGCGGTTCGCCGAATGCCGCCCGAAGACGTCGTCCACGGGCCCGGAGACGTAGAGGGCTTCGAGCCCGGCTTCGGCCATGGCAGCGCGCACGCGGGGCAGGCGGTCGTCCATGGCAGGGATTGTACGACGGGTGGCTATGACGCGGCGGGAACGCCCAGGTGGTCGAGGAGCAGGTTCGTGGCGGCGGTATAGCCGGGCCGCCCGAGCCCGGTCACCTGCCCCAGGCACACGGGGGCGATGAGGGAGACGTGGCGAAAGCCCTCCCGGGCGTGGGTGTTTGAGATGTGCACTTCGACCACCGGCAGGTTGATCGCCTCGATGGCGTCGCGCAGGGCCACAGACGTGTGCGTGAGAGCCCCGGCGTTGAGGACCACGCCGTTCGCGACCCTCCGGTGCTCGTGGAGGAAGTCGATGATGGCGCCTTCGTGGTTGCTCTGGAAGCTGAGCACGGCCGCCCCGCGCGCTCCCGCGGCCGCGGCGACGTCCGCTTCGATGTCGAGGAGCGTGGTCGTGCCGTAGACCTCCGGCTTGCGTTCGCCCAGCAGGTTCAGGTTGGGGCCGTGGACGAGGAGGACGACGGGTGAGGCCGGCGGCGCTGTTCCTTCGGTCACGCTGAGGCCCTCCTCTTGCGCCGGGCGCCGTCCAGGGCCTGCTCGGCGATCTTCTCCCAGGCGGCGGCGGTTACCTCGGCCTGGCGGGCCTGGCTCACGTGCGTGTAGATCTGCGTGGTCGTGGCCGAACTGTGCCCCAGCAGGTCCTGCACGATGCGGAGGTCAGCGCCGCCGTCGAGCATGTGCGTGGCGAAGGAGTGGCGCAAGAGGTGAGGGTGAACGTCCTGCGGGATGCCCGCCACCAGCGCGTGGCGCTTGATCATGGTTTGCACCGAGCGCGCCGTCAGGCGCGTGCCCCAGCGGTTGAGGAAGAGGGCTTCGTGGGCGCCGGTCGCCAGCGCCGGACGCCCGCTGTACAGGTACGCCTCCAGCGCCCGGACCGCGGGCCGCCCGAAGACGACCACGCGCTCCTTCGCCCCCTTGCCGCGCACAACCGCCTCACCGTTATCCAGGTCTGTCGGTCCGCAGTCGAGAGCCACGACCTCGGAGACACGCAGTCCACCGCCGTAAAGCAGTTCGAGGATGGCCCGGTCGCGCAGCCCCTGCGGTGTGGATGTATCGGGGGCGCCGAGCAGGGCGTCGATGAGCCTGGGATCGAGTACCTTGGGCAGGCGTTGCGGCCGCTTCGGAAGGGCGATGCCATAGAGGAGGTCCTTCGTCGTGGCCCCTTCGCGGAGGAGGTAGCGGTAGAACCCATGAATGGTGCTCGTGCGCCGGGTGATGGAGGCCGCGACAATACCCCGTTCGCGCAGTTCGCCAAGGTAGGTGCGAAAGGTGGCGCGGGTGATGACCATCGGGTCGGCCGAGCGCTCGTCGCACCAGGCCAGGTAGTGGCCGATGTCGCTCCGGTAGTTGCGGATGGTGTAGGCGGAGCGGTTGCCCACGGCGCGGAGTTCGCGCAGGTAGGCTTCGAGGAAGGCCTCGGCGGTCTTGTGCGGGGCGCTCGTCATAACCGGCAGAGTAACGTCAAGCCCGTCAACAGGCGAACGTTCATCCCGCCATTGTCAGGCCGCCGCTCACGCTGAGCACCTGTCCCGTGCAGAAACCCGCATCGGCCGAGGCGAAGAAGGCGACCGCGGCGGCGATCTCGCCGGGCTCGGCCAGGCGGCGGAACGGGACGGAGCGCACCATCGCCTCGATAATTTTCGAGCCATCGTCTCCGGCCGTGATCTGCTCGATCATTGGCGTCCTTGTAGGGCCGGGACAGACGACGTTGACGTTGACGTGGTGTCGCGCGACCTCGCGGGCGATCGTCTTACTGAAGCCGATGATGCCCGCCTTGCACGCGGA
Organism: uncultured Anaerolineaceae bacterium; assembly: GCA_964475735.1. Classification (GTDB taxonomy): domain Bacteria; phylum Chloroflexota; class Dehalococcoidia; order Tepidiformales; family Tepidiformaceae; genus UCB2. The sequence goes on from CAYYYI010000005.1 coordinate 31,247, forward strand.
GTAGACCGCCTCGCCGGTGGAGCCCACGCGGCCCGCATCGGAGGCGATGCTCACGATGCTCCCGGCTCCCCGTTCGACCATCCCCGGCAGCACGGCGGCGAAGCAGTTGATTGGCCCGCGCAGGTTGATAGCGATAACGCGGTCCCACGTTTCGGGTTTGCTATCCAGGAACGGCTCCATGCGGTCCCACCCGGCGTTGTTCACCAGGATGTCCACGCCGCACCCCCGCTGGCGCTCCGTCTCCTCCACGCAGGCGCGAACCTGTTCCAGATCGGTGATGTCCACGTCGAACACGAGCGGCGCGGGACCGCCCGCCAGTGCGATGTTCGCCGCGGTCTCGTCCGCGCCGGCGCGATTGATGTCGGCGATGGTGACCAGGGCGCCTTCGCTGGCCAGCCGTTCGCAGATGGCGCGCCCGATGCCGCTTCCCCCGCCGGTAACGATAGCGACCTTACTTCCGAGCCTGGGCATCACGAATCCCTCCGCGTCTTGGAGGGATTCTACGCTCGAAGGAGGAGGGCCGCTGGCCCCGGGTTTGCTCGTAATGGGTTATCGTCGCGCCCAGTGGGCGAGCTTCGCGATGTGCGCGCTGAGGAAGCGATCAAGGTGCTGCTTGCTGCGGGCGGAGCCCGCAGACCCGGCAAAGGCGACCACGTCAACATCAAGATGCCGAATGGCCGCATCGTCACGCTCTCGGGTACCCGCGGGCCCGTCAGAATTGGTATTCTCAAGGCGATGCTCAGGAAGGCGGGCATGGGCGAGGAGGAGTTCATTCGACTCCTCGGGAGGCACAGATGATGAAGTTCTCGGTCGTAATCCACAAGGCTGAGGAAGGTGGCTACTGGGCGGAGGTGCCGGCACTGGGGGCATGCTACGCGCAGGGCGATACCGTCGAGGAGACGATCCGCGAGGTTCAGGGAGCGATCGAGAGCCACCTCGTGGCACTGGCTGCAGACGGAGCGGAGATCCCGCACGATGAGGATCTCTGGGTCGAAACCGTCACGGTTGGCGAGACTTCAGCGGCCTGAACCCGCTCGCCGGTGCTGCCTGGTCCCCTCAGCTGGCGCGGCGGGCGCGGGTGGTGGCGGAGGGGCTGGCCTTGCGCTTCGCGAAGGCGGCTTTGCCCCGCGCGCTTCGTTCGAGCAGCTTCCGGTTTGCCTCTTCGCGCTCAGGTAGCGGGCGGGCGGGCGACATTTTCCCCGGTTCGAGGCTGTTCGTGGTGTAGCTGCAGTTCGGGTAGTTCCAGCAGCCGAAGAACGTGCCGCGCTTCGTCTTCTTCTCCACGAGCTGGCCGGTCTCGGGCTCTTCGGGGCAGGCCACGCCCACGGGCACGCCCGCGCGGAAGTCGCACGCGCCGGTCTCGCGGTTGACGCAATCGACGTATGGGCCGTAGGGACCGGTCTTTTCGACGAGCGGCGCGCCGTCCTTCGGGCAGGTGTATTCGCTTTCGCGGGGCGCGGCTACGAGCACGGGCTTGCCGTCGGGCCCCATGGGGAGCGAGTTGGTGCATTCGGGGTAGCGCGGGCAGGCGAAGAACTTCCCGTTCCGGCCCCACTTGATCACGAGGTTCGCCTGTCCACAGGCGGCGCAGGGGATGTCCGTGGGCTCCTGCACCTTCACAGCCTCAATCTTGGCTCGCTCCACATCTTTTTCGAACTCTGACCAGAACTCGCGCACAACCGAGCCGTACTCGGCGTTGGCCGAGGCGATCTCGTCGAGCTGATCTTCCATGTGGCTGGTGAAGTTGGGCGCCACATAGCGGTCGAGATGCTCGACCAGCAGGTCGTTGACCTCGAACCCGAGCTCCTGGGGCACGAGCGCGCGGCCCTCCCGCTTCACGTAGTCGCGCTTCTGAACGGTCTGTACGATGGTGGCGTAGGTGCTCGGGCGGCCGATGCCAAGCTCTTCGAGCGCCTTCACGAGCGATGCCTCGGTGTAGCGCGGGGGCGGTTCGGTGAAGTGCTGCCGGCCTTCCACGTTGCGGCGTTCGAGCGGGTCTCCGGTCGCAAGCTCCGGGAGGGATGCCTCGGCGTCTTCGTCCTCTTCTGAGGGTGCGCGCTCGCTTGCATCGACTCCGTACACCGCCAGGTGGCCCGGGAAGAGCAGGTGCTGCGCGCTCGCCTTGAAGATGCCCCGAGCCTGCCCGCCCTCCTTCGCCTCGATCTCGACGGCGACTGTAGCAAACCGTGCGTCGGCCATCTGGCTCGCGAGGAACCGCTGCCAGATGAGCGTGTAGACGCGCAGCTGGTCACGGTCCAGCGCATTCCGCAAGCTTTCGGGCGTTCGGGCCGGGTTCGTGGGGCGGATAGCCTCGTGGGCCTCCTGCGCGCCCTTTGATCGGGTTCGATAGACGCGCTCCTTGTCCGGGACGTAGTTCGCGCCCCAGCGGCCTGCGACATAGCGGCGCGCTTCGCCGCGGGCGACCGGGCTCACCGCCAGGGAGTCCGTCCGCATATAGGTGATAAGCCCCACCGGGCCTTCGCCCGGCACAGTGACGCCCTCGTAGAGCTGCTGCGCAAGGGACATGGCCCGCGAGGCGCCCATCCCCAGCCGGTTGCTGGCCGCCTGCTGGAAGGTGCTGGTCGTGAACGGCGGGAAGGGCGACTTCGCGCGCTCGCCCTTCTTCACGTCGGTGACGGCGAAGCCGCTTCGCTTGAACGTCTCGACAAGATGGCCGGCGGACTCGGCGTTGGGAATCTCGGGCTTGCCCCGTTGGCCCGGGAGGCGGGCAAGGTCGGCGGCGAACGGCGCCCCGGATTTCGCGAGCAGGGCGTGGATGGTCCAGTACTCCTGCCTTTCGAAGGCCTGGATCTCGCGCTCGCGTTCGACGATCAGGCGCAGGGCGACGCTCTGGACGCGGCCTGCGCTGGCCGTCCGGGCCACCTTGTTCTGCACGAACCACGTGAGCGGGAAGCCAATCAGCCGGTCGAGCACTCGCCGGGTCTGCTGGGCGTCGACAAGGTGCATGTCGAGCCTGCCCGGGTGTTCCCCGTGGTGGACAGCATCGGGGGGCGCGGCCTCAGCTTCTTCGAATGCGGCCTGGATCGCGGGCTTCGTGATTTCGTGGAAGACCACGCGCACGGTCTTGTGGTCGGGGATCTCTGCGACTTCCTTGATGTGCCAGGAGATGGCCTCGCCCTCGCGGTCGGGGTCGGTGGAGAGGTAGACGCGCTCGGCGTGGCGCGCGGCGTCGGAGATCTCGGCCACCACTTCGCGCTTGTCCTTGGGCACGACGTAGAGCGGGGTGAAGTCGTCCTCCTTGATGCCCTTGAGGCCGTAGCCGTAGGGGGGCAGGTCACGAACGTGGCCCATCGAGGCCAGCACGGTGTACTCGTCTCCGAGGATGCTACTGATGGTGCGGGCCTTCGTGGGCGACTCGACGATGACCAGCTTGCGGGCGCCGTTGGCGCTGCGGCGGACGGTCCGGGTTGGCGCAGCCTTAGCCGGGCTGCCCTTCCGCGAAGCAGCGCGGGACGTGGCCGTCTTGCGCCGTGGCGTGGTCGTCTTCGTTGCTGTTGCCAACTTCACCCTCTTCCCGGACCCGGGGCCGGTCAATCGAGGGTAGACAGCCGCCAGCGAGTTTGTCGAGCGGGATGGTTCAGAGACGGGAATAGCTCATGGGCGCTTCCTGCCTCACCAGCCCCTTCAACTCGAGGATCTGGAGTGTGCTGCTGACCTGCGCCACGGGGATGCCCGACTCGCGCGCGATCTCGTCCACATGCGCCGGGGCGTCGCGCAGCCAGTGGAGGATCTTGCCCTCTTCCTGAGTGGCGTGGGCCGTTGGCGCCGGGTGCGGTTTTCCGGCGGCGGCGCCCGGGAGCGCGTGCTGCCCGCCGGCGCTGAGCAGATTGAGCTCCTCGCAGAGCTGCATGGGAGTGGCCACGAGCCTGGCCGTGTTCTCGCGAATGAGCTGGTTTGTGCCGGCGCTCTGGCGGGAGAAGACGCTACCCGGGATGGCGAAGACGTCGCGGCCCTGTTCGAAGGCCCAGTTGGCCGTGTGCAGGGCGCCGCTCCCTTCGCCGGCCTCAATGACAAGGGTAGCGGTCGCCAGCCCGGAGAGGATGCGGTTGCGCCGTGGGAAGTAATCCGGCCGGGCAGGAATGCCCACGGGGTACTCGCTCACAAGGCAGCCGCTTTCGAGGATGCGCGCCGCGAGCCCGGCGTTCTCGCGTGGGTAGACCTGGTCTATGCCGCCGGCAAGCACGGCCACCGTCGGAGCGCCGTTCTCAAGCGCCACGCGGTGGGCGATGGCGTCGACGCCTCGCGCCAGCCCGCTGATGATGGCGACGCCGTTGAGGGCCAGCGTTTCGCAGAAGTGCTCGGCGGCCTGGCGGCCGTAGGGCGTGACGTGGCGGGTGCCCACGACGGCGACGGCGCGGTCGAACTGGGGCCCAGCGGCCCCGCGCACGAAGATTACGGGCGGGCTCTGGGGGATCTCGCGCAGGGCAGCGGGGAATTCTTCGTCAAGCCAGGTGATGGCGCGGGCGCCGTGCTTCTTGAGGGCCCCGAGTTCGGCTTCGGCGTCGAAGTTGGCGCGGGCCTTCGCGACCGCCCGGGCGAACTTGGCGTCGAGGCCGGCGCGGGCGATCTCTTCGGCGGGGGCGTCCCAGGCGTCGGTGAGGGTGGAGAAGTGGGCGAGGAGGAGGGCAAAATTCGTGCTGCCCAGCCCTGCGCGCCGGAGCGCGAGCCAGTATGGGAGTTCGGGGTGATCGCTCATGTGCGGGGCACTATAACAAAGCCGCGAGCGATTAGCGGGCCTGGGCCCCCTGGGGCTCCTCCCGGCGGAGGCGCTCGATGCGCATACGCCGGACCCGGCGGCCCGACATGCTCAGCACGCGCATGCTCAACGTGCCCACCGTGACCTCGTCGCCGACGGAGGGGAGGCGGCCGAGTTCGTGGATGAGATATCCCCCGACAGTGTCGAAGTCCTCCGATTCCACATCGAGCCCAAAGAGGTCACGGAGGACGCTCGTCGGAGACCCGGCGTCGAGGATGACTTCGTCCTCGGAGAGAATCTCCATTGGCGGCGTGGCAACGTCGTATTCGTCCTCAATCTCGCCGACGATTTCTTCGAGCAGGTCTTCGATGGTGACCAGGCCCGCGGTGCCGCCGTATTCGTCCACAACGATGGCCATGTGCTGGCGGGTGCCCCGCATCTCGGTGAGCAGTTGGTCCAGGCGCTTCGATTCGGGGATGAACACGGGCGGTCTGAGCAGGCTGGCGAGGTCGCGGCCGGCGCCGCCGTTGGTCACGGCGCGCAGCAGGTCCTTGGCGTAGACGATGCCGACGATGTCGTCGATGTTTTCGCGAAAGACGGGGACACGGCTGAAGCCCCGCTCGTTGACGATGGCGGCCACGTCGGCGATTGAGTCTTCGATGTCGGCGGCGGCGATATCGATGCGGGGGATCATGATCTCGCGCGCGGTCTTGTCTTCGAGGGCGATGATGCCGCGGATCATGCGGCGCTCCTGCTCCTCGACCCCTCCGGTGGCCTCTTCGCGCTCGACAAGCGTGAGGATGTCGATTCCAGTGCCGGGGGCGACCACGACGCGCAAGAAACGGGCCACAACTTTCGCGGGAAGGCCAAGGATCCACGCCGGGATCGCGAAGATCATGCCCACCACGCGCACAACCTGGCTCATCTGGAGGGCCGCCTCTTCCGGGCGCCGCGCCGCCACGATACCGACCGTCATCTGCACGACGGCAACGTATGCTCCACCCGCCATGCCGACCCCGATGGCCCCCGCCAGGGGGCTGTAGGCGCGGGCGCCGAGGTAGGCGAAGGTCGCAACAAGGAAGGCGGCAAAGAGAGCCCGCGCCGCGGTCAGCGACCCCAGGAGCTTCTGCGGCTGCCCGACTGAGCCCGCGATGCGTCGCGCTCGGGGGTCGCCGCGGGACGCAAGGGCCTGGATACGGACGTCGCTGGCGCGTTCGAGCGCGGTCTCGGCGGCTGCGACTGCGCCGAGGACCACGGAGCCTGCGGCAATGGCCAGGATTGCCAGCGGTATGGCGGGTTCCATCTCAGCCGTCGCTCCTGCGGGCCCGTCCAATGACCCGCGCGGGCACGCCGACCGCCTTCGCTCCCGGCGGGACGTCCTTCGTGACAACCGAGCCCGCCCCGGTGGAGGCGCCTTCGCCGATGGTGACGGGTGCGACGAGCATGGTGTCGCTCCCGACGAAGGCGTGCGCGCCGATTACCGTCCGGTGCTTGTTCACGCCATCGAAGTTGCAGGTGATGATACCGGCCGCGATGTTGGCGTAATCGCCCACGTCGGCGTCACCGATGTAGCTGAAGTGGTGCATCTTCACGCCGCGGCCCAGGTTCGAATTCTTCACCTCGGCGTAGTTGCCAAGCTCGCACTCGTCGCCGATGACGGCGCCGCCCCGGACGTGGGCGAAGGGGCCCACGCGTACGTTGGCGCCGATTGTGGACTCCTCGATGACCGAGGCCTGGATGAGTGAGCCTTCGCCGATTTGCGCCCCGCGGAGGGTTGTGCCCGGGCCGATCGTGACGTTCGTGCTCACCAAGGTTGGGCCCAGCAGATAGCAGTTGGGAAGGATGGTGACGTCTTCGGCGATGCGCACGGCCGCGTCGATGTAGGTGGTCTGGGGGCCGGTGATCGTCACGCCCGCGAGCATGTGGCGCTCAAGGATGCGGCGGCGCATTTCACTCTCAGCTTCGGCCAGGCGTACGCGGTCGTCGACACCGAGCACGTCCAGCGGATCGGCTCCGACGGCAACCGCGGGGCGGCCCCCCGCGTGGGCCATCGCCACGAGATGGGTCAGGTAGTACTCGCCTTTCGCGCTCAGTGGCACCGACCCCAGGTTGGCCCACAGCCAGTCCGCCTCGAAGCAGTACTGCCCGGCATTGATCTCGGCGGGCCCGCCGGGGCCGGTGTATTCGGCGGCCTCGACCACCCCGGCGACCTGCCCGGCCCCGTCACGCACGACGCGGCCGAGGTGGCCGGGGTCATCCACGGTGCAGGAGAGGAAGGAAAACGGGGCTGCACCGCGCCCGGCGATGAGGCCGGCGAGCAGCCCGGTCTGAATCAGCGGTGAGTCCCCGTTGAGCACGAGGATGGTGTCGCAACCGGGCAACGCGTCGCGGCAGCGGCCAACGGCATCGGCGGTGCCCAGGAGGTCCGGCTGGTCAACGAACACCGCGCCACTCCCATCGAGTGCCGCGCGCACGCGGTCGCCGCCGTAGCCGGTGACCACAGCGAGCCTCGCCGGCTCGAGCTGCCGGGCGGCGTCGACGATGTGCGAGATCATCGGGGCGCCGCAAACCGGGTGCAGCACCTTGGGCAGGGCCGACTTCATGCGCGTGCCGCGGCCGGCCGCAAGAACGATGACGCCGATGCCGGGGCCGCTCATGGTTGACTCCGGCCGGGGGCAGGTGGCCGGGGGGCCACGCTCGATGCCGAGGAACTACGTTCGGGAGGGTCGAGGTCTGTACACATAGCGGGCGGCGAAGCGCCGTCCAAACGACATGCTAGGTACCTGCGAAAAAGGCTGTCAAGAACAAGGCGTTCTCGACAGTGCTCCGGCGAGGTACGTAGCATGCCTGCAACGACCATGGCCAACCCACCACGCACATCCGACGAAATCCGCGAGACGTTCATCCAGTTCTTCAAGGACCGGGGGCACCTCCACCTGCCTTCGTGGCCGCTGGTGCCTATTGGCGACCCCACTTCGCTCTTCACGAGCGCGGGAATGCAGCAGTTCAAACGGCACTTCATGGGCGAAGAGCCGCCACCCGCCCAGCGCGTAACGACGGTGCAGCGGTGCTTCCGCACGACCGACATCGAAGAGGTCGGCGACCTGAGCCACTGCACGGCGTTCGAAATGCTGGGCAACTTCAGCTTCGGGGACTACTTCAAGCGCGAAGCCATCGAGATGGCGTGGGAGCTGCTGACGGGGGTGTATGGCATCCCTCCCGAGCGGCTGCACATCACCATCTACCTGGACGATGACGATTCCTACGGCTTCTGGCGCGACGTGGGCGTGCCCGATGACCACATCCACCGTTGCGGCGAAGACAAGAACTACTGGTTCAGCTTCCCCGTCGATACGCCGGGGGCCAGCGGGCCGTGCGGGCCTGACAGCGAAATCTATTACGACTACTACCCCGAGCGCGGCACGAAGGACATCCGCGTGGCCTACGACGACGAGCGTTTCCTTGAGATCTGGAACCTCGTCTTCATGCAGCTATACCAGCACCCGGATGGCAGGCGTGAGCCGCTGCCCGCGCAGAACATCGACACGGGCAGCGGGCTGGAGCGCGTCGCGGCCGTGCTGCAGGGGAAGCGCTCGGTGTTCGAGACTGACATCTTCCTGCCCATCCTCGAAGCGGCTTCCGAGGTGGCCGGCGTTGACTACCTCGGCGGACGCGCCACGAGCGAGCAGGCGTACGCCATCCGGGCCATGTCTGAACATTGCCGGGCGGCGACCATGCTGGTGGGTGACGGCGTTGTGCCCAGCAACGAAGGCCGCGGCTATGTACTCCGCCGCGTCGTGCGGCGCGCGATCTACTTCGCGCGCAAGATCGGCGTGCGGGAGCCTTTTACGGCGCGGCTGGCCGACGCCGCCATCGGCAAGCTGATGGTGGGATACCCCCACCTGGACGAGAACCGCGAATTCATCAAGCGTGCCCTCGCAGCCGAGGAGGAGCGCTTCATTCGCACCATCGCGGCCGGATCGCAGAGGCTGGAATCGCTGCTTGAACGGCTGATGGGCGCAGGGGCCAGCGAGCTTCCGGGGCAGGAGGCCTTCCTTCTCTACGACACCTTCGGGCTGCCGTTGGAGCTGACGCGCGAGATCGCGGGCGGGGCCGGTTTCACCGTCGACGAACCCGGCTTCGAGGAAGCCATGGAGGACCAGCGCACCCGCGCCCGCGAACAGGGCAAGTTCTTGAAAGGCGAGCCCTCGCCGCTGCTGGCCGCGATTGGGGCCGAGCACTCGGACTTTGTCGGCTACACGCGCGTGGAGGCCGATGCGCGCATTGTCGCCATCATGAAGGGCGGCGCGCTCGTCCCATCCGCGCGGGAGGGCGACGAGTGCGAGATCATCCTCGATGTGACACCGTTCTACCCCGAAGGGGGCGGCCAGGCCGGCGACCGGGGGAACCTGCGCGCCCGCTCCGGCGTCTTCCTTGTTGAGGACACGCAAACTGCCGCGGGCGCCATTGTGCACCGGGGCCGCGTGACGGAGGGCGAGATCGTGGTCGCCGAGACGGCCGATGCCGTTGTTGACATGCGCTGGCGTTCGGGCGCGGCCCGGAACCACACGGGGACGCACATCCTCCATGCCGCGCTGCGAGCGATCCTCGGGCAGCATGTCCGGCAGCAGGGCTCACTGGTCACGACCGATCGGTTGCGGTTCGACTTCACTCACCTCGAACACACCCCCCGGGAGGCGCTGACGGAGGTGCAGCAGCTGGCGAACGAGAAGGTGCGCGAGAACCTGGAGGTGGCCTGGCGCACGACCGGCTACCAGCAGGCGGTGGCGTCCGGGGCGCTGGCCTTCTTTGGGGACAAGTACGGCAACGAAGTCCGCGTGGTGGAAATAAAGGAGGACTCGGGCGTCTTCAGCGCCGAGCTCTGTGGCGGGACCCACGTCCACCACACGGGCGAGCTCGGGTTCGTTCACATCCTCCGCGAATCAGCCGTGGCGGCAGGGACGCGCCGTATCGAAGCCCTGACTGGCAGCGGAGCGGAGGCCTACCTTGCCGAGCAGCAGGAACGGCTCCACCGCATCGCCGGGAAGCTCTCAACCAGCACCAGCGAGATTGAAGAGCGCATCGATGCCCTGCAGGCTGAACTTGACCGGCTGCGGCGCCAGTCTGAGCAGCTTCAGCGGCTGCAGGGAATAGCCATTGCGGACGCGCTCATCGACTCGGCTCAGATGGTGAATGGGTCCTACCTGGTCGCCGGGCGAGCGGACGCCGGGTCAGCCGAAGCGCTCAAGGAGATCGCGGACCGCGTGCGAGAGCGTCTGATGCCGGCGCTGGTGGTGCTGGGGGCGAACGTTGATGGCCGCCCGGCGTTCCTTGCGGCGGCGACGCCCGAGCTTGTGGAGCGCGGCGTGCACGCCGGAAACATAATCCGGGAGGTCGCGCGTGTCGCGGGTGGTGGCGGCGGAGGCCGGCCCGACATGGCCCAGGCCGGCGCGAAGGACGTAACCCTCATCGACGCCGCGCTCGAAGAAGCGCGCCGGCTCGGCATGGCCGCGCTGGGGTCCGGGTAGCGGGGCAGCCGGGCGTGACTGCTGACGAGGACGGCCCGGAATTCGACACCGCCGCTCAGCGCGACGAGATGGCGGGCCTTGCCAGCGTAGTTCAGATTGACAGGGACGAGGAGATTGCCGCTGTCTGCGGACGCATAGACGCCGCCCCCACTTTCGCGGTTGTGGTGCACGCCCCCAAAGGGAACAGGCGCCTCGCGACCGAGCTGGGAATTCGACGCCTGCAGCGGCACGCCGAGGAGGCGGGCAAGGTGGTTGCCATCGCCACCGGGCCGGGAGCGCTCTCGGCCCGGGCAAGGCAGGCAGGCATTCCGGTCGCGCGCCGCCCGGAGAACGTACGGTGGGACGCAGGGGGGCGGGTCACCCTCCGCGTCTTCAGGCGGACGCTTGTCCTTCCCGCGGTTGGCCGCTATGCGCAGGGCTCGTTCCTGTTGTTGCTGACGCTGGTGTTCGTTGCCCTGGCCGTGGCGGTGGCGCCCGCGGGAAAGGTGGTGGCGTACCCGCCGACCGAGGAAGTGAGAAAGGTCATCACCATCACCGCCTCGCCCGGCTGGGAAGGCGTCGATATCGAGACTCTCGAAGTCCCGGCTCGCACCGTCAGCACGGAGCGGACGATCACTCTCGCCGTGCGGACCACGGGGACGGCGCCGGCGCCCACGAAGCACGCGACGGTGACGGTGGCGATCACGAACGGAACGGCGAAGGACGCCCTCGTCCTGGCGGGAGCCGTGTTACTCGCCGAGCCCGGCGCCATCGTCTTCGAACTTGGGGCGGACACGCTCGTGCCGGTGGGCGCGACCGTCACGCAGGGGGCAACGGCGCCCGTCCCGGGCACGCAGGCGAACGTACCCGCGGGCGCCATCCGCCGCTGGCAGGATGCGCTCTACCAGGGCCTCTCTGTCACGAACCCGGAAGCTGCTACCGGCGGAGCCCTCGAACCGCGCCCTGCTGTCGACGCGCGGGACATCGCCTCCATCAACGCCCTTGCCGAAGACCTCGGGCGCTCTGAGGCGATCCGGCGCATCCTCCTGGAGGCGCGCCCGCACGACGCGGTGTTTCTCGGCACGGCCGAGGCGTCCATCGAGCCGGGTGAGCTGTCGGCGCCCGCTGGCGACCCCGCAGATATCCTGACGATGGAAGTGAAGGTGGCCGTAAGCGCGCTGGCCGTCACCCAGGGAACCCTGGAGGAAGTCGCCCGGCGCGTGCTGGCCTCCGAGCGCCCGGAGAAGGAGATGATTCCCGGGTCGGTGTCTGCCGTCGAGACCGGCGCGCGGCGGCTCGACCCGGAAGAAGACATCATCACCACGGAGATACTGATTGGCGGCCTGTTCGCGAAAGACGTGACCCCGGACATGGTGCGCGACGCGGTCAAAGGGAAGTCGGCTTCCTCGGCGAGATCGATCCTCGCCAGCCGGTATGCTATTGATGATGCAGAGGTCGATGTTTCACCCGGCTGGGCGCCGTGGCTCCCGCGCTTCGGCTTCCGGATAGATGTTGAGTTTCGCAGCAGACCCCCGGCCGGAACAGGCAACACAGAAGGCGCCGCTGGCAATGCCCCAGGCTCACCCACCCCCCGGCAAACAGGGACGCCGGCTCCTGGCCCTTGACCCGGGAGAGCGGCGCACCGGTGTGGCCGTCAGCGACGAGCTGGGCCTGTTCGCCCATCCGCGGCCGGCCATCGTGACCGGTGGCAGAGACGAGCTTGCCGGGGCAGTGGCACGGCTGGTAGAGGAGGAGGGGGCGAGCGAGGTGATCGTCGGATTGCCCCTTTCGCTCTCAGGGGAGGATTCGGCACAGACTGCGAGCGTGCGCGAGCTGGTTGCACTGCTGCGCCGGACGCTCAGCGTTCCCGTCACGGCGTGGGACGAGCGGCTCTCGTCGGTCCAGGCGGGGCGGACAGTGAAGGGCGCCGGCCGCAGGCGGGCAGGCGAAGTGGACTCGGCGGCAGCGGCCCTGGTGCTCCAAACCGTGCTCGATTCCCGGGCGGGAGCAGCGCGATGAGCTGGCTTTCGCTGTCGCGCATTTGGCTCGGGGGGGTGGCCCTCACCGGGCTCATCGCGCTCGTGGCAGCGTACTTCGTGGCCTCCACGCCTGCGGCGGTCCTCGACGGCCGCGTCGTCGAACCGTTGGCCGCGGACGGCCGCGGGGAATCCGTTTCCTACACGCTGAAGGAAGGAAGCTCCGCCGGGCAGGTGGGAGACGAGCTCGAACAGCTTGGCGTCGTCCGGTCCAGCCGCCAGTTCCAGGTGCTCATCAGTCTCATGGGGCTGCAGGACAAGCTGAGCGCGGGTGACTACGAGCTTGCGAAGGGCTCAGCGGCGGCGACCGTCATCGGGCAGGTCACCGTGAAGGCGATGGCGCCCACCCTCCGCGTCACCTTCCCAGAGGGGATCCGGATAGAGGAGATGGCCGTCCTGGCTGCGGAGGCCGGGTTCGGCACCGAGAAGGAGTTCCTGGACGCGGTCGCGGGCGCGAAGCTGCCGCCGGACCTCGCGGCCACGCTCCCTGCCGATCAGGGTCTCCAGGGGTACCTCTTCCCCGACACGTACATCCTGCCCGTCGGGTCGACTGCAACGGACCTCGTGAAGCTGATGATCGAAACGCTGGCGGAGCGGTTCTCGCCGGAGCTGCGCGCGGCCGCACTCGGGCAGGGGCTCGACCCGCACCAGGCGCTCACACTGGCGTCGGTCGTCGAACGAGAAGCGGTGCTGGATGAGGAGAGGCCTCGAATTGCCGGGGTCTTCTACAACAGGCTTGCCGAAGGCGATCGTCTTGACGCCGACCCCACCACGCAGTTTGCCGCCGCGCTTGATCCCGCCAGCGTGGAGAAGTACGGCTGGTGGAAGAAGGTGCTCACCATCGACGACCTGGAGAACCCTTCGAAGTACAACACGCGCCTGGTTCCCGGGTTGCCCCCGGGGCCGATCACAAATCCGGGTCTCGCGAGCATCAAGGCCGTGGCCAACCCGGAGAAGACGAAGTTCTACTACTTCGTGGCCGACGCGGTGACGAACGATGGCTCGCACATCTTCTCCGAGACGCTGGCCGAGCATGAGCGGAACAAGGCAAGGTACGGCCAGTGACGAAGATTGCGGGCATCATTGGCCACCCGGTCGCCCATTCCCTTTCGCCCGTCTTCCAGGGGGCGGCCTTCCGGCACTGCGGGCTCGATGTGCGCTACGAAGCGTGGGACACTGCGTCCGCGGCCCTCGCCGGCAGGTTGGTGAGCCTCCGCGATCCGAAATACCTGGGCGCCAACGTGACCATCCCTCACAAGCAGGCGGTCATCCCCCTGCTCGACGAGCTCGGCGGCCAGAGTGCGCGCGTCGGCGCGGTGAACACCATCGTCAACCGGAATGGCAGGCTCTTCGGCTTCAACACCGACGGGCCGGGGTTCGTCGCATCGCTGCGCCGTGAGGCGCACTTCGATCCCTCCGGCACGGCGGTGCTTCTGCTCGGTGCAGGGGGCGCAGCGCGCGGCATCGCCTTCGCGCTCGTTGAGGCGAACGTGCGCTCGCTCGCCATTGCCAACCGCACGCCCGAGCGGGCCCGGGCGCTTGCCGTTGATGTCGCCTCGAACGGGGCGAGCGTGCGCGCCGTGGCGATGAGTTCGGCGCTTGACGGCTACGACCTCATCGTGAACTGCACTTCGGCCGGCATGCACGGCGGCGGGGACGAATCCGGCGCGCCCTGCGATCTGTCGTCAGCCAGGCCCGGGGCCCTGGTGGCCGATATCGTCTACACGCCCGAGGAGACGCCCTTCCTGCGCGAGGCGCGGGTGCTGGGCCTGCGCACGTTGCCGGGGCTCCCCATGCTCATCTACCAGGGGGCACTGGCGTTCGAGCTCTGGACGGGGGTCTCGGCGCCGGTCGAGGTGATGTTCGATGCCGCGCGCGCCGCCCTCGCTGAACGGGCCGCCGCCGCACCGGGGAAGGCACAGAGATGATCGTTGTGGGCAGCATCATCACGCTGGCCATCTTCCTGATCGTGGGTTGGGCGGTCTCGACGGAGATGTTCCAGCAACGCGCCTGGCGGCAGCGAGTGGCCGCGGGCGATGTGGGCATCATCGCCGCGCTACTACAGGAGGCCCTGGGCTCATGGCAGAGCGACCGGCCGGAGAAAGGCACGCCGCCGGGCCTCTGGGCCGGGGTCCAGGCGGCCCAGGCGGTGGCTGTCTCAGGCGATGGGGTGACGGTCTCAACCTCTGCAGAGCCGGAGTTCCGGACCGAAGGGGGTCAGCGAGTCCAGGTGGCCTCGGCGCTCGATACGGCCGTCCTGGTGGCGGCGAAGCTGGCCGACATGTTGCTGTACGATGTCCCCAACCTTCGCCCGGGCTTCGCGCGGGTCGATGTGTACACCACTTTCCACGAAGGCGGCGGCGCTCCCGTGCAGAAGCCCATCCTTTCCACGACCGCCGAGCGCGCCGTCGCCGACGCCCTGGCGTGGGACGCGCTCACGGCTGCCGAGGTGCTGAGCCGCTTCGAGACCGTCTACCGGCGTCTGCCTTCGGGCGAAGGGGAGGCCATCGACCTGCCCCCGATCGAGGGCACGCTCGTCGCCGAAATCCCGGCGCCGGACGGCACGACGGAGGCGGACTGATGGGCGCGTTTCGCTGGCTAACAGCGGGCGAAAGCCACGGCAAGGGCCTCACCGCCGTCATTGAAGGGGTGCCCGCGGGTCTGCCGCTCGCCGAGGACGACCTCGCCCGGGACCTTGAGCGCCGCCAGGGCGGCTACGGACGCGGCGGGCGTATGAAGATTGAGAAGGACCGCGCCGAAATCACGGGCGGCGTGCGCCACGGGCTCACGCTGGGCTCGCCCATCGCGCTCTGGGTGCAGAACCGCGACTGGGTGAACTGGACCACGAAGATGGCCGTGGAGCCCATCGAAGACGAAATCGAGCGCGTCACCCGCGTCCGGCCCGGGCACGCCGACCTGGCCGGGGCGCTGAAGTACGGGTTCGACGACGTGCGCAACGTTCTCGAACGCGCGAGCGCGCGCGAAACCACGGCCCGCGTCGCGGTTGGCGGCGTGGCCAAGCGCTTGCTGGCGGAGTTCGGAGTGGCCTTCCGGAGCCATACCCTCTCCATCGGAATGGCGAAAGCGGCGGCCCCGGCAAAGATCGACTGGGACGCTGTTGAGGCGAGCCCTGTACGTGCGGCCACAAGTGAAGCCACGGCCGCGATGGTGGCGGCCATCGACGTCGCAAAGCACGAGGGCGACACACTCGGCGGCGAGGTCGAAGTGAGGGTAGATGGAGTCCCGCCCGGCCTCGGGAGCCACGTGCACTGGGACAGGAAGCTCGACGGCCGGCTGGCGCAGGCCATCTGCAGCATCAACGCCTTTAAGGGCGTCGCATTCGGGGCTGGATTTGAAGCTGCGGCACTCCCGGGGTCGAAGGTTCATGACGTCGTCCTGCCTGTAGCCCAGTGGGGCGGCCGGCCATGGCGTCACGCCACCAACAACGCCGGGGGGATAGAGGGCGGCATCAGCACCGGCGAGGAGATCGTCGTCCGGTGCGCCGTCAAGCCCATCCCCACGCTCGCTCACCCGCTGCCGTCGGTCGATCTGGATACGGGCGCGGAGGTGATCGCCCACTACGAGCGCAGCGACGTCTGCGTCGTGCCTGCGGCGGGAGTCGTCGCCGAGGCCATGATCGCGATCGTGCTGGCTGGCGAGTGGCTGGAGAAGTTCGGCGGCGACACGCTCTCCGAGTTGCGGGCGAACGTCGCCGGCTACATGGCCTCGCTGACGCCGCGCGCGAACCGCGGCGCGGGGTAGCGCGCTGCCATGGGCGCCAGGCGCATCTTCCTGGTTGGCCTTTCGGGCAGCGGCAAGTCGGCCGTAGCGCGCCTTGTGGCGGCCGAACTTGGCTGGGACAGCGCCGATACTGATCGCCTCATCGAAGCCGCTGCGGGCAGGCTTGTTGCCGCGATCTTCGCCGATGAGGGCGAGGCGCGCTTCCGCGAGCGGGAGGTGGAGGCACTGGAGATTGTTGCCCGGCGAGACGGCGTGGTTGTTGCCACCGGTGGCGGCGCTCCCACCACCCACTGGGGCAGAGCCGCCATCGCACGGGGGTTCGTGGTCTGGCTGCGCGTCACCCCGGACGAAGCCGCCGCCCGGCTCGAAGCCCACGAGGATGGCGAGGTCCGCCCGCTGCTCCGTGGCGATGCGCGGGCCCGACTTGCGGCACAGCTTGAGGCGCGCCGCGCGCTCTACGAACTCGCTGACGCCGCCGTGGTGGCGGATTCGCGCTCGCCGGAGGATGTAGCGGCGGAAGTGGTGCGCCTCTGGCGCGAAGCTGGCTCCGCGGGAGCCAGCGGGCGCATGGCGCTCGCCGGACCCTCACCGGCCGAGGCAGGCGTGGCCGCGGTTGTGCGCACGCAATCCGAGGGGGCGAGCTACCCGGTGATCGTCCGGCGGGGCGCCATGGCGAGTGTCGGCCGGGCCTGCCGGGAGGCTGGCCTCACGGGTCGCGCCTTCATCATCACCGACGCCACGGTGGGGCCACTCTATGGGGCAAGCGCCGCCGCAAGCCTCGGCGAAGCCGGGTTCGGCACGGTCACCGTCATCGTCCCGGCCGGCGAAGAGCACAAGAACGTGGCCACCCTCCAATCCGTCTACGACCGCATGCTCGCGGAGCGTGTGGAACGGGCGGACTTCGCCGTCTGCCTTGGCGGGGGCGTGGTGACGGACCTCGGGGGCTTTGCCGCGGCCACGATCCTGCGCGGTATCGGCTTTGTGCATGTGCCCACTACCCTGCTGGGGATGGTGGACGCCGCCATCGGCGGCAAGGTCGCGGTCGACCACCCGCTGGGGAAGAACATGGTCGGCGTCTTTGCCCAGCCGCGCGCCGTGGTCATCGACCCGGCGGTGCTCGAGACCCTGCCCGAACGCGAGGTGCGCGCCGGCTTCGCCGAGCTGATCAAGCATGGCCTTATCCTCGACGAGAGGCTTGTAAGCGAGCTGGAGTTGCGTGCCGCCCGGCCGGGCGCGCTCGTCGCAGAAGACCTCATCGCCCGCAGCGTGGCCATCAAGGCCGCGGTGGTTTCCGAAGACGAGCGCGAAGGCGGCCGCCGGACCCTGCTCAACTACGGGCACACCATCGGCCACGCCATCGAGGCGGTCACCGGCTTCAGCGAGTATCTCCATGGCGAAGCGGTTGCGGTAGGAATGCACGCTGCCGGGCTGATGGCCGTCGAACTCGGGATGCTCGACCAGCCGGCCCTTGACCGCCAGCAGGCGCTCCTGCGCGCCTACGGCCTGCCCGAACGCGCGCCTGGCATCGGCCTGGAGGCGGTCCTGCAGGCTACACGCGGCGACAAGAAGGTTCGCGAAGGCAGCGTGCGCTGGGTGCTGCTCGATCGAATCGGGCATGCCGTCGTCCGGGCAGACGTTCCGGAGGCCGCCGTTCGGCGCGCGGTTGGGGCCGTCCTGCGCTGATGTTCGCGTTCCGCCTCACGTCGGCCAATCGCTCGCCTGTGGCGCCGCGTACCGGGGTAATTTCGACCGCGCGCGGCGAGATTCGCACACCGGCCTTCATGCCCGTTGGCACGCTGGCGACCGTGAAGGCGCTCCTTCCCGAAGAGATCGCAGCAACGGGGGCGGAGGTCGTGCTCGTCAATGCCTACCACCTCTACCTTCGCCCCGGTCACGAACTCATCGCGCAGATGGGAGGAGTCCACCGGTTCATGGACTGGCCGGGCCCGGTGCTTTCCGATAGCGGTGGCTTCCAGGTGTTCAGCCTCGCCCGGCTGGGGAAGGTCGACGAGGCGGGCGTGCGCTTCCGTTCGCACATCGACGGCTCCGAACATTTCTACACACCCGAGTTGGCCATGGAGGTACAGGCTGCTCTTGGGGTCGACATCGCCATGCCGTTGGACCACGTGCTGCCGGGGCAGGCGGACCACGCCCCGGCCCGCGACGCCGCCGAGCGCACCCTCCGCTGGTACGTCCGCTGCCGCGAGGAGGCGGGCGACATGCCGGTCTTCGCGATCGTCCAGGGAGGGGTGCACCGGGACCTGCGCCGCTGGCATGCGCGCGCGTGCGTGGAGCTCGATGCCCCCGGATATAGCATCGGCGGGCTCTCAGTGGGCGAGGCAAAGGCCGACACCTGGCCCATGGTCGAGACTGTGACGGCCGAACTGCCGCCCGGCAGGCCGCGCTACCTGATGGGGGTGGGCAGCCCCGAAGACCTGGTCGAGGCGGTCGCGCGCGGTGTGGACATGTTCGATTGCGTGCTGCCGACGCGCCTGGGGCGGAACGGGTCGCTGTTCACGGACGACGGGCGGGCGAATGTGCGCAACGCGCGTTACCGGGAAGACCCGGGCCCGATCGACACTGCGTGCGACTGCCTCGCATGCAGCCGGTTCAGCATGGCCTACATGCACCACCTGTTCCGGAACGAGGAGCTCCTGGGGTACCGGCTCGCGACAGTCCACAACATCCGTTACCTGGTGCGCCTGACGGAGCGGATGAGGGCGGCCATCGAGGCGGGGAGCTTCGAAGCGTTTGCGCGGGAGTACCTGGGGCGATACCGGCCGTCGGACGAAGGCGTGCGGGCGGAACAGAAGGCGAAGTGGGTGGCGCAGTCGGGATTTGAAGGCCAGCGAGCCGAATCCGATTGACCAGAGCGGCCCACTGGCCGATGATCAGATCAACGGACGAATAAGACAGGGCCGCTGCGGCGGTCAGGCTGGCGCCCGGCGCGTGAGCGAACGGGGCAGCTTTCCCTTCGCACCTTGACAGGGCAAGCCACAGTAGGTAGTCTTTTCGTTCGGGCCTCGCGAGGGGCCGGCGCACTTTAACAACTGGATAGCGGACAAAAGAGAACGTTTGGGAACCCGTTAATGGGAACTTGAACCGGTTTTCGGATCGGTTAGTAGGTTTCTTTTTTTCGGAGAGTTTGATCCTGGCTCAGGACAAACGCTGGCGGCGTGTATTAGGCATGCAAGTCGCGCGTGAAGCTCCTTCGGGAGTGGAAAGCGGCGGACGGGTGAGTAACACGTGGGTAACCTGCCTCGTAGTGGGGAATAACTCGCCGAAAGGCGAGCTAATACCGCATATTACTTCCGGTGAGAATCCGGAAAGTAAAAGCTTCGGCGCTACGAGAGGGGCCCGCGGCCGATTAGCTTGTTGGTGGGGTAACGGCCTACCAAGGCGACGATCGGTAGCTGGTCTGAGAGGATGGTCAGCCACACTGGGACTGAGATACGGCCCAGACTCCTACGGGAGGCAGCAGCTAAGAATCTTCTGCAATGGGGGAAACCCTGACAGAGCGACGCCGCGTGGGTGAAGAAGGCCGGAAGGTTGTAAAGCCCTTTTCTATCTGAGGAATAAGCCTGGGAGGTAATGCCTGGGTGATGACGGTAGGGTAGGAATAAGCCCCGGCCAATTACGTGCCAGCAGCCGCGGTAACACGTATGGGGCGAGCGTTGTTC
>CAYYYI010000005.1:50937-51169 GCA_964475735.1 uncultured Anaerolineaceae bacterium
GCGTAAAGGGCGCGCAGGCGGTTATGCAAGCTTGGTGTGAAAGACCGCAGCTCAACTGCGGGGACGCGCTGAGAACTGCATGACTAGAGTTCAAGAGGGGAAGCTGGAATTCCTGGTGTAGGGGTGAAATCTGTAGAGATCAGGAAGAACATCAGTGGCGAAGGCGAGCTTCTGGCTATGAACTGACGCTGAGGCGCGAAAGCGTGGGGAGCAAACAGGATTAGATACCCTG
>CAYYYI010000006.1:0-22755 GCA_964475735.1 uncultured Anaerolineaceae bacterium
CGCGTCATCGAGGTCGTCCACTTCGAAGGCCACTACGCTGGCCAGCCCCGCCGGGCGGCTCGCAATGGGGCTCGCGGGCGACGGGGCCGCCAGCAACTCCAGGATTGAGTCCCCGATGCGGAGCTGCCGGATGATCACCCCCGGCGTGACGATCTCTCCAACGACCGCTGCGCCCATCACCTCCGCCCACCATCGCGTCGCCCCCTCCAGGTCATGGGTGATCGCCGCCAGGTGGTCGAGCCGCTTGAGCGGGAACGCGTGCCCGAACAACCCTGCCCGGGCGTGACGCTCACGTCGCGCGAGCAGCGCTTCCGGGTACTCCACCAGCGCGGCTTCGAACCCCGGCCCGTCGTCTGGGAGCGCCGCGGCCA
The DNA here is from genome assembly GCA_964475735.1 of uncultured Anaerolineaceae bacterium. Taxonomy (GTDB): domain Bacteria; phylum Chloroflexota; class Dehalococcoidia; order Tepidiformales; family Tepidiformaceae; genus UCB2. Next base: position 372 of record CAYYYI010000006.1, read on the forward strand.
CCGAGATCATCCGGCCGTCGTCCGCGAACACGTCGTAGGGCGAGATGGCGACGCCCTTCGCGGCCAGGGCGCCGACGGCCACGCCCATGTCGCGCACCGCGAAGAGCACCCGGCGCAGCCCGCCGCCTGCCGCGAGTTGCCGCAACACACGCTGCCCGCTCGCGCTGGCAGCGGCCTCGTGTTCGTCCGCCATGCCCAGAAGTTCGGTGTAGAACTCGGCTGCCCCTTCGCCGACGAAGAAGACGGTGTTGGCGGTCCCCGTGCCCCTGTGCCGGGTGAGCGGCGTGAGCGCCAGCCCCAACCGGACGAAAGGCTCTGCCGCCGCTTCGAGCGAGGGCACAGCCACCTGCACGTGGTCGATCCGTTCGATGAGCATGGCGGCATTGTAGGCAGCAAGCCGGTAGACTTCCTTCACCAAATCCCCGGTAGGGAGGTGGCAATGGCAGCGCAGACGGACTACTTCGAGACCACGGGAGGACTGAGCCTGTTCGAGCAGCGCTGGGCGCCGGCCGGCCCGCCGCGAGCCGTCTTCGCTATCGTCCACGGCTACGCCGAGCACAGCGGCCGCTACGAATGGACCGCCGGACGGCTCACCGCCCGCGGCTACGCCGTCGAGGCACTCGACCTTCGCGGCCATGGGCGCTCCGACGGCGAGCGCGTCTTTGTCAACTCCTTCGAGGAGTACCACGACGACGTGGAGCGCTTCCTCGACCGGGTTCGAGCGCGCCACCCCGGGGCGCCGCTGTTCCTCTTCGGGCACAGCATGGGCGGCGGCATCGTCACCAGCTTCGTCATCGCCCGGAAGCCCGCTCTCGCCGGGGTGGCGCTGAGCGGCTCGGCGCTGCTTTCGCCGCGGCCCGCGCCGCCGCCTTCGGCCCAGCCAGCAAAGCCTGCGCCCCTGCCCGCGACCGCCATCTCGCGCGACCCCGCCGTGGTCGCCGCCTACGAAAACGACCCGCTGGTGTACCGTGGCGCGCCGCGCACCGATCGGGCGGCCGCCTGGGAGGGCGCCTTCCGGCTCGTGCAGGAAGGCATGGAGTCGATCACCGCGCCCATCCTCATCATGCACGGCACAGATGACCTGCTGACCCCCGCCGAAGGCAGCCGCCGCCTCTTCGAACGGGTGTCTTCGAAGGACAAGACACTGAAGCTCTACGAAGGGCTCTACCACGAGATCCTCAACGAGCCCGAGAAGGAGCAGGTCGTGGCCGATCTCCTGGCCTGGCTTGACGAACACACGGGAGCGCAACGATGAAGACCGATTTCTACGAAGCCGACCCTTTTTCCGGCAGCAAAGGCGCGCACCTCGCCACCATCGAAAGCGACTACCGCTGGGAGAAGGGGGACGAAGTGTGGATCGAGGCGAGCGGGAAGCGCGTGAAGATCCGCCTCTCCTGGGTGAACGTCACCGTCAAGGACGGGGTCGTGAGCCGGGAGCTGCTCGGCCTGAGACTGTAGGGGTGAGTGGAAAGGCATAAGGCATGAGGGATGAGGGGGTTTGGCGGCCGGAGGGGGGGGCCGCTGACCGTCCCGGCAATCGCACCCTGTTACCCACCGCGGCTGAGCCCCGGGGAATGGCTCTCACTCGGCCCAGGATTTTGACAACGGACCTTAGCGACGGCTACGGTAGATCTGTCATTGGGGAGTAGCCAGCGCCCGCAGCAGGGCGCCCGGGCGGCCGTCAACACGCGCACTGCGCCGGCCGTTCAGCGAGATACCTTCTCGCCGGTGAGACCGAAGGCACATCCAGTAAGTGGGTGCGCCCGGGTCGGTCACATCCGGGTCCGCAGAGGAGGTTCCCTGTGACATCGTTTCTTGACCTGCTCGACCTGTTTGACCCCGATGGCGATGACGAGGATCAGCCTCGGCGCCAGCGTGGGCAGCCGCGACGAAAGGGACTCCGCGGGCTGTTCGATCGCGTTGTGGGGGCATTCAGCGACGACGATGATGACCGTGCCAGGCAGCCGGGGGACCAGGACGGTCGTGCCCGGCGAGCGCGCCGCCAGGACAGCGAGGGGTTCGACCTCTTCGACTAGGCCTGGTGCGTTGACCCCATCCCGGCCACGAGCCGGCAGCCGGGCCCTGTAGGGCCGTTCCCATCTGGAGAATTGGTTGCTCATCGAGATTCTTCCCTGGGCCCTCTTCCTGGGCTTTGTCTGCGCCATGCTGGCGCTCGACCTTGGAGTCTTTCACCGAAACGCACACGAAGTACGCCGCAAGGAGGCGCTGGCCTGGAGCCTCGCATGGATCGGCCTCGCCTCAGTGTTCAACGTGGGCGTCTATGTGTTCAGTGGGCCCGAGCGCGGCCTGGAATGGACGACCGGCTATCTCATTGAGAAGTCGCTGAGCGTCGACAACGTCTTCGTCTTCCTCATGATCTTCTCGACCCTGGCGGTGCCCCCGGCCTACCAGCACAGGGTGCTGTTCTGGGGCATCGTGGGGGCGCTCGTCACCCGCGCGGTGTTGATAGCCCTTGCGGGCGTGGTCCTCGGCACGCTCCACTGGACGATCTACATCTTCGGCGCATTCCTCGTGTTCACGGGTATCAAGTTCCTTCGCGATACCGGCCACTCGCCCTCGCTCGAGAAGAGTCGCCTGTTGCGGCTTGTCAGGAGGTTCTTCCCGGTCACCGAAGGATACGAGGGCCAGCGCTTCTTTGTTCGCCGCGGCGCGACCCTCTTCCTTACTCCGCTGTTCCTGGCGCTGGTCCTCATCGAAGGCACCGACATCGTGTTCGCGGTTGACTCGATCCCGGCTATCTACGCCGTAACCGACGACCCCTTCATCGTGTTCACCTCGAACATCTTTGCGATGCTCGGCCTTCGAGCGCTCTACTTCGTGCTCGCGGGTTACCTCAACGGACTCACGTATCTGAAGCCTGCCCTTGCCGCCATCCTGGTCTTTGTCGGAACCAAAATGCTGGTCGCCGACTTCTACAAAGTTCCTCCACTGGCCAGCCTCTTCGTTATCATCGTGATCCTGGGGGTTGCCATCGGCGGTTCGCTGCTCTGGACATATCGCCAGAGCCCTCACCGGATACCCGCATTCGATCCCGCGCAGGGGCCGCGGACGGACTCGGCGCACCTGGCAAACCGCGACGCGACTGACAGCCAGGCCGCCCGGGACGCACGCATCCAATCCTGAACCGACAAAGGAGACAGACATGACGGACAACATACTTGCCGACCGTAAACGAGCCCTTGAAGAGGAGTACTTCCGGAACGCCAACACCGCGCTGATAGAGCGCCTGCGCGCCTCGCGCGAACAGGACGAAGCGCGGCAGGCTCTGCAGGACGTGTCCGGCATCGCCGACCCCGAAGTGCTGGACAGCCTCCTTGGTGCGGGCATCGATGCGGCAGCCCTTTCGGCCATCGAGATCATCCCGCTGGTTGCGGTCGCGTGGGCCGACGGCACGCTCGATGATGACGAACGAAAGGCTGTCCTTCGCGTGGCAGCCGGGCTTGGTCTGAAGGAGGGCAGTTCGGGCCACACCCTCCTCGACGACTGGCTGGCCGAGGCGCCGCCGGAGAGCCTCTTCCAGACCTGGGATGGGTATGTCAAGGAGCTTGGCAAAGGTCTGGCGCCCGCACTGCGCACGACGCTGTACGCCGAAACAGTGAAGAGGGCCAGGGCTGTGGCCGAAGCGCGGGGAGGATTCCTGGGGCTTGTCGGTGCGAAGATTTCGGCCGAAGAACGGGCGGTATTGGATGCCGTCGAGACCGCGTTCACGGGCTGAAGCTGCGGGTAGGGGCGAGGTGAAAGGTATGAGGAATGAAGCATGAGGGGGCGCGGTAGCCGAAGGTGACCGTTCGGTGCGACATCACGCGGCTACCGTGAGTCACAACTGCTCCCTCCTCCCTCGTCAGTCCCCCGTCCCTCTTCCCGGTACCAACCCCGCCCCGCCCCGGCGACGTCGCCCGTTTCGCCGCTTCCGCTCCTTGCTGTGCCCAACCACAGCGGCCGGCGCCCGCGCGCCACACCGCACCCATTGCCGCGTTCTGCCTTGCACTCGAATCCGGGATTGCACGCCCTCGGGCCAAGGCTCAAGATGTCGCCGTGCCCCCCCCCCCCAAACAGCGGTCCACGGAAGGAGGGAAGGCGAATGCCAGCAACCTCAATCGAGCGCCTCACATCCCGTGAAGTCCAGGTCCTATCCCTTGCGGCTCAAGGACTGGCGAACAAGGAGATCGCGGCCAGACTCGAACCGCCATGCTCTGAGGAGACCATGCGGAAGCATATGCGCAGCGTCTTCGCCAAGCTCGGCGTGCCCAACTGTACGGGAGCGGTAGTCGCATGGTTGGCGCACGCTTCCGAGTGACAACTGCCGCCGCGCCACGCCGCGCAGCGAGGCGGATACCCCGAACGGGGTACCCCGAAAAGGAGGCTACAGGCGACGCTTGTCCGCGGCTAGCATTGCTGCCACCAACCCTTCTGGGAGGTCAACACTGTGAAATGGCGTCTAGGGGCGCTCGTCGCCGTTACCATGGCAGCTTCGTCAATTCTCGGGCCGCCAACAGCCAGCAGGGCCGATGGTTCGGATCACAGGTGTGGTATAGGCAAGGGCGGACGCGCTCTAGTGGATGAAGGCGGATCATGCATGGATCCCGCCCCTCCCGATCGACGGCAAGTGGCGATTGCCATCGCTAAGACCGAGGCGGCGAACGCCCATGCTCTGGCCAAACAGTCATCTACCGGGTTGGGCGCTGGTGCGCGACTTCAGGCCGCGGAGCAGCGCCTCGCCGCACTCACGGGCGAGGCCATCCGGCCAGTCCGGACCGGTGCAAACCGCGCCGGGAGCCTCGCGGTGGGGGATCGCGCGCCCTCAACGGTTGGCGATGGCGTTGGCATCATGACTCCCCTGTCGGAGTGGTACTGGCCGTTTCAGCAAATCAACTCTTACTACTGTGGCCCGGCCACGGCGCAAAGCGTGCTTTTCTATTTGACGCCGCGTGTCAGCGCTGTTGTCGATCCGGTAACTGGAGTCCACGATACTCTCACCGGCACCCGGTCGCATGACCAACCGATTCTGGCAAACTCATACTGGCCTGCTACTGACCAATACAGTGGGACCAACTGGGGTAACGCCTACATGCCATTCACTCTCAACACGTGGCGCGGCACCAACTGGTATGTGCAGGCCGCCACGCCAGCCTACGGCGGATCACTCACGCAGGGGCAAGCACTCGTTGATATTCAGTACGATGTCGATAGATATTACCCCATTGTTGAAAATGTCCGATATGGTAGTACTACATATCGTCCACCTGGGTTTGCGGGAAACGACTACTTCCACTGGGACACGATCTACGGGTATTTCTGGTCAGGCGAGCAATATGTGCAAATAGGTCAAGTATATGGCGACACGGACCAGACTTATACGAGATACTACAACCAGCCTTGGAATTTACACTGGGACGCGATTGGAGGCTGGCACGGGATTGTCTGGTAGGATCCGAGGGGTTTGGGCGGCGGGCGCCATCCTCACCCTGCTTGCTGTGGTGGGCTGCTCCAGCCAGAGGCGCGTGCCAGTGACTGCAACTGCGGTTCCCGTTGCGGACGAGACCAGCAGCCCAGCCGCAACGCCCACACCGCCAGGCCGCTCTCTGGGTCCCCCACCCGTGGTTGCCCCGTCGGCGACGCCAGTCGCCGGGTCGGCACCGGCTACGGTTGGGCCCCCGTTAAGGAGGAGCGACGCTACCGCTGAGCTCCCGATGTTCGACGGCGAGACGATGTCCCTTACACCCAAGGGGTATGTTGGGCGGTGGCTTGTCTTGCGCTCCTACCCTGAAGGTGCAGCGGTGGAGACCTCCCCGGGGGAGGTCAGCCTTTGGGATCCGCTGACGGGGGAATCGCGCCCTCTCTGGACAGGCGTCCCCGGTCGCCAGGACACCATCTTCGGTGCGGATGGCGATTGGTTGATCACCGTCCACACAGGGCTTTCACTGCCCTTCGCCGAGTGGGAGCTGATCCTTCGCAACCTCAGCGGCGAAGCGCGGACGATTGCGCGGAGCGATCCCCGGATCGTGAAGTCTCCGGGCCTTCATCCGGACCTTCCTTTCGGCTTCGCTCCCAGTCCATCCATTGCGAACGGTTTGGTCGTCTGGGAAGAGCACTACGTCGCCGACGATGGCACGGTTGGCAAGAGGATCAACGCCCACGATATCGAGACCGGCGACACCAGGATTCTCGTGCGCGTGCCGGACGCAACCAGGGAGGACTTGCGGTCGCCCTCGATCGGCGGCGGGCGGGTTGCGTGGATCCACAAAGTCTTCGCCCCGATCGAGGGCGATCCGTCAGAGTTCGATGTTGCAATCATGGACCTCGGGTCGGGTTCTGTTTCGGCCCTGCCCATTTCCGGCCGCCCGTGGCAGGTGGGACTGACCGTCGATGGCGAGTTCCTCGCCTGGGACGACGGCATGGACTTCAAGTACGCCATGAACTTGCGCACAGGAGTCGTAACCCGATATGCAGGGAACCCCTACCAGTCTGGGTGGGGAGTCCTGCGCGACGGCTCCCGATTCTCGTGGATACCGGGCTCGCCTCCAGACGCTCATGCGGGCTACTTCGATACTGCAACCGGTGTCGTGCGGGAGGCTGAAACCCCGCGGGAGGGGTCCACCGTCAATGTCGGCGAGCCAATGGGGCCGTGGTTCGTGCTCCAAGACCTGCGACTGGGAGAAGAGCGCTTCACGCGCTCGCGATACCTGCTCATCCCCATCGGCCACTAGACCACAATGAGCGTCCAGTAACGAACGCGCCGCCAACGATCGAGTAAAGGAAACTCCGCCATGGGGGCAGGGTCCCGCGCATACCGGGGCGCAGCCCTCCTCCCTCCTCCCCCCCCGTGCCACCCGCCCCTTCCACCTCCACCCCACCATCCCCAACCCTCGAGCCCAAATCCCAAATCGAGGCTCACCGTGCCCCGCTGCCACACCTTCGATGCTGGCATACCCTGTTCCAGCCCCGCCCGCCCCGGCTCCAACCACTGCCTTGCCCACGATCCTGCACCCGGCCTCGAGACCAGCGTTCCCCTCCAACGCTGCTTTCCCACCAGCGTTGCCAGTGCCCCGGAACCCTGCTCCAACGCTGCTGAACCCATAGCGTTGAGCGTTCAACGCGCAGAAATCGAAAACCCACCAGCCCCGGTCGAAAATCCAAGAGCGTCCGCTCCTCCCTCCGCCATCGACCATCCTTCCCCCTCCAGCGACGCCGGGGCGTCGCGGCTACCGGGGGTGGGGCATGGGGTGGGCTGGCGCGAGCGGGGGGTGCGGGCCCTCCGCTTGCTCACGCGCGCTGCTCTGGTTCAGGGAAATGGTGCCGGGTGCGGAGATGGGAGCCGATTCCAGCGGCTGGCGAGGGCCGCGACTCCCTCCTCCCTCCTCCCTCCTCCGGCGCCAGGCCGCCGCGGCCGGGCACAGCAAGGAGCGGATGCGGCGAAACGGGCGACGTCGCCGGGGCGGTGGGGGGTTGGTACCAGGAAGAGGGACGAGGACTGGGGACTGGGGACTGAGTGGGTGGGCAACAGGGTGAAAGTGGTGGAACAGGGAGCGGCCACGGTGGGCCGCGACTCCGGCGGCGCGGCTACTCCTCCCTCCTCCCTCCTCCCTCGTCCCCGCCCCGTGCGGGGACGGCTGCGCCGACTTCGCGCATGACGCCGATGACGCCGTTCTGGACGGCGTCGCGGGCAGCGCGGATGGCGCTGAAGATGGCGCGGGCGTTGGAACGGCCGTGGCCAATGACGGTCACGCCATCGACGCCCAGGAGCTGGGCGCCGCCGTACTCGGTGTAATCGAGGCGGCGCTTCACCTTGCGGAGCTCAGACATGAGGATGAGGCCGGCGGCACGGTTCCAGGGGGTGAGCTCCACGGCCTTGCGAAGCTCCGTGAACATGAGTTCGGCCATGCCTTCGGCGGTCTTGAGGACGACGTTGCCGGTGAAGCCGTCCATCACCACCACGTCGGCGGCGCCGCGGGTGAGGTCCTTGCCTTCGACGTTGCCGATGAAGTTGAGCTTGCTTGCGCGAAGGGCCTGGTTCACTTCGATGACAAGCTGGCTGCCCTTGGTGTCCTCTTCGCCGATGGAGAGGAGCCCCACCCGCGGGCTGGCGTTGTCGAACATGCGCTGCAGATAGGCGGACCCCATGTGCGCGAACTGCACGAGGTGGATGGGGCGGCAGTCGGCGTTCGCGCCCACGTCGAGCAGGATCGAAACCTGGTCTCCTGTGGGGAAGACGGTCGCCAGCGCGGGCCGGCTGATACCCTTCACGCGGCCAAGCGTGAGCAGCGCCGCCGTCATCGCCGCCCCCGTGTTCCCGGCTGTAACGAAGGCGTCGGCTTCGCCCGCCTTCACGAGAGCGAGGCCGGCGACGATGGAGGAGCGCGGCTTGTTGCGAACGGCCTCGGTCGGGTGGTCGTCCATGGTGATGACGTCCGGGGCTTCGACGACGCGCAGGCCGCGGACTTCGGCGGTGCCCTGCATCTCGCCGCGGATGGCCCCGGTCTGGCCCACGAGGATGATCTCCACGCCGAGGCCGCCGAGGGCCATCATCGCCCCCGCGACGATCTCGTGGGGGGCGTTGTCGCCGCCCATGGCATCCACAGCGATCCTTGCGGTCATCCTTCTCTCCTCCGGGCAGTGATGATGATCCGCTCACTGTCGTTGCCGGGCGGGCCCAGGTCGTAGTCCCCGGAGGTCGCCAGCGGCACGAGCCCGGCCAGGCGCAGGAGGCACTCCATTTCGCGGGGGTAGACGTAGCGGAGGTAGTGCTCGCTCACGGTGCGGCGAACCGTGCCGTCGGGGGCGGTGCGCTCGTAGGTGACGCGCAGGGCGCGGATCTGCCGGGGGAGGTCGTCTTCGTGGACGTGCCAGGTGTCGAGCGTCTCGCCCTCGGGCGTCTCGCCGGTATGCACGAGCAGCGGCTGGCCGTTGGTGGAGGGGTCGAGCCAGAGCGCGGGGCCGGGCAGGTCCACCGCGAGGATGCCATCGAATGCGAGCGCTTCGCCGAGCAGGTGGAGGGTCGCGACCTGCTCTTCGCTCGTCTCGCAATAGAGGAACACGTCGGCGGGGATGACGATGAAGCCGAACTTGCCGGACTCGAGGGCGAGGTCCGTCACGCGGCCCTCGATGAACCCGGCGTCGACGCCCTGTTCGTGGGCCTTGCGGCGGGCGAGTTGGAGCATGGCGGGCGAAGGGTCGATGGCGGTCACCTTGTGTCCGGCGAGGGCGAGCGCGATGGCGATGCGGCCCGCGCCCGTGCCGACCTCGAGCACGGGTCGTCCGGTGCGCCCGGCGAAGGCGAGCCAGAGCCCGATGTCGTCGTCAGGCTGGCCTTCGTGGACGAGATCGTAGTAGAGGGCATCGACGGCGTAAGGGTCGGCCATCCGCCCGATGCTAGGAACGTGGGGGCCGGGGGTCAAACGAGAACGACGCTACCCCGCACGAAGGGTGTCGAAGATGGTGTCCTCATCGTTGTCCCAGATCCTGGCAAGAGCCGGGTACTTGCCAAGATCGAGGGGCTGCGCAGAGCCTGTGCCGGGCAGCCCACCCGATCGCAGACGGATCAGGAGTTCCTCCGCCTCCCGGTCTGTCAACCGGTCAACGATCTCGTGAAGCGCTTCTCGGGAAGTCATATTCCGAGTATACCTGCGACCGGCCATGGTCACTTCTTTGGGTGGGTCCGGGGACTATCCGCGCAAGGTCATGAGCAGGGCGAAAATGGCCACCGCCAGGATCGCCACGAAGGCGAACTTCAGCGTCGCTGCCTGGAGACCGCCCGAGTCTTCGCCCGGGGCTGCGACGATGTTGGCCGAGTCGCCGCTCTGGCGGAGCAGATCGCGGGCGCGCCCGGCATCCTCAGCCGGAGTGAAGACAGCCCAGAGGCCGCCCGGGGCTCCCGCGGGAAGGCCAAGGGAGATCATCCGCCCGCCCTGCACACGTGCCCGGATGCCGTCCGCCTGGAGGGATCCGGCGACCACATTTGCGGCGGGCTCGCTGTCGCCCTGCCAGACCGCTTCCCAATCGGGGCGTGGCCTTTCCGCATCGCGCGACCGCCGCCCAAACAGCATCTGCGGGTCCCGCTCAGCGGCTCGGAACGGGGATATCGAGCTCGTGCCGGCGGATTTCGGCCATGACCTTCGCGCCCACGGCTTCGTCGGGCTCGACCACGGGCAGGCGGGGAGCGCCGATTTCGAAGCCGAGCTGGCGAAGGACGTAGCGGATGGTGCTGGGGCTGCCGTTGGCGAAGCAGGCGTTCGTCAGCGGTACCAGGCGCCGGTGGATGGTCGCCGCCTCGGCCGTGCGCCCGGCGAGCGTGTGCTGGAGCATCCGCCTGAGCTGGCCAGCGACGATGTGGCCGGTGACGGTGATGGTTCCGTAGGCGCCAAGGCACCAGAGGGGGAAGTTGTCGTTGTCGTTCCCACTCCAGACCTTGAGGCCCGGGGCGCGTTCAATGATCTCGGAGGAGTGGGCGAGGTCGCCGTTGGCTTCTTTGTCGCCAACGACGTTGGGGAGCTCTGCGACGCGGAGCATGGTCTCGACGGTCATGTTGATGCCGGTCCGGGAGGGGACGTTGTAGACGATGACGGGGAGCGAGGTGCTTTCGGCGATGGCGCGGAAGTGCAGGTAGATGCCCTCCTGGGGCGGGCGCAGATAGTAGGGGACGACCGCCAGGATGGCGTCGACGCCGGCGCGCTCGGCTTCCTTTGCGAGATGGACGGAGTGGCGTGTGTCGTTGGTGCCGGCGCCGGCGACGACGGTGGCGTCAGCGCCCAGCTCCTGCTTGACCGCGCCCCAGAGGCGCACCTTTTCGCCATCGTTGAGGAGGGGTGCTTCGCCGGTGGTGCCGGTGACGACGACGCCATCGTTGCCGGCACGCACGAGGTAACGGGCGAGCTGGGACGCGTGAGCGTAGTCGACCTCGCCGTCCGGTGTGTACGGGGTGACCATCGCCGTGAGGATGCGGCCCAGTTCGGTCATCGCGGGTGCTCCCGGGAGGGTTAGTAGTGACATAGTGTAGCGCGAGAGCCCCCGGGGCGCAGCGGGTGCCGGGGCGGCCAAGGCTCAGGCGGGGTCGATACGGAAGACGGGGTAGCGGCCAGCGATGGCCTCGAACTCGGAGAGAGGGGCGCCCACGGGAAGGGGGAAATGGCGGCGGCCGCCGGGAGCGATGCGGACATATTCGCGGAGCACGGGTGCACGCTCTGCAGGCGGTATGGGCACGAGACGAACCTGGCGGCGGCGGCCCTGGCGGATGACGGCGTGGCCGTTGGCAGCTTCGACGTTCCGGACCCACTCCGACCCGGGGCCGAGCATGGAAACGAGGTAGCGCTGCCCGTCGAGGGTTGCGATGACAATGGCGATGGAGCGCATACGGCCTGACACGCGGCCGCGTGTTTCTAGGACGGCCTGGAGCTTCGGTGGCAGTCCCATTCCCGACCACCACCCCATGAGGCGGTTGACCAGGCGGCCAAGGCGGGTTGGGCGCCAGTTTCGGTAGAAGAGGCGCATGATGGCGCTCTGTTCGGCGGGGTCCGCGGGCATGGTCTCGGTCACGTGTGGGGTCCTCCTCGCGACGGGCAGCGGGACAATCTTCGCCCGATCCTGTCACACGGGGGCGGAGAATGTGTCACGCGGCGGGCACACCGCCCTTTTCCGGGAGCGCGGGCGGGCCGCCGCCACCAGAGCGCAACCCGCGATCCGCGGAGTCTACCTGCGCTCACGTCATGCATCCACCCGCGATGGCCGTCTGTGATGGTGCGCCCCCAAGAGGTTGTGGAAAGAAGATGAACCAACGACGAAACGCGGAAGTGAGGCCGGCTCTGTGGCTGGCGGCGGCAGTTGTCCTGGTGGCGTTCCTTGGCCTGGGGATAAGCAGCATCGTGCCGATGTAGGCGGCCGCGGGGCGAGGACCCGTGAATGCGATCATGCGGGCCGGGGCGCACTACGCGGTTGGCGCTTGCCCCCCACCGGGGGGCGGCGTCTCGCGCGCTCAGCAGCCGGGCTCGCCCTCGGCGCCGCAGCAGTTGGAGCGCGTGCGGACCTTGGTCCAGTTGTTGCGGGCGGCCATGCGCAACTTCGTCGCGAAGGGCGCGTCGTAGTCGCGCCAGTTGGAGAAGACGGCCCGGAGCGAGGGGCGTGCGCTCACGCCGGCACCGGGGTGCGCGGGTAGAGATCGGAGCGGGAGTCTTCGAATTCCGTGATGCGGCTTTCTTCGAGCAACGTGAGGCCGATGTCGTCGAGGCCTTCGAGCAGGCAGTGCTTCACGAAGGGGTCGATCTCGAAGCGGCGGACGAAGCTGCCATCAGGGGTGGCGACCGTCTGGGCGGCGAGGTCGACGATCAGCTCGGACGAGGCGAGCTCTTCGGAGCGGGCGAGCAGGTGGTCGACATCCTGCTGGGGGAGGGCAATGGTCAGGAGTCCGATCTTGGCGCAGTTGTTGCGGAAGATGTCCGCGAAGGAGGGGGCGATGAGGACCTTGAGGCCCATGTCCTGGAGGGCCCAGGGAGCGTGCTCGCGGGAAGAGCCGCAACCGAAGTTCGGCCCCGCCAGGAGGATGGGCGCGCCCGCGTAGGCGGGGTTGTTGGCGACGAAGGCGGGGTCCTTTCGCCACTGTTGGAAAGCGAACTGGCCGAAGCCGGTGCGCTCGATGCGCTTGAGGTACTGGGCGGGGATTATCTGGTCGGTGTCGACGTCGGCGCGGTTGAGGGGGATTGCGCGGCCCCGAACTGCCTGAAACTTGTCCATGGGGAGTCTCCCTTCGCTGGTGCGGGTTAGTTGCCGGGCCAGTCGCGGATGTCGACGAAGTGGCCGGCGATAGCGGCGGCAGCGGCCATCTGCGGACTCACCAGGTGGGTGCGTCCGCCGCGGCCCTGCCGGCCCTCGAAGTTGCGGTTCGAAGTCGAAGCGCAGCGTTCGCCGGGCATGAGCGTATCGGGGTTCATGCCCAGGCACATGGAGCAGCCGGCGTCGCGCCATTCGAAGCCCGCCTCGCGGAAGATGCGGTCGAGGCCCTCCTGCTCGGCCTGGATCTTCACGAGACCGGAACCGGGGACGACCATAGCGCGGACCGTTGACGCGACCTTGCGGCCGCGCACGGTGGCGGCGGCGGCGCGCAGGTCTTCGATGCGCGAGTTCGTGCAGGAGCCGATGAAGACGCGGTCGATGGGGATGTCCTGGATGGCGATTCCGGGCTTGAGGTCCATGTAGGCGAGGGCGCGTTCGGCGAGCTCTCGCGCCTGCGGGGTGGCGGCGCTGGCGGGATCGGGCACGCGCCCGGTGACGGGCACGCTCTGGGCGGGGGTGGTTCCCCAGGTGACGGTTGGCTCGATGGCGGCAGCATCAAAGGTCACGGTAGCGTCAAAGGTGGCGTCATCATCCGAAGGGAGCGCGCGCCAGGCGTCGAGGGCGCGCTCCCAGTCCTTGCCTTTGGGAGCGAAGTTGCGGCCCTCGACGTAGGCGAAGGTCGTGTCGTCGGGGGCGACCAGGCCGGCGCGCGCGCCGCCTTCAATGGACATGTTGCACAGGGTCATTCGCCCTTCCATGGAGAGGGCACGGATGGCGTCGCCGCGGTATTCGATGACGTGGCCAACACCGCCGGAAACGCCGATGCGGGCGATGATGGCCAGGGTGACATCCTTGGCGGTGACGCCGGTGTGCAGTTCCCCGTTCACCTCGACGGCCATCGTCTTTGGCGGGGTTTGGGGGAGGGTCTGGGTAGCGAGGACGTGCTCTACCTCGGACGTGCCTATCCCAAAGGCGAGGGCGCCGAAGGCGCCGTGGGTAGAGGTGTGGCTATCGCCGCAGACGATGGTCATGCCCGGCTGGGTAAGGCCCTGCTCGGGACCGATGACGTGCACAATGCCCTGCCGCACATCGTCGACGCCAAACAGGGGGACGCCGAACTCGGCGCAGTTGGCGCGGAGGGTTTCGACCTGCTGCACGGAGAGCGGGTCGGGCCAGGGCTTGTCGCGATCAGCGGTGGGGACGTTGTGGTCGACGGTGGCCAGGGTGAGATCGGGGTGGCGCAGGCGGCGGCCGGCCAGACGCAGGCCTTCGAACGCCTGTGGGGAGGTGACCTCGTGCACCAGGTGGAGGTCGATGTAGAGAAGGTCGGGCTTGCCCTCTTCGCGGCGAACAAGGTGGTTGTCCCAGATCTTCTGGGAGATGGTGCGAGGCTCGGGCATGCGATGGTCTCCGGGAAGGCCCGCGGGCCGGGTCAGTGAGCTACAAGCGTATCGCAGGGCCTCGCAGGGCGCATCGAGCGGCCCGGCTCAGTTGCCGAACTCGACGACGCGAAATGGGGGCTCGAAGTCCTTTGCCGAAGGCTGACCGATTTCTTTCGCCCTCATCGTGAACGAGGCGCCATCGAAGTCGCCGTCCATGAGGAGGAGCACACCACCCTCTTCTGAGACGCAGAATGTGCCCTTCCCTTCGGCGCCCTCGATCTCCCAGCACTTGCCGTCCTGGCCAGCAATCCGCTGGTCCTTCACCGGCTTCACCTTCGCGCCCGTATCGGCGCTCACGCGTTCAACCAGGGATTCGACGTCGAGGAGGGCAGGGAGGGGGATGGTGGACGTGGCCAGGGACTGCCCCTTGAGGCAGCGCCGCAGGCCGTCTGTTTCGGCGCAGACGTAGCTCGCCTTGCCATCGTTGATGAGGATGAAGGCGGCCTTCTTACCTTCGAACTTGCCGGAGAGGCCGATGGACTGCTTCGGCGGATCGGCCGACATCGCGAGGGTGGCTTCCAGTTGCTTGCCTTTCGCGTCGGAGCCGGTCATCTCGTAGACAAGCCTGTAGGTGTCCTGCCCGAGGCTCTCGGTGAAACGGCGCAGGGAATCAAGGCCGTCGAGGGAGGGCGACGGGGTGGGTTGCGCGTCGCCGGGGCCGGGCGTACCGGCGCCCTCGCCGCCTGTTTCTTTGGCGCTGCAGGCGGCCACCGCCATGGCGAGCGCGAGGATCGCGGCGAGAGCGAGACGGAAACGAGCCATGGCTCCCTCCTCATGAGGCCGGGGTACTCTTCCGGGATACTACCGGCGCGCACACATGGCAAGCGGCAGGGAGATTCTAACCGTGCTCTTATGACTGCCGTAGCAGGTGGTGCGCTATATTAACCGTGCGGCCACTGTTGTGGACGCGAAGTGGACAAGACGGTACGAGGAGGAACGCCGGGAGGCTCCGGAAAAGGCACGACGCGGGTGACCGCGCTCACGCAAAGCCCACGGGTCCCGCAGAGCGGGATGGCCGGGTTGCCAGGGAGATGGCGGCAGGCGCCGCCGCTCAGACGGCAGGAGACAGATGCGGAACATTGTCAGGGCTCTTGTGGCAACCATGGTGTTCGGAGCGACGCTTCTCGCGTTCCAGGCGGCCTCCGCCTCTTCGGTGCTTACCGTGTCTGTCATCTCTCCCAGGCCAGTGCCCGCGGGATTCGACACGGCCCTGACCGTGCGCGCCGAAGGCGACCAACCAGAACTGGCGGAGCTGGAATACGTGGTGAGCGGCGGCGACATCCTTGGTGTTGTCTCGCTCAATGCCGTTGGCGCAGGGGTGGCTGAAGGCAACGTTTACGTGAGGCGCGACACCCCGGGCGAGGTGACGCTTGTGGTGAGATCGGCGGGCGTGGTTGTGGCCAGCGGATCCGCGAAATTCGCTTCTTACGGACAGATCCAGGTGAGCGCGACGCTTGACGCGGACGCGCACGCCTCGGCGCGGACGTGGCGCTTCGAAGTGGTGGACGCCTCCGGCAGCGTGATCGACACGATCTCTCTGGGAACCAGCGGCGGCGCGCCAACGGGCACAGCCGATTCCGCATGGCTGCCTTACGGGGCCTACACGGTGCGCCAGGTGCTCGGGAACGACACCCGAACCTCGTGCGGCGCGGGAGCCTTCTACGCTGTGTCCAGCCCGGCGGGTGGTGCGGCAAGTGTGCAGCTTTCGGCCCGGAGTGTGAGCGCGGAATTCGGCATCGAGCCCTGCGAAGACGCCCCGGCGAGCCTGGGCGTGAGCATCCCGGTCGACGTGATCGGGCCTTTCTCGCCCCTCGACGAGGTGCTGGGCGCGCGGCAGGCAGGGGCGCCGCTGCCGCCGGCGACGGGAACCGGCCTGGCATCCCGAGACAAGACGAGCGTAAACACCTTGTTCTTCGTACTTGCAGCCCTGGCGATGGCCCTTCCGGCGATGGCGGCCGGGCATCGGGCAGTGGCTTTGATTCGCAAGCAGTAGACCTGCCTCTCCTCCAACGCTCGAGGGGGAAGCGCTTTGGCCGGCGCTTCCCCCTCAGGCGTAAAGGGCGGCGGGCAGGGATTTCCTGATCACCTGTCTTAGCGATAGAGCTTGACTTAGCAGCCCGGATCGGGCTAAATCAGGGGCGGTACACACGCGCAATCGGTGTGTCGAGTCGCCGTTTGCGCGAGTGAAGTCTGGGAAGGTTGGACGAGGCGTCCGGCGGGGTACGCCCAGGAGTCCCAAGGGATTCTATGGGGAACGTGCGTCGCCGGTTTGTTTTGTGCGCGATGGCGGCTCTGCTGGTGGCGGCGGTGGCCGGGAGCGGAGCTGACCTGAGGGACCCCGGCCGGGTGCACGCCGCCCCGGGCGAGGCGTTTACGAAGGTTGACCCACCGAAGCTCTACGCGGGCGACTTCTCCCACGGCGCCGCGGTGCTGGCGCAGGCGAACCCCACGCTCGGGCTTGTTGGCTACTGCGTCGAGGTGGATGGCTCCGGAGTCGCGGTGACCGGGCTCACCAATGGCTTCACCGTGACCGCCGGGAGCACAGTCACGGACACGGACTACTACAACGGCACCACGCCGGGCGATTCCACGGACGACGTCTATTGCGCAACCATCCAGGCGGCCGCCGCGGGGACGAAGCTGACGCTTTCGTGGACCTACACCGGCGGGTCGCTGCCCATCACAATCGAGCTCGAGATCGAGATTGTGACCGTCACGTTGCAGGGATGGGATGGTGTCGTCGGCGGCGCCGCGACCGTGTGCACCGTGGGCTGGGACCCCAGCTTCCTGACCGGCGAAGCATCGAACACACTGCCGGCCGCCCCTAACCAGCTCGACAGGGTGGAAGCGGGAGACTGGACAGCCAGCGCGGGGACGATCACGGGCGTCTTCAAGAACACAACGACAGGCGAATGGTGCGTTGGGATAACCGACCCGTCCACTCAGGCGGACATTGACGTCACGTTCTCCTTCTACGCCGTCTACAAGCTCAGCACGACAACCGACGACCAGCTTCACACGATCGGGTCGCTGACGAACAACATCGTGGACATCAACGATGTCGACTTTTCGGAGTTGCGGCACGTGGCGCTCGGCGGGCAACTGATGCCGCAACAGGACGCGAACGAGAACGTGGTGGGCGCGACGCACTACGCCTGCATCATCCCATCGGCAGTTGGCGACGTGATTAGTACCAACGACATCCACTTCACGGGCAGCGGGGCGAACGTTTCGGGTCTGCACACGTTCAATGATGGGGCCGGCAGCAGCCCGAACTTCCCGGGCGTGGTCGATGGGACCATCTGCCTGGGGTGGACTTCCACGCAGCCGGGAGAGCACTTCCTGACGCTTTCGTTCACGAAGAACGTGGGAACCCTGGGCCTGGGCGTCCGGAACGTGTCGTGGGACACGAACGGGGACAACAACGACCAGGACGCGGCCACCAGCGGGCCCAGCAACCGGGCGCTACTGAAGCAGTGGAACACGATTTCGCGGACGGAGATCACGACCGGCCCGGACCCTCGCGACCCGGAGACCTCACCCGAGGACATCATCACGAACAAGTCCAGGGTGCAGGCGATCCAGTACAACGTGAGTTCGGGGCGATACCTGTCGGGGAAGATCACGCTCACGGAGTGGGTGTTTGGCGGCCACACGGGCCCAACCGGGCCGCTGGTTGATCTCGCCCTGGAAGGGGTCGTGCTGGTGATTCGTATCGAAGGGGGCTGCGGCTACTTCCTTTCGGAGTCGTCGCCGCCGGTCAATCTGGGGTCAACGATCTCGGGTGTTTCGTACGGCGGGCGATTCGAACGCGGGCCCAGCACGGCAGACCTCGGGGAGCCGCTCGGCGATGGGCCCGACGACATTTCGTTCACCATCGACAACGACGGTGGGTGCACGCCGTCGTCCGTAACCAGGGTCGAAATCGACGCCTACTACCCGGGGAACCCAAACGTGTTCTTCGGGACCGAGTACGTCGACGTGTCGTTCGAGTTCACCGTCGGAGCGAAGACGCCGCGCGTCGCCTGGGCCGGCGACCGGGTAAAGCTCACCTACTCACTCTCGTACACCGACAGCTGTCCGCTGGCGGCGAACACTGTCGTATTCGTGAGACCCGATGGCCAGCCCGGTGGCTTCGTGGGGAGCTCGCCGGATAGTCACTCGGTGGTGCTGGGCGCGGACTGTGCGGCCGAGGTCGCCTACGAGAGCGACATGCCCGGCGAGGTCGACATTGAGGTCTTCGTGACGGGCAATGAGTTCTCGAAGGTCGCCTTCCCGATCTACTTCCTCGCCTTCGAGGACCTGACCACGACCGTATCGAGCACACTGAACGTTTCCGAGATCGGCGATCTCAGCGCCACTGCGCGCGGCTGGTTTGTGGGCAACAATCCTTCGGGCCGGCCCGCGGAGACGAAACCCGACGGGCGCACGGTCCCGGCCGACCGCTGGATCCTGCCAACCGACTGGGAAACGATTCGCGGCGACGCGGACTCGCGCAAGAACTGGCCTTCCTCGGCTCCGATGCCAGTTGCCTACGTGACATTCATGATGGAGCGGGAGGAAGTCGAAAACAGCTGGGCCAAGGGCATCAAGACCGGCGATTCCGGGTGGATGGTGCTCGATGGGACGGAGTCGTTCATCAACGTCAACCCCGTCACCGGCCTCCCCAGTGTCCTCGGGACAGTCGAACGGCCGCGGATACTGACAGACGCCACGGATTCGAGCGGAATCGGGACGGTCGACACATTCGGTGACCTTAACCTCACCTATGAGGGTTGCCTGGCCAATCCGCACACCGGGAACCCGCACTGCTCCGAGGGGAACGTGGTGGGGCATACGCGTTACTTCGCAATCGCGGATTACCCGGCGCGCCGCGGGGGGACTTTGCCCCCGGCGCGCTCCAATGTAGCCCAGACCGATTGGACCTGGGCCGGGTACAAAGAGCTCACGGTCGTCGACACGGATTCGCCCGCGATCAAGTACGTTGTCGCCCACTTGAAGGACCGTGACGGGTATTGCGACGCGAAGTCGTTCCACAACGCCCTGGGCATCCCGTTGCAGTGGGAGATAGACGCGGGGGATGGCGTGATCATCGGGGTGGAGGGGATGCCATGGTCGGTCAGCGGCAACAAGCGGGCGGCATCGACAACCACGTTCGACACCGTTGATGACCTTGGCAGACCGCTTAACGAAGACATCGCGAAGCCACCTGTGTCAGACGACGAATGCCAGGCCTGGATCAAGGTGAGCAACAGCGTGCTGACGGCGACGAACGTGCGCGTCTCGTTCCCGCCGCCGCCTTCGCCTCCGCCGGGGGAAGTCAGGGTGACTGGGCTTACGTGCGAAGGCGGCGAAGAGGTGACCATCACCAACAAGGGCTCGAACCTCGTTTCGCTGGCCGGGTTCTCGCTACGCAGCCGGCCGGAGAACTATCTCGACCCCGAGCAATACCTGGGCATCTACGGCTTCCTGGAGCCGGGTGAGAGCCGGACGTTCCCCGCCGGACCTAACGCCACAGTCATGGACTGGCAGTACACCAACGACCAGGTTTTCGTGGACGGCGACCCGGACGACTGGGCGCGGCTTGTATGGAACGGATTTGAGATGAGCCGGATGTACTGCGACGGCCGCCAGGTTGATCCTCCCATTCCGGACACGCTGCCGCTGGACGGCGAAGGCGAGATCGTGGTGGATATCACCGTCCAATTCGGCGCGCAGAAAAACAAGCTGCTGGAGACGGGCTGGAACCTGGTGACAGCCGGTCGCAACGGGACGATAAGGGCGGCCCTCGCCGGGAACGACGAGAAGGTGGCGGCCATCTACACCTGGAACGCCATTACAGGCCGTTGGGAGCTGTACACGCCCGGTGGGCCGGGCTTCCTGAACACGTTCGACTCGTTCCGGGCAGGTGGGGCCTACTGGGTCCAGGTCAAGCAGCCGTTTACGCTTTACGTTCCCGATTGATGCCACTAGGGCCAGGCTGGGTTACCCTCGGACTTGCCGTCACCAATCCTTCCCGCAGGAATGGCAGAACCAATGAAACCCTTCTTTCGCGCCGCCGCGCTGGCAACGGCATGCATCGGCGCACTGATGGCCGGCACGGCCATCGCACAGTTCCAACCCCCTTCGACGGTGTTTGGGTCGATCAATGACCAGGCAGGGCCGGTTGAGGCCGGGCTGCCCGTAACCGCCTACATCGGCGGCCAGCTTTGTGGTACGGGGAAGACCGAATACACCGGCGATGGCGAAGCGCGCGTGACGGTGTACGCCGTCAACGTCTCATCGCGCGAGGACAAGCAGGGCTGCGGCGTGGAGGGCATTCCCATCACCGTCAAGATCGGTGACCGCACGGCCGGCCAGGAGGCGAAGTGGCGGGCGGGGCCGGTGCGGCTGGACGTGACCTTCGGGGACGTCACTCCCGTTCCGATCCCCACGTTCACGCCCGCGCCCACAAGGACGCCCACGCCTCCGCCGCCAACGAACACGACCACCCCGGTGGCCACCGGCACAGCCACGCCCACCGAGGAGTTGGGAACGATACCGGCTGGCTCTCCAGGCGCAGGTTCGCCAGTTCCCACGCTGAAGGGCGGGGTGACAAGCTCCCGTCCGGGCAATCTCCAATCGAATGACGGCGACGATGGAGGGTTCCCGCTCTGGGCGGTCGTCATCATCGTGCTGGGCGGTATCGCCGTGGTTGGCGGTGGGGTTGGCTACGCCATGTCGCGAGGCCGGAACGAGGACGACGATGGCGGTCCATTCGAGTCCCCAGGAGACAGCGCGGAGTAGGGAGCGCGGACTCCGGAGCAAAGAACACGGCACCGAGGAAGGCCGGTGGGGCAACTCACCGGCCTTCCTGTTTGGGACCTCCGAGGGAAGTCTTAGCCGAGGAAGATCATGGCGTAGAAGTGGCGGCCATCGGGGGTCGTAAGCTCGCCAATGCCGATGCGGAAGAAGTCCCCGGCGAGGATGTTCGCCTTGTGGGTCGGGCTGCGCATGAGGGCGGCCACCGCCCGCTCGGGGGACTCGGCCACGCCATAGTTGTTCATGGCCAGGTTCTCGCCCGCCCAGGCGTAGCTCGTGTAGCCGAAGTGGGCCAGCAGCTCCACGTACATGGAGTAGCCGTAGGGGTCGGTGTGGCCGAAGTAGTTCTGATCGACGAGCTGCTGGACGCGGATGCGGGCGATGCGGCTGAGGTTCTGGTCAAAGGCGTAGGGGGCCAGGCCAGCGGCGGCACGCTCGGCGTTCAGCCCATCGAGGAGCCTCTGCTCAAGAGCGGTCACGCCCCCGGCAGCCGGCTCGGGGACGTAGAAGTTTGGCTTTGCCGGGACGGCCGCGGGTGCGGCGGGCTGCTCGGCGACAGGCGGCGCTTCGGCGGCGGGAGCGGCTGCCGGTACAACCGGCGCCGGGGCCACGGGGGCAACCGGGGCGGCAGGCGCGACCGGAGCCGCTGCAACCGGGGGCGCCACGGGCACGACGGCAGGAGCAGACACGGGCTCAGTGGCGGGAGCAGGGACGAACAGCGCCGCCAGCAGATCCTGCGGGAGCTCGGGGAGGGCGTTGAGGGCTGCGCCGGGACTCAGCTCGATCGCGGGCTGCGCGGGAGCGGCAAAGGCGATTTCGGCCGGCGGCGCCACGCGGGGGGCGCTGGCCAGGACAGGCGGTGAGACTCCGGGCGCCACGCGCGGAATGGCAGCGCCGT
Source organism: uncultured Anaerolineaceae bacterium (assembly GCA_964475735.1). Classification (GTDB taxonomy): domain Bacteria; phylum Chloroflexota; class Dehalococcoidia; order Tepidiformales; family Tepidiformaceae; genus UCB2. The sequence goes on from CAYYYI010000006.1 coordinate 22,293, forward strand.
TTCCGTTCGCGGCGAAGGTCAGGGCCAGACCAAGGCCCGCGCCGGCAGCGAGGCCGGCAAGGTAGAGCGGCAGGAATCTGCCAACGTGGGATCCACGCGCAACGCCGGCGACGCCGCCCGCGCGAGGCAGTTCGAACAAGGCCATTGGTTTCCTCCCCGCAAGCCGCCGTGCCGGTGGCTATCGAGCCGCCGCAGGGGCCTCACTGGGGGAGTTCGGCCGCGCCCGGGGTGGTCAAACGGGGGTATGGGAGGAGGGGCGGTTACAGCTCCGTGGCATGGTCACCCGCCGTTTCCCAAGCGGGACCAACAAGCGGCGCGGAACATGCGGAAGTGGACGCGAAGTTGCCGTGGGGCGGCTTGCCGGCGCCCGGGGACGCCGCTCGCCGGGTTGCGCGAAAAGGACCAGGTGGGGCTTGCGGTGGCGCGGGAGCGGGCCCGGCCCGTGTCAGCGGATGGCCGGTGC